>NZ_JBFUIR010000028.1:0-62545 GCF_056401755.1 Pseudomonas sp. P4_D7 | reverse complement strand
CCCTCACCCTAGCCCTCTCCCAGAGGGAGAGGGGACTGACTGTGGTGTTTGGCAGAGTTACGCCGACGTGAAATACCGAGTCGAATACAAATTCTGAATCAGATCAAGAGCCCCTCACCCTAGCCCTCTCCCAGAGGGAGAGGGGACTGATCGCGGTGTTTGGGCGAGGTACGCCGACGTGCGATACCGAGTCGAACTCAGACTTTGAAAGCCCAAAAATCGGCTCCCTCTCCCTCGGGAGAGGGCTGGGGTGAGGGGCAGCAAACAACGCAAATCAAAAGCCGAACACCCGTGCTCTTCACCACTCAACAGGATGAGCGTTAGCTCGGCTGCAGCTCTTGATCTGTAAGGCGACGTCGGAAGGCTGAGTGGAGGGATTGATCCGGGCGTGGGAGCGCAGCGACCGTTTGGCGTAGCCAAACACAGCGGGAGTAGGTGCAGCGAAGCAAACCGGAGACGCTGCGCCCGGATCGATCCCGCAGCGAAGGAACCCCGAGCCCCAGCGAGCGGGCCGCACGTAGGAGCAAGCGTTTTTTGCTTACTTTTTTAGGCGCTTGTAAAAAAGTGAGTCGCCGTAAGGGCGAAACCGCCAGCCGCAGCCCCGAAGCAACGGATATACACCCAAAACCCCAAGAACATGGTCGGCCCAAAGGCCGCCAAGACACCCCAAAACAAAAATGTTAGCGTGCTTGGTATCAAGCCCGAACAAGAGCCAAAAACGATGAAAAAAACTGTCCTGGCCTTCAGCCGCATCACCCCGCCCATGATCGAACGCCTGCAACAAGAATTCGACGTCATCGTCCCCAATCCAAAAGCCGGCGACATCAACGCCCAATTCAACGAAGCCCTGCCCCACGCCCACGGCCTCATCGGCGTCGGCCGCAAACTCGGCCGCGCACAACTGGAAAACGCCACAAAACTGGAAGTGGTCTCAAGCGTCTCCGTCGGCTACGACAACTACGACCTCGCCTACTTCAACGAACGCGGGATCATGCTCACCAACACCCCCGACGTGCTCACCGAAAGCACCGCCGACCTCGCCTTCGCCCTGATCATGAGCAGCGCCCGCCGCGTCGCCGAACTCGACGCCTGGACCAAGGCCGGCCAATGGCAAGCCAGCGTCGGCGCGCCACTGTTCGGCTGTGACGTCCACGGCAAAACCCTCGGCATCGTCGGCATGGGCAACATCGGCGCCGCCGTCGCCCGCCGTGGCCACTTCGGTTTCAACATGCCGATTATCTACAGTGGCAACAGCCGCAAGACCGAACTCGAAGAACAACTCGGCGCGCAATTTCGCAGCCTCGATCAACTGCTCGCCGAGGCCGATTTCGTCTGCCTGGTAGTGCCGCTCAGCGACAAGACCCGCCACCTCATCAGCCATCGCGAACTGGCCTTGATGAAACCCGACGCGATACTGGTCAACATCTCTCGTGGCCCGGTCGTCGATGAACCGGCGTTGATCGAAGCCCTGCAAAACAAACGCATTCGTGGCGCTGGTCTCGACGTCTACGAAAAAGAACCGCTGGCCGAATCGCCGCTGTTCCAGTTGAGTAACGCCGTGACCCTGCCGCACATCGGCTCGGCGACGAATGAAACCCGCGAAGCCATGGCCAATCGCGCCCTCGCCAACCTGCGCAGCGCCCTGCTCGGCGAACGCCCGCAGGATCTGGTCAACCCGCAAGTCTGGCGCGGATAAAAAAATATGGGCAAGTGCAACATCGCACTTGCCCGTTAGTTATTGCCATACACAACTTGAAATTGAACAACAAACCAATTCAAACAACAGCGTTATAAGCTCTGCCTGGCTGCCGAATAATCGACAAGCGCTATGGAGAGCCAAAACCTTGAACACCCTGACCACCGACAAACTTATCCGTTACAGCAAAGTTATATTGATGGCCTACATCAGTTTCTTTGGCCTGTTGGTGATGATCCACAACTTCACCGACTATGACTCAAACTACACTTACGTGGCCCATATCCTGAGCATGGACACCACCACTGCCAGCGAAACCATCAAGTATCGGGCCATCGAGTCGCCGATGATTCATCACCGGATTTACTGGTTCATCATTACTTTGGAAGTCACCTACACCGTGCTATGCCTGATGGGTACCTATCAGTTGTTGCGCCATATCAATGCCCCTGCCGAGGTATTCCATGAGGCAAAGAAGTTCTCGATCATGGGCATACTCGCGGCCATTTTCATTTATTACGTCTGCCTGCAAACCGTGGGTGTGGAATGGTTCGACATGGACACTTCGCAATCATGGAATGCCAAGGACTGGGCACGGCATATCGTTGACTTCCTCTTCCCGGTGATGATTTACATCACCTTGAAAGTCGAGCGCTGACGTTCAGCGCTCGTTTATTTCAAGCCAACTTTCCCTGTACTGGCGGCACCACTGCTTTCGGTTTACGAAACACCAGCACATTGCCCAGCATCACTAACACCAGACCGACCAGCGCCGGCGCTGTCCATTGGTAACCTTCAGCAAACGCCGAAACGTTGAGCGCCACCACCGGAAACAGCACCGTGCAGTAAGCCGCACGCTCCGGGCCCATGCGTCCGACCAGCGTCAGATACGCAGTGAAACCGATCACTGAACCCGGGATTACCAGATACAGCAGCGCACCGACGTAACGCGGGCTCCAATCCATGTCGAACGGAATGCCCTTGACCAGGCACCACACCGACAGCATCGCCGCACCATAGGCCATGCCCCAGGCGTTGGTGGTCAGCGGCTTGAGACCGGACTTCTGCTGCAGACTCGAAAGCATGTTGCCCGCCGAGAAACACAAGGTGCCGCACAACGCCAGGCCCAGACCGAGCAAGGTTTGCGGGCTGGCCTGATGCCCGGCCAATTCCGGCCAGAACAACATGCCCAGGCCGAACAGCCCCAGCGCACCGCCCATCAGCACATTGCGCGCGATGCGCTGGCCAAAGAACACCCGCGCATTCAGCGCGTTCCACAGCGTCGCGGTGGAAAACACCACCGCGACCAGACCGCTGGGGATCCACTGACTGGCGGTCAGGAAACACATGAAGTTGACGCAAAACAGGCACAGCCCCTGAGCCACGCAGATCAGATGCCCGCGGCGGTTCATCGGCTGCAAGCGACGGCTGAGCAGCAACAGCGCAAACAGCACCAGCGCGGCGAGACCGAAGCGATAGACGATCGACACCGGAATCGCCACCACGCCAAGCTGCCATTTCAGGGCAATCCAAGTGGTGCCCCAGATCAGCACGGTCAGCAAATACAACGACAGGTTCATGGCAGACACTCCTCGGTAGGCCTTGAGTGTCCGTCCGGGTCAGGCTTGTGCGCTTGCAGATTCTTGCGCTTTTGTCTGGCGGCAGGCTGGCAGCGCGGTGTCTACGGAGTAGGATGCAAGGCGTTGAAGAGAACCGACCATGGCCGCCATCGATACCCTGCAAGTCTTTCAAGCGTTGAACAGCTCGCCGAACGCACGCCTGGTGCACAGCGCCGAGCTCGGTGACGGCTTGTCTGCCGCTTTGTGGACCAACCACCACGATGCGCAGGATTATGAAGCGCCAAGCCACCACACGTTGTCCTGCTACATCGCCGGTGGCACCGGCACTTTTCGTCGCGATCAGCCCGGGCAAAAAGGCGGGCCGGACAAGTTGTGCATCCTGCCGGCCGATCATGAATCGGGCTGGGTGATCAACGGTGATATTCGCTTGGCGCACCTGTATTTCAGCGCCGAACAATTCGCCCTCGGTTGCGTCACGCTGCTCGATCGCGAACCCCGCGAGATGCAGTTGCGCGAGCAGACCTTTCTCGAAGACGCGCAACAGGCGCAACGCTTCCGGCAGTTGCTGACGCTGAATTGGGACGAGCCAGCCGAGCGTCTGCTAACCAGCAGCCTCGCCCATGAGTTGATCAGCCACACTTTGCTCAGTCAGGTCGGCGCGCGTCAGGGTTTGCGATTGAAGGGCGGACTGGCACCACACCAGCGTCGGCAACTGGTGGAGTTCATCGACAACCAGTTGGCCGAGCCGATCAGCCTCAGTCAACTGGCAGGATTGTGTGCGCTGTCGGAATACCACTTTGCGCGGATGTTTCGTACCAGTTTCGGCCTGCCGCCGCATCAATATGTGCTGGCGCGGCGCCTGAGCCGGGCGCGGGAGTTGTTGCGCGGCACGGCGTTGCCGTTGGGTGAGATTGCGCTGGCGTGCGGGTTTGCCAGCGCGAGTCATTTCACTAATCGGTTCAAACAGATTTTGGGAGGAACACCTGGCGAGTATCGACAGGCGTTTTTACGATGACTTATTCCGCAATTACTCAAAGCTCTGCCATCGCCACAGCTCAAACGAATCAATATACGGTGTCCCAAAATAGACCCTATAGTAGATAGAAACACGCGCAATACTCGCTATTTCTTTGTCCAGCAGGGGTACCTGATAATCGATCCACCCGAGCTTGTTTTCGAAGCGTTTCAACACGTTTCCAGATGGTTCGTAAAACTCGATATGCGATACATTCTGGGTCGCAAAAACATCTAATGCAAAGCGCAAACGGTGAACTTTTTCAGGTTTCAGAACAATCCGAAGTTCGGCAGAATCATTTTCATTCTGGTGGTCACCGCTGCATTGAATCCCGGTCCCCTCGAACTGACCCTCCACATAACGCTGATCCGACTCAAACAAAATCGTCGACATAGAAGCGCCGTTTTCGCCACCGAGCGTTTGTAGAGAAAAATGTTCAAGATCCAAACTCGAAAATCTCTCCGGTGAATCAGGCTTCACACCGTTGAAGTCTTCTTTCGCAATGAGCTTTAAAAAATAACCCTCGGCTCCAGCTACATGGTCATTTGACATGGCAATACTCTCTTCCAAAGACATTGAGAAGACAGTACACATTTAAATCCTCCCCAAAGCACCTGTCATAACTGACAGGCACTTAGATCGTTTTACAATTACCATGCAGTAGCTGAGAACGAAAATACCTATAAGGGGCCGCCGAAAAGCGCATTAACTTCACTGTTCTCAAAACTCCAAGGTACTCGACAACGAAACCTGCCTCGCATCCCCCATCGACACAAAGAACCGGCTCGCCGCCGAGGTGTAGTACGTGCGATCAAACAGGTTCTTCACATTCAGCTGAAACTTGACCTTCTGCCCCTCAACCCTGGTGTCGTAAGTGGCAAACGCATCCGCCACGGTATAACTCGGCAGATCAAAATCATTCACCGCGTTACCCGCACGCTCACCGACATAACGCGCCCCGGCGCCGACACGCAGCTGGTCGCCGCCGATCACACTGCCGAAGTCATACACCGCCGACAACGAACCGGAATTCTTCGCCACGTTTTGCAGGCGCTTGCCTTTGTAGTCCGGGTCTTCGGTCACTTCGGCATCGGTGTAGGCGTAGCTGCCAATCATGCTCCAGTGGTCGCTCAACTGACCGGTCAGGTCCATTTCCAGACCGCGCGAACGCACCTCACCGGCCGCACTGTAAATCGTCGTCGGGCCTTCGGAATTGGCCACCAGCACGTTGCGTTTCTTGATGTCGAACAATGCGATGTTGCCGGTGACACGCCCCGGCATGTCCAGCCGCGCACCCAGCTCCCACGACTTGGCTTCTTCCGGGGCGATGCTGCCGTCGAGCACGGTGCTGCTGCCACTCAGCGGGGCGATGGTCGAGTTGGGTTTGAACGATTCGGTGTAGCTGCCGTAGAACGACAAGGCGTCGGTGTAGCGATACACCAGACCTGCGCGCGGGACGAACTTCTGGCCGTTGCTGTCGGTGTTGGCCTTGAACGGCACGCCTTTGCCGGCGTACTGGTCGTATTCCTGGAAGCGCCCGCCGGCGACCAGAATCCACTGCTCGTTGAGGTGAATCGAGTCCTGCAGGAACACCGAATCGCTGCGCAGTTCATCGGTCTGCGCGCTGTCGGGAGCGCTGACCGTCGTACCGGCGACTTCGCGGCCATACACCGGATTGACGTAGCTGAAGGTGGTCAGGCTTTTCTGGCGGATCAAGTCCTCGCGGTAGATCTTGCGGTACTCGTCATCGACGCCGAACACCAGGTCATGCTGCATGCCCAGCACATTGACCTTGCCTTCGAGGCTGGCAGTGGTGAAACGGTCGGTGCTGATCGCGTTCTGGGTGCCGTCCATGCTGCGGGTCAGCGTGCCCTTTTTGGTGTCGATGGCGGTCACGCGGACCTGGCTGGCGTCGTAGGTTTCGCGGTTCCAGCTGTAGCCGAAGTGGGCTTTCCAGTCGTCGTTGAGCTCGTGATCGGCTTCAAAGTGATACAGGTCCGAACGGCCTTCCATGTTGTTGAACGGTTCGTCGAGGCGTTCTTTGCGCGAGATGTCCAGCGGATGATTGGTGCGCGGATCGATCAGCGTGCCACGGTCGAACGGCGTGAGAAATTCGCGGTGTTCGTAGGCGAACAACAGCTTGGTGCTCTCGCCGAACCAAGCCAGCGACGGGGCGATCAGGGTTTCACGGTGGGTGCCGAAGTTGCGCCAGTAATCTTCGTCTTCGTGGTCGAGCACCATGCGATAGGCCAGCCCGGAATCGCCCAACGGGCCGGTGCTGTCGAAGGTGCCACCGCTGCCGTTCTTGCCGTCACCGTAAGTCGAACCGCGCAAGGTCAGCGCATTGTATTGAGTAAGTTCAGGCTTCTTGCTGACCAGGTTGACCACGCCACCCGGGTCTTGAATCCCGTAGAGCAACGAGGCCGGGCCTTTGAGCACTTCAACCCGATCGACCGTGGCGTTCATGCCACGGCCCTGCACGATCGGCATGCCGTCGCGCATGATCGAGCCATTACGGTTGTCACCGAAACCGCGCGTCATCACCGAATCCTGAGTGCTACCCAAAGTATTGCCCTGGGTGATGCCACTGACGTTGGCCAGTGCGTCATCCAGATTGCGCGGCGCCTGATCGCGGATGACTTGCGCCGGGATGACATTGACGGTTTGCGGGACTTCCTGAAGCGAAGCTGAGGAGCGCATCACCGAACTGGTCTCCGGTGGCTGGTAGCTCATCGATTCATCGCGGGTCGAGGTGATGGTCGTGGCGCCGAGATTCAGCGCACCTTCAGTAGGCTGAGGCTCCAGCGCCAGCGTGTGGCTATCGGTGCGGCGGAAGTTGAGGCCAGAGCCACTGAGCAAGCGTTGCAGTGCCTGCTCGGCACTCATCTGGCCATTGACGGCAGGAGCTGTCAGGCCGTAGGGCGCTTCGTCGGTGTAGACCACGCTTTGCCCGGTGACGCGGCTGAAGTCGCTCAAGGCTTGCGGCAGCGGTTTGGCGACCAGGGAAAAGTTGAACTGCTTTTGCGCCTGGCTGCTGATGGTTTCAGCGGCGAGCGCGACGCTCAGCGGCAACAGCGCCAATGCCGAAAAGCTCAGTGCCGAAACGCCTAACCATTGTTTGACCGAACCCGATTTTGCCCTGGACTTCATTGCTCAATGACCTGTGTAGAACCGCAACGGATGCGAATGACTCGCAGTTTCAGTCACTACACGGATGGGGCTGAGGTTTACCTCACCAACATTTGAAAATTATTTTTTGTGGTGTTCGATCGGGTTCCATCGCGAGCAGGCTCACTCCTACATTTGGAATGCGTTCCCCTGTGGGAGCGAGCCTGCTCGCGAAGAGGCCAGCAGCCTCAACGCAAAATAATCAGATGACCCAACACCTGATGCTGCTCAAACCCCATCACCCCTTGCAGCGAACTCAACACGGCCTGCGGATCCTTGCTCGGAAAACTGCCACTGACCTTGCGCGCCGCCAGCTCATCGTTGAGCAACACAATCCGCCCGGGGTAATAACGGCGCAAATCCTCCACCACATCAGCCAGTGTCGACTTGTAATAAGTCAGCCAGCCCTGACGCCAGGCCAACTGCGCGTCGCTGTCCACCGAGTGAAGCTTTTGCGCTGTGCCTTCGCAGTAAGCAACCTGCTGGCCAGCGATGAGTATCTGTTGTTCACCCTCGCGATCCGCCGTCACACCAACACGCCCCGACAACACCGTAACCTGCGCGCCATGCGGTTGCAGGCGCACTTCGAACTGCGTGCCAAGCACCCGCGCCTCGCCCTTCTCCGCCGCGACCACAAACGGATCCCCCGTATGCGTGACGCTGAAGAAACCGGCACCGCGACGCAATTGCACATGCCGCTCGCCATGACTGAAATCCACGGCAATCGCACTGTCGCCATCCAGCGTCACTTGCGATTGATCGGCCAGTGTCACCGTGCGGATCTCACCGGGTGCCGAGACATAATCGGCGCCCAGATCATCAATCCAGCGCTGCGGCTGCCAACGGGTGCCAAGGCTGACCATCAGCAACAGACACGCGGCCATCGCCAGCGCGCCCGACCAGCGCAAAACGGGCAAACGACGCGGGCGGTCCATCGCATGAAGGTAACCCTGCAACGCGAAGGCTTCTTCATCGGCCAATGTTCGCGCCGGGCCTTCACTCAACTCCCACACAACCTGAGCCTGTGCGTAAGCTTCGGCGTGCGCCGGATCGGCCCGCAGCCATTGGCTGAAGGTCAGTTGATCGCCGGCACTCGGCCGATCATGCAGCAGGCTCAACCAGGCAAACGCGGCCTGCTCTTGCGCGGGCGTGGGGATAACGGAATCGGCGGGCTTCACGGTGCTTTCCCTGGCAGGCGTGGCGCGGGTTCGCGCAGGCTGGCCTTGCAGGCCTCGAGGGCGCGCATCATATGTTTTTCCACGGCACTTTGGGACAGGCCCATGGCTTTGGCGATTTCCGCATACTTGCGGCCGTGAATGCGATTGAGCAAAAAGATTTGCCGGGTGCGCTCGGGCAAGGCGCGCAACGCCGCTTCGACATACTTCAGATCATTGCCCGCTTCCAGCGCTGCTTGCGGTTCGCTGCCGTGGCTGTGCGGCGCGTCCGGTTGCCAACCCTCGTTGACCCGCGTGCGCGTGCCTTCGCTGCGCAGATGATCGATGGCGATGTTGCCGGCGCAGCGCAACAGATAGGTACTGAGCTCTTCGACCTGCACCAGCGGCCGCCGCCAGAAACGCAGAAACAGATCCTGCACCAGGTCCGCCGCCGTCGCCCGACAACCGACGCGCCGGTTCACCAGCGCTTCCATTTGCGAACGCTGGGACAGGAACACCTGAAGAAAATGCGCACGCGCGCCCCGCGGCTCGTCGTCGCGGGATTCCGGCGGCAGACCGATCAGCACTTCAGCACTGCGCCCATGCGGCGACCGGGCTGGCCAGCAGACTGACCCCGGCCAGCGCCAATACGAAACGCGGGCGATACGGCAGCAACAAGACCAACGCCAAGGCGCTGAGCATCAGCACGGCGAACCAGTCGACCAGGCCGAAGCTCCAGCCGTTGGCCTTCACCGCCGCCCAAAGCGACAAACACAGCAATAACCATCCGCCGACTTTCAGGCCCTGACGGCGACGCGTGGACGGTTTGTGACCGAGCAATTCATCGTGGTGGCGAGGCATCGACAGGCACAACGCGGTGAATCCGGTGTAGGTGAGCAACAAGGGCAAGAGCATCAGTTCGCCCCTTGTTCAAGGGTGATCGGCCGGGCCTGTTCGCGGCGGGGCTTTTTAATGCTGACGGTGCTGCCGGCACGCTGCATTTTCCACGCGGCCCAAGCCAGGAAGAAACCGGTTGCGAGGCACGTCAGATCAAACCCGGCTAACGCCCAATCACCCTGCATCAGGCTGACGGCGAGATTCCACGGGGTGTTCAGTGCATTGACCAGCGGCACCGCGACAAACAGGGCGGCGCTCAGGGTGAGTTGCTCAACCCAGGCCTTTCGTCCCGGACGCAGCAGCGCGTGCAGCACACTCACAGCCCAAGCGATAAAGAACGCATTCACTTCCCAATCTGCGCGCTCGGCGAGGCTCACTGACAACAGACGATTGGCCAGGAAGAATACAGCCACCGCCGCAACCAAGCCGGCCATGCTGGCGATGTTCAGCACTTCAACCAACCGCAGCTCGAACGGCATCAGGCCGCTCTTGGCGTGTTTGAGTTGACGCTTGCCCAACCAGATCACCAGCCCGGTGCCGATCATCGCCGTGCCGGCCAATCCGCAAAGGAAATACAGCCAACGCAGGAGCGGCCCGGCGAAGTGGCCCATGTGCAAGCCATAGAACGCACCACCCACCGCCATCGCCATTGGCTGCTCCGGTGTGCTGCCGAGCATTTGCCCGGTCACCCCGTTGAAGGTCACGGCGCGGCCGAAATCATGCACCACACGGTCGCCCGCACGGGACAGCACCACCGTGGCATTGGCATCCCCCGGATTGCTCACTGACAGACGCGCCGTGTGGCCGCCCGACCACTGCTCGCTGGCCTTGCTCAACAGCGGCGCCATGGCCGCCAACGGTGCCGCGATGTTGGCGCGCTCCGGGGTTTTCGACGCGGGGAACACTTCATCATAAAACGTGCGCACGTCACTGCCGTACGACGCGACGATGCTCGCCGGCATGACCATCGACATGAAAATCACCAGGCTGCTGTAGGTGATCATCAAATGAAACGGCAACACCAGCACACCCACCGCGTTATGCCCGTCGAGCCAGGAGCGCTGCCCCTTGCGCGGGCGGAAGGTGAAGAAGTCCTTGAAGATTTTCTTGTGGGTGATGATCCCGGTGATCAGCGTAACGAACATCACCATCGCGGCAATCGTCGCCAGCCAGCGGCCCCACGGATAGGGCATTTGCAACTGGAAGTGAAAGCGATAGAAGAACTCGCCGCCCATGCTGTCGCGGCCCTGCACTTCGGCGCCGGTTTGCGCGTCGAGGGATTTCGACTCGAAGCGCCCGCGCTCACCGGGATTGGCCGGCACTGGCTGCCAGCGCACGGTCAGGCCGGGATCTCGGGCATCAGGCAAATCGATCAGCCAGCGTGAGGCGCCGGCCGCGTGTTGCTGCAGATAATCCTGGGCCAGCGTCAGGCTCGTCTCGGCACTCACCGATCGCGCGGAGATTTCCGGCTGCATCCAGTGGCTGATCTCATCTTTGAAATAGGCCAGCGTCCCGGTCAGGAAAATCGCGAACAGCAACCAGCCGAACACCAGCCCGGCCCAGGTGTGCAGCCAGGCCATCGCCTGACGAAAGCCCTCTTTCATGCCAGGCCCAATCCACGTGCTGCGCCAGAGATGGTCGCCAGAATCACGCTTGGCACCAGCAAACCGACCCAGGCCGACCACGCCGTACGACAGGCGAAACACCAGAGCACCGCCACCAGATAGACCAGAAAGGAAATGGTCATGCCGGTCACCACCGCTTCGGCGCGGCTCAACGGCAGCCACAGCGTCAGGGTGACACTGGCCAGCGCCGCGACGAGATAGCCGCCAAACACCGCCGCCAACACCCGTGAGGTGACGGCCAGACGATAAGACATGGGAAGTGTGGCGAGTTTGCCTTTCATGTTTCGACCCTGAAACGAAAAACGTCCGGCCGATCAGCCGAACCTACAGGCGAGCAATATTAATGATAAATATTCTCATACGCAAAAGCATCTGATTGCCGGTTGAGCGTTTCGCCCCTTACAATGCGAACAGTTCTTGTTCTCTAACGCATACTCTCTACCGCGCCACCAAGCGCCCGGAGTAATACCGTTGTCGTCCGCCCATCCCGTCGAATCGCTCTATCAGGCCCATCACGGCTGGCTCACCGGCTGGCTGCGGCGCAGACTCGGCTGCCCGGACAGCGCAGCGGATCTGGCGCAGGACACGTTTATCAAGGTGCTGACCGCCCGCGAACCGCCGATGATCATCGAGCCACGCGCCTTTCTGACGACGTTGGCCAAGCGCGTTCTGTTCAATCATTACCGCCGTCAGGATGTCGAACGCGCTTACCTCGACACCTTGGCGCAGATGCCGGACATGGTCGCGCCGTCGGAAGAAGACAAGGCGATCATCTTGCAAACCCTGATGGAGCTGGATGAATTGCTCGACGGTTTGCCGCGTCAGGTCAAACGCGCCTTTTTGCTGGCGCAGGTCGATGGCCTGACGTATCCACAGATCGCCGCTGAACTCGACATCTCTGTGGCCACGGTCAAACGTCACCTGAACAAAGCTGCCATGCGCTGCTACTTCGCCTTATGAACCGCGTGCCGGATTTCTCCTCCCAAGTGGCTGAACAGGCCGTGCATTGGCTGATGGAACTGCAGCAGGGCACGCTCTCCCCGCGCCAGCAACAGGCCTGGCAACAATGGCTGGAGGCACACAGCGAACACCGCCGGGCGTGGGAGCATATTCAGCGGGTCAATCAGCGTCTGCGCGGTGTGTCGTCGCCGCTGGCACACGCGGCGTTGAACGGGCCGAAGCCCGGCAGTCGTCGTCAGGCACTGAAACTCTTGCTGATTCTTGGCGCGGGTTCAGCCGTCACGTGGGGCATGCGCGAGCACAATCCTGTGCCGTCGCTGCTCGCTGATTACCGCAGCCCGCTGGGGCAGCGACGCAAAATTTCCCTGGGTGGCGGTGATAAGTTGCAACTCAATACCGCCAGTGCCGTGGACGTCGACGGTGCGCAGCGATTGATCCGCTTGCTCCAAGGCGAAATCCTCCTGACGGCCGCGCAATCTTTCGAAGTGCGCACGGCTCAGGGCCTTCTGAAAACCCAAGGCGCGCGCCTCAATGTGCGTCAGTTTGCTGATCGCACGCAGATTGCGCTGTTCGAAGGTCGCGTCGAACTGAGCGGTAATGGACGCGCGCCGATGTTGCTGCCGGTCGCGCGTCAGCTCAGTTTCACCTCGGCATCGGTCAGCGAGGCCAAACCGCTGGAAGCCAACAGCGGCGCCTGGGCCGACGGCATGCTGGTAGCGGCGCACATGCGCTTGGGCGATTTCCTCGATGAGCTCGGCCGCTATCGTCGCGGCCAGCTCAATTGCGACCGGAACGTTGCCGACCTGTTGATTTCCGGAACTTACCCGCTGGACGACAGCGAGCGGATTCTTGATCTGCTGGAAATCAGTTTGCCGGTGAAGGTGAGGCGCTTTACCCGCTACTGGGTGACCGTCGAAGCGCGGGTTTGAAAAAACTCAAAAATAAATGAGCCGTTTTTCAGATCTGGCGTGACAGAGAAGGAAAGCCCCCTTGATTCAACCTTCTCAGGATCATCCACCATGCACCCCACCCGCCTCACGCCACTGGCCCGCAGCCTGCGCAATCTCGTCCTCGGCGCCAGTCTGAGTTTCAGCGCCCTGCCCGCCGCACTGGCCGCTGAAGCCAAGGCTTATCACATCGCGCCGTCGTCGCTGGAAAACGCCCTCAACCAGTTTGGCCGTGAAGCGGGCGTGCTGATTTCGTTTGGTTCGCAAGTCACCAGCGGCGTGCAAAGCCGTGGCCTGGAAGGCAGTTACACCGCAGAACAAGGTTTGAACGCATTGCTCGAAGGCAGCGGTCTGCAAGCACGCGCCGAGGGCAACAATGCGTTCAGCCTGCAACCGGTGGCGGATGCCGCGCTAGAGCTGGACACCTCGACTGTCGTCGGCGACTGGCTCGGCGATGCTGCGCAGATCAATGTGTTCGAACATCCCGGTGCGCGCGATGTGATCCGCCGCGAAGAGTTCGAGCGTCAGGGCGCGACGCAGGCGCGCGATGTGCTCAACCGCATCCCCGGCGTCAACGCCCCGGAAAACAACGGCACCGGCAGCCATGACATGGCGCTGAACYTCGGCATTCGCGGTTTGAATCCGCGACTGGCTGCCCGCTCGACCGTGTTGATGGATGGTATCCCGGTGCCGTTCGCGCCTTACGGTCAGCCACAACTGTCGTTCGCGCCGATCAGCATGGGCAATATGGATGCCGTGGACGTCGTGCGCGGCGGTGGCGCCGTGCGTTATGGTCCGCAGAACGTCGGCGGCGTGGTCAACTTCGTTACCCGGGCGATTCCTGACGAGCCAACGGTCAAGGGTGGCTTCCAGACGGAAACCAGCCCATCGTCGAGCCACGACGGCTTCAAGACCAGCGCCAACCTGCTGGCCGGCGGCACTAACGCCAATGGCCTCGGCGGTGCGTTGCTCTACTCCGGGACGCGCGGCGGCGACTGGCGCGAACACAGCGACACTGAAATCGACGACCTGATCCTCAAGGGCAAATACCAGCTCGACGAAGCCAATAGCTTCAACGCCATGGCCCAGTATTACGAAGGCAAGGCTGACATGCCCGGCGGTCTGAACGTGGCCGACTACGACGCCGATCCCTATCAATCGACGCGCCCGAAGGACCAGTTCTGGGGCCGCCGCACGATGTTCAATTTCGGCTATCGCTATCAGGAAGATCGCCGCGAATTCACCGCCAACACGTTTTTCACCAAGACCTTGCGCAGCGGTTATCTCGATCAGGGCTCCTTCCTCTCGCTGTCACCGCGCGAGTATTGGGTGCGTGGCCTGGAAACCCGATTCGCCCAAGGTTTCGACCTCGGCCCGACCAGCCATGAAGTCGGCGTCGGCTATCGCTACATCAACGAGGCCGGTCACGAACTGCGCTATCGCACACCGATCAGCAGCAACCAATACCCGACCACCGCCAGCCGCAACGACCGCGACACCCGTGGCGGCACCGAGGCCAATGCGTTCTTCGTCGACGACCGCATCGACATCGGCAAATGGACGATCACCCCGGGCGTGCGCTACGAAATGATCGAATCGCAGCAGACCAACAACCTGACCAACGTCAAATACAAGGGCGACTACAACACCGCACTGCCAGCGTTGAACGTGCTCTATCACCTGACCGACAGCTGGAACCTCTACGCCAACACCGAAGGCTCCTTCGGCAGTGTGCAATACAGCCAGATGCCCAACCGGGTGACCAGCGGCGAAGTAAAACCGGAGAAGGCCCGCACCTGGGAACTCGGCACGCGCTATGACAACGGCGCGTTGCGCGCGGAGATCGGCGCGTTCCTGATCAACTTCGACAACCAGTACGAAAGCAACCAGACCAACGACTCGGTAATTGCCCGAGGCGAAACCCGCCATCAAGGGATCGAAACCAGCGTCAATTACGCGCTGGATGACTTGAGCCCGGCGCTGGCCGGTTTCGATGTCTACGCCACTTACGCTTATGTTGACGCGACTATCCGCGAAGATGGACCGAACAAGGGCAACCGCGTGCCGTTCTCGTCGAAACACAAAGGCACGATTGGCGTCGGTTACACCGAAGGGCCGTGGAAGTTGAATCTGGACAGCAGCTTCCAGAGCGACCAGTTCGCCGACAACGCCAACACCTCGAAGGAAAGCGCCGATGGCAGCACCGGCAAGATCCCCGGTTACATGCTGTTCAGCAGCCGCGCCGGGTATGACTTCGGTCCGCAGTTGTCGGACTTGAATGTGGCGGTGGGCGTGAAGAACATTTTCAACACGCAGTACTTCACGCGCTCGTTTGATGACAACAACAAGGGCAAGTATGTGGGTGAGCCGCGTACGGTTTATGTGCAGACTTCTGTGGCGTTCTGAGGATTGAGAAGCCCTCATCGGAACGCCGCCCGCCTAGCCCTCTCCCTGAGGGAGAGGGAACTGATCGGGGAATTCTTGAGAAATACACCGACCTGAAAGTGCTGTGCAGAATCCATAATCGACTCGGCATTTCAGGTCGATGTATCACGTAACACAACTCGGTCGGCCCCCTCTCCCTCCGGGAGAGGGCTGGGGTGAGGGGAATGGGCTACAGTGAAATATCAAACCAACTTCACAAGGATCGTGAAGCATGCAAACTCGCCCCAGCCTCGCCCAATTCGCCCGCCAGTTACGCGTTAACCAAACCGACTGTGAACACCTGCTCTGGCAAAAACTCCGCTCCCGCCAGATCGCCAATCTGAAATTTCATCGGCAGTTTCCCTGTCCGCCTTACGTGCTGGATTTTTACTGTGCGGAGTTGAAATTGGCGATTGAGCTGGATGGCGGTCAGCATTACGAAACGTCGGGACTGATTCATGACCAGCGTCGGACGCGCTATCTGAATCAAAAGGGTATTGAAGTCGTGCGCTTCAGTAATCTCGAGGTGATCCAGCAGATGGACGATGTGCTGGAGCAGATCATAAGAATTGCGGCGAATCGAAAAATGCCCTCACCCTAACCCTCTCCCAGAGGGAGAGGGGACTGACCGGGGGATGCTTGCGAGCTACGCCGACCTGATTCTGCTTTGCCGAATCCATAATCACTCGGTCTTTCAGGTCGACGTACCTCTTCAGACACCTCGGTCGGCCCTCTCCCGGAGAGAGGGGGGACTGATTGCGGGATGCTTCAGAAATACATCAACCTGAAGTGCTTTGCCGAATCCATAGTCGACGCTGTCTTTCAGGTCGATGTAACCCGCAACACACCTCGGTCGGCCCCCTCTCCCGGAGGGAGAGGGCTGGGGTGAGGGGCCGCGCTCTTGTGCCTTGCGCAAAAATTCGCCACAAACAAAAACGGGCCTGCATTCGCAGGCCCGTTCTCATTGGGTGGCTTATGAAATCAGCGCATCAACTGTTGATCGCTGCCTGTTCGTTCTCAAGAAATTCTTCCTCCAGCAGAGCGTCATTCGCCTTGCTAAATGGCACCACAGCGGCACGTGGTTTACCTCGCAGTTTGCCGAAAAGATGCTCCAGGGCGTGCTCGAGTTTTTCGGCAGCGCCGTCGATTGCCTGTTCCAGCGAATCGGCCTTGTGGGTCACGGAAATCGGTTGATGGCCTTTTGGCCGCGCTTCCAGTTGGCAGCGCAAGTCATGGGGACCTGGTTTGTCACCGTTCTCGTCGCTCAGGTGGACTTCGACACGGGTCAGGTCTTCTTCATAACGTTCGAGCGTGCTCTCAATGGTTGTACGTACCCACTCCTCCAGTCGTTGACTACTTTGAATATGGTTATCGCTGTTGACTTGGATTTGCATAGTTCATCCCTTATTTCAGCTAGCTCGTGAGAGGCCTTGAGTTGAATTTCCTGACCTCCTGGTTACAACAATCGGCCCGACTGCCGAACATTTCAACCCCTGAAAAAAGATAAATATTCATTCGCAAAAAAAGCCGGACAACCGGGCAAAGCACTGGTAAGGTCGGGAGTTGGGTCGCTTGGCAATGTTGCAAAATTTGCTCACAACTGCCCGTCGTTCAACGGGTGCAAACTGCGAAATATCCCCGCCTCCTCGACCAGCCAATCATGCACCGCACGCACACCCGGATGGCTTAAAGCCCCCGGTGCATAGAGCAACACATAGCGTTTGTGATTAGGCACCGACAGGCCAAACGGCACAATCAACGTCCCTCGCTCCAATTCATCGTTAAGCAAGGTGCGGCGGGCAATCGCCACGCCCATGCCGGCAATCGCCGCTTCGATGGTCAGATGATTGCGATTGAAGGTATGCCCACGCCGTACGTCGGCGCCCTCAAAACCAATCGCGTTCAAATAGAATTCCCATTCCGCGTATTCATAACTGCCACGCCAGGCGGTGATGTCGTGCAGTACCGGGAAATGCACCAGATCCGCCGGTCCGTGCAACGGTGGTCGCCCGCGCAACAGGCTCGGTGCGCACACCGGGAAAATCTGCTCGTCGAGCAAGGCTGTGGATAACAATCCCGGGTAGCTGCCGTCGTTCAAATCGATCGCCAGATCAAAATCGCCTTCGTGCAAGGGCACGCTGCTGTCCTCTGCCACCAAGCGCAACTGAATGTCCGGATAGCGTTGCTGCAGGCGCGGCAAGCGCGGCGTCAGCCACTTGCTGAGAAACGACGGAATCGAGCGCACACGCAAAATCCCGCTGATCATCCCGGCGTCCAGTCGACGTAGTTCGGCATCAATGCTGCCATACGCCTCGTTGACCGTGATAGCCAGCCGCTGCCCCTCCGCACTCAGCTCCACACCACGCGCCCGCCGATGAAACAAACGGAAACCAAGTCGTTCTTCAAGTTGACGAATTTGCTGACTGACCGCCCCCGGGGTGATGTGCAGTTCTTCGGCGCAACGGGTGAACGACAGGTGCCGCGCGGCACAGGAAAACACCTGCAGCCAGACATAGGTCTGGGCATGCAATTGACGGCTCATCGTTTAGTCCTGCTAAAGGCTTACTTAGGAAGTTTCGTTAGTCACGTTGGACCGAGGTAGGCAGTATCGCCGACATTGCGCTTGTCCTACAAAAAATGGCAGCGATTCCTACTCCATTGCTTGTAAGGGTTTAGCATGGCTATCAGTGTTTTCGATCTATTCAAAGTCGGCATCGGCCCGTCCAGTTCCCACACCGTAGGCCCGATGCGCGCCGCCGCGACCTTCGCTCAGGCGCTGATTGATCAACGTTTGTTGAACGATGTGCGTCGTGTGGAAATCCGTTTATACGGCTCACTCTCGGCCACCGGCGTCGGGCACGCCACCGACCGCGCAACGGTGATGGGCCTGATGGGCGAATGGCCGGACAGCATCGATCCGGCGACCATCGATCCACGTATCCAGCAACTGCGCGAGACAGGCCAACTGTCCCTCGCCGGTCAGAGAGAAATTGCCTTCGACTGGCAACGTGATCTCCTGCTGCTGGACGAGAGCCTGCCCTACCACCCCAACGCCATGTCGCTGACGGCCTTTGGCGAAACGGCCGAGCTGTTCGAGCAGACCTATTACTCGGTTGGCGGCGGTTTCATCATCGAAGCGGAAGAAGCCGAGTCCGGTGTCGCCCCGGCGAGTGAAGTGGTGTTGCCGTACGATTTCTCCAGCGCCGCCGAACTGCTATCGCTGTGCAAACAGCACAACCTGCGCGTGTCCGAACTGATGATGGCCAACGAACGCGCGTGGCGCACTGACGCGGAAATCCGCCAGGGCCTGCTGCACATCTGGTCGGTGATGCGCGAATGCGTCGAACAAGGCCTGCGCCACGAGGGGATTCTGCCCGGTGGTCTGAACGTGCCGCGCCGCGCCGCGAAATTGCATCGCAGCCTGTTGGAGATCGGCAAGCCGAACGTGATCAGTTCGACGCTGTCGGCAATGGAGTGGGTCAACCTGTTCGCCCTCGCCGTCAACGAAGAGAACGCCGCCGGCGGGCGCATGGTCACCGCACCGACCAACGGTGCAGCCGGAATCATCCCGGCCGTTCTGCACTACTACATGAAATTCAATCCGGACGCGTCTGACGATGATGTCGTCGCTTTCTTTCTGGGCGCGGCGGCTGTCGGCATTTTGTGTAAGAAAAATGCTTCGATCTCCGGCGCTGAAGTGGGCTGCCAGGGCGAAGTCGGTTCGGCCTGTGCGATGGCCGCTGCTGGCTTGGCCGACGTGCTCGGTGCCACCCCGGAACAACTGGAGAACGCCGCCGAAATCGGCCTGGAACACAACCTTGGCCTGACCTGCGACCCGGTCGGCGGCCTCGTGCAGGTGCCGTGCATCGAGCGCAATGCCATCGCCGCCGTGAAAGCGATCAACGCCACGCAAATGGCCCTGCGCGGCGACGGCAAACACTTCATTTCCCTCGACCGGGTGATCCGCACCATGCGCGATACCGGCGCCGACATGCACGACAAATACAAAGAGACTTCACGGGGCGGCCTGGCTGTGAACTGGGTGGAATGCTGAGGCCCATTCCCTGACCGCCCCGGCAGGCCGCACGAAGCCGCCTGCCAACCGTGAGCCCGAGCAAAAATAATAACGAGGCGATACCGATGACCGATGTACGTACACCTGCTGCCGAAAATCCCGCTGTAGACCGCACACGCAATGCAGAAACGGCCCACAAGGGCTGGAACAAATTCGACACCACCTGGATGCTCGGTCTGTACGGCACTGCGATCGGTGCTGGCACCTTGTTCCTGCCGATCAATGCCGGTGTCGGCGGTTTCTGGCCTTTGCTGATTCTCGCCGTACTGGCTTTCCCGATGACGTTTTTTGCCCACCGTGGGCTGACCCGTTTCGTGTTGTCCGGGCGCTCCGGGGACATCACCGAAGTGGTCGAAGAACACTTCGGCATCGGTGCCGGCAAGCTGATCACGCTCCTGTATTTCTTTGCAATCTTCCCGATTCTGCTGGTGTACAGCGTGGCGCTGACCAACACCCTGAGCAGTTTCCTCGAACACCAATTGCACATCGCTCCGCCACCACGGGCGATCCTCTCGCTGGTGTTGATCCTCGGTCTGATGACGATTGTGCGCTGTGGTCAAAGCGTCATCGTCAAAGCCATGAGCGTGCTGGTTTATCCATTTGTTGCCGCATTGCTGCTACTGGCGCTCAGCCTGATTCCAAACTGGAACGGTGCGTTTTTTGCCAGTGCCCAAGAAGCCATGCCAATGTCCGCTTTCTTCAAGACAATGTGGCTGGCGATTCCGGTGATGGTGTTTTCGTTCAACCATTCGCCGATCATTTCCGCGTTCGCGGTTGAGCAGAAACAACGTTACGGCGAGCAGGCAGAACGCAAAAGCAGCGGCATCCTCGCTATGGCTCACGGCATGATGGTCGTCACGGTGATGTTCTTCTGCTTCAGCTGTGTGCTGGCGCTGTCGCCGGCGGATCTGGCAGCGGCCAAGGCGCAGAACATTTCGATCCTGTCGTACCTGGCCAACCACTTTCAGACCCCGGTCATTGCTTACGCCGCGCCGCTGATTGCGCTGGTGGCGATCACCAAATCCTTCCTCGGCCACTACATCGGCGCCAGTGAAGGCTTCCAGGGCATGATCGTGAAAAGCCTGCGCAGCCGTGGCCGGGTGATGTCAGCGAGCTGGCTGAACCGTGCGACCGCCGTGTTCATGATCCTCAGTTGCTGGGCCGTGGCAACGTTCAACCCGAGCATCCTTGGCATGATCGAAACCCTCGGCGGGCCGGTGATTGCCTGCCTGTTGTTCCTGATGCCGATGTACGCCATCCGCCGCGTGCCGGCCTTGCGCCAGTATTCGGGGCAGGTGTCCAACGTGTTTGTGGTGCTGATCGGCCTGATTGCACTGTCAGCGATCATCTACTCGGTTCTGCCCTGAAAACGGGCCATTAAAAAAGGCGAGCCGCTTGGCTCGCCTTTTTTATCCCCGTGTTCATTGTTCGACAATTTTCCCGGCACAGCCCTTGCTACTCCCCTGTGGGAGCTGTCGCAGGCTGCGATCTTTTGATCTTCATGATCGAAATCAAAACACCGAAGATCAAAAGATCGCAGCCTCGTTTCACTCGACAGCTCTACATGAAGCAACAAATACAGGCCACGGAATGGCCGATGATCCGGTTGGGCGAACCAACCCGATCACGGCCGGTCAACAACTGCACGTTCAATCAGGCGGTGACGCATCATGGACAATCCTTTTCAGATCATTACCGATGCCTTCGCGCCGGACTATCAGATCAACCTGAGCATTCAAGGCCTGGACGGCAGCATCATGCTGACCCTGTCCAACAGCGGCCGGATCGTGGCCAAGCGCATGATCAGCGCCGAGCAGCGCAACGACCCCGCGCGCCTCAAGCGCCTGGTGCAAAGCATCCAGTTCGGCATTGCCATCGAGCAAGGCCACAGCGCCATGGCAATCCTCGAAGCGATGACCAGCGGCGACGGGCTGACCCCGCCACCGCCACGCGTCATCGGCCAGCCCGGGCAAGCAGCCGGGCTTTAAAGCTCGCCCTTCTCGACTTCCGGATGCTCGCTGGAACCGGCACCAAGTTTGCGCTGCGGTTTCTCGATCTTCACCGAAGGAAATTGTGACGAGGCGTAACGCACCACCAGAATCGAGAACGCCAGCAACAGAATGCCGCCGCACAGGTAGATGATGCCCATGTCCGGCGGATTGTGGTGCGAGACGTTGGAGATCAGCAAACGGGTCAGCGCGGTGATCGCCACGTAGATCAGGAAGCGCACCGGCATGTGGTTGGTCTTGAAGTAGATCCCGACCATTGCCCCCAATTCGAGATAGATGAACAGCAGCAGAATGTCATCGATCTTGATATGGCCTTCCTCGAGCATCCCGAGAAATTCCATCACCGCCGCCCATGCCGTCACCGCACCGATGGCGAACAACGCCAGATAGTGGAAGGTTTCGACGAACAGGTTGCCCAGGGACTCGGCCAGTTGATGCACGTTTTGCCGCAGTTTCTCGGCCCAGTTGATTTTCACGATGATGTTCCTTAGCTCGAATGCGAGCGGATGATGCGTGTTGGACGTGACGGTTTTCTGCACGTAACGGTTTTCATGCAGAAAAGAGGCCACGCCATCATGGCGAGCCGCCGCCAAACCCGCGCCGTGGCGTTTGGTCGCAGGTGTCAGGCTGGCGCAGAACCTGTGGGAGCGAGCTTGCTCGCGAATGGCCTCACACGATCCAACTGACAAACCCGAAATCCGGTCTACATTGAAAAGCCACTACCCATGGCGCAGGGATTCGCTTATCCTTTTCGCTGTATATGGATACAGTAGTCGTCAAGACAACTTAATGTGAAGGCATGTGAGGTGGTGAATGGCCGTCGAAGTGGTATACCGCAGCAGCCGAGATCTGGAGCGCTTGTTCATGGATAAAGCCGAAGCTGACCGTCATGACARAATGCTCGAACTGGCCGAATATCTGGCCGATGTCCTGCAAAAAGCCGTTCCGTCCCTGACTGAACAGCAAGTGGAAGAAGCCGGGATCTACATGGCGAAGAATCGCGATGTGTTCGCCCGGGCGTTCAAGAGCCAGCCGGATGCACTGTCCGAACTGCTCAATGCACCGGCCGAACCGGTCGATAATGCCGAAGCTGCAGAACCTGCGGAAACGCCGGCGAAGCCAGCCAAAGCGGCAAAAGCGGCTAAGTAAGCAATGACCGAATTGAATAGGCCCTGAGTCGAATGGCTCAGGGCCTTTTTCATGCCTGTGAAACTCAGCGATACAAAACTTTCTCCGCCAACTCATCCGCCACCCGCGCCGGCGAACGCTTTTCCGCCTGCGCATGGGCGAAGACTTCAGTCAGCCGCGAGCTGATTTTCGAAAGATGCGCGGTAATCGTCGACAACTCTTCACCACGATGTTTCAGCGAGACGTAGATCAAGCCACCGGCATTGATCACGTAGTCTGGCGCATACAGAATCCCGCGCCGTTCCAGTTGATCGGCCACATCCAGATGTGTCAGCTGGTTATTGGCAGAGCCTGCCACTGCCGAACAGCGTAATTGCGTGACGGTATGGCTGTTCAAAACCCCGCCCAGACCGCACGGCGCGAGGATGTCACACGGCGTACTGAGCAACGCGTCGTTGGCGATCGGGTGAGCGTTGAGTTGTTCCATCGCCAGTTGCACCTTGCCGTGATCGATATCGCTGACCAGCAACTCAGCCCCGGCGGCATGGAGTTGTTCGGCCAAAGCAAAGCCGACATTGCCCAGGCCCTGAATCGCGATGCGCAAGCCTTCGAGGTTGTCGCTGCCCAGCCGCGCCATGGCCGTTGACCGAATGCCGGCAAATACACCCATCGCGGCATGCGGAGCGGGGTCGCCGGCCGAGGTGGTGCTGGTGACGTGCTGAGTCTGTTGGGCGATGCAATCCATATCCGCCACCGAGGTGCCGCTGTCGATGGCGGTGATGTAGCGACCGTCGAGCTGTTCGATGCAACGACCAAAAGCTTCGAACAGCGAGCCACGATTTTCCACATGAGCCGGGCGCACGATCACTGCCACGCCTCCGCCCTGCGGCAGCCCCGCCAGCGCAGCCTTGTAGCTCATGCCCTGAGCGAGGCGAATGGCATCTTCGACGGCGGATTCGTCATTGGGATAGGCGAGATAACGACATCCGCCCAAGGCTGGCCCGAGGCGACTGTTATGGATGGCAATGACCGCCTTCAACCCGGTGACCGGATCAACGCTAAGGTGCAGCGATTCCAGGCGAGTGCTTTGCATGAGCGCAAACATCGTTGGGCTCCCGAATCACTTCTTGTAGAACGCCAGTATAGGCCTGCGCCTGAAAATTGCTGGAGCGCGCCGGAATAAGCGCCCGCGCCGACAACGGTTTTGCGGCATAACCCGACACCTGCGCAGCAGGGGACTGGACGAATCTTGCGGGCGGGGCTAAAACGAGGCATTCCCCGGAGATTTCGATGAGTGCGCGTCAACGTTTTTTCGAATGCCTGTACCGTTCACCGCCCGCGCTGTTCGAAGCCGCGCTGTGGATGGCGGCCGAGCATGAAAAAGCGGTCGATCCCGACGCGTTGTTACAAGAATTCAAAGACCTGCAACAACGAGTCAGTTACGGCTTGCCGATGTTGCCGGTCAGTGAACTGGCGCAGCCCCTGTTGCGCCGCATGACTGATCTGGGCTTTGCCCAGGACCACTTCCTGCCGCTGCGCCCGCAAGCGGCGCTGTTGCACAAAGTGTTGCAGACCCGTCGCGGCCAGCCGTTGGCACTGGCGCTGATTGCCCTGGAGCTGGCGCGTGGCCTGGAGATTCCGCTGGTCGGGGTCAACTTCCCCGGACACTTCCTGTTGCGGGTGCCCGGCGCTGATCACTTGCTGGATCCGTGCGGCGGCCGGCGTTTGTACCCAAACGATTGTCGCGAACTGTTGCAGCGCCAGTACGGGCCGAACATGAAGCTGACCGCCGAGCATCTGCTGACCGCCAGCCCCAAGCAGATGCTCCAGCGCCTGTCGCGCAACCTGCGCCAGCTGCACCTGACTCATGATGATTTTATCGCCGCGCTGATCGACGCCGAACGCGTGCTCGAACTGGGTGACGCTGGCGCCGTCGATTACCTGGCACGGGCCAGTCTTTATCAGCGGCTCGACTGTCCGAATGCCGAGCGCTTTGATCTGGAGCATGCGCTGATGCTCAGCGACGACCCGATTCAGCGCCTGCGCCTGACTGAACGCCTCAGTCACCTGCCGCCCAACTCCGTCGTCCACTGAATACGCTCGCGATGGCTGTGTGTCAGGCAACTAATGTAGTGACAGAAACACGGCCTTCGCGAGCAAGCTCGCTCCCACAGGTTTGGTGTGGACCTAAATTATCGGCTCGGCACACATCACTGTGGGAGCGAGCTTGCTCGCGAAGCAGGCGGCTCGGTCTTTCAGTTAAACCGCGTTATCGTTCTTCGCTAGCAGGCTAGCTCCCACAGGAGATTGCACTGTGTCGGTGGGCGAACGCACCTGAATAATCAGCAACGCGGCGATGACCGCCGGAATCGCACAGAAGAAGAAAATCTGCGCCACTGGAATATGCATCGCCAACAACAGGCTGCCGAACAGCGGCCCGAGAATCGAACCGAAACGCCCCACGCCCAATGCCCAACCGGTGCCGGTCGCACGCACATGCGCCGGGTAGAAATTACTGGCAAACGCATTCAGAGTCAGTTGCCCGCCAATGATGCAGAACCCGGCGGCGAACACGCAGGCGACCAGATATCGCGGATTGTCGTGATTAAGCCCCAGCAGGATCGTGCACAGCGCCGCCCCTGCCAACACCGCTGACAACAACCGCACCTTGCGCTTCAAGCGGTCAGCGAACCAGGCCATGCAGATCGCGCCCATGGTGCCGGCGAACAGGAACATCGACGTCACCAGATTGGCTTCGTTGAGTTTCAGGCCGCTTTCCAGGAGCAGCGTCGGCAGCCAGCTGATCATGAAATACAACAGAATCAGGCTGACGAAAAACGTTGCCCAGATCAGCAATGTCGGTCGCGCGTAGCCATTACGGAACAACTCGACCACCGTCAGTTTGCTGCCCTGCTCCCGCTCGTTCTGTTCGAGGCTGGCAACGGGCGGTTGCCAATCCGGCAACATCCGCGCGGTGACTTTGCGCAGTCGCGCATACGGTGGCGCATCACGCAGCAAACGCGGCAACGACTCCGGCAGCATCCACCAGAGAAACGGAAACAGCAGCAACGGCGTGACGCCACCGGCGAGGAACACCGCTTGCCAACCGAATTGGTCGATGAAGCCTGCCGCGACGAAACCACCGGCTGCGCCACCGAACGAGAAGCCACAGGCCGCCAGCGTCACCATCAAGGTGCGCAGGCGCGGTGGCGAATATTCCGACATCAACGCCATGGCACTGGGCATCGCCCCGCCCATGCCGATGCCGCAGATAAAGCGCGCGATCATCAGCGTATTGAGCGAGTCTGCGAAGACCATCAGCACGGTCAGCGTGGCGTAGATCAGTACGCAAGCGAGCAGAATCCGTCGTACGCCAAAGCGGTCAGCCAGCGGTGTGACGGCCAGGGAACCGAGGGTGAGGCCAAGCAGGTTGGCACTGAATACCGGGCCGAACGCCGATTTTTCCAGCCCCCAATCCTGCGCCAAAGCAGGTACCACGTAACCGAGCACTTGGGCGTCGTAGCCGTCGGTGACCAGCAACAGCGCGAGCAGGATCAACAGTAACCATTGATAACGGGACACAGGACGGGCGTCGAGTGCCGCCCGGAAGCTGGCAATCTGGTTGTGCATCGCAAGGTACCTGTTTTGTTTTTATGATTTTGGGGTAGTTCAACGCCGAACCCTGTGGGAGCGAGCCTGCTCGCGAATGCGCTGTGTCAGCAAAATGAATGGTGACTGACACTCAGCCTTCGCGAGCAGGCTCGCTCCCACAGGGGAATTACGGGGTATCGGGTTGGTTGGCAGGATGCGCCTTGATGAACGCCGGATGTTCAGCCGCCAGTGCGGCAACGCGGCGGACTTTCGGGTAGGCATCCAACGAGACATTGAACCGCTCCGCTGCATACAACTGCGGAATCAGGTACACATCGGCCACGCACGGCCACTCGCCGAAACAGAAGCCCTCGTCGCCAATCAATTGCTCCACCGTCGCCAGCCCCTGGCTGATCCAGTGACTGATCCACTCGACCACCTGCGGCTCGTCGTGCCCTGACTGGCGCAGGCGATTGAGCACGCTGACGTTGTGCAGCGGATGCACATCGCAACCGATCACCGCCGCCACACCGCGCACCTGCGCGCGGGCGAACAAATCTTCCGGCAGCAACGGCACCTGTGGATAACGTTCTTCCAGGTACTCGATGATGGCCGGCGATTGAATCAGCAAACCGCCTTCATCAGTGCGCAGGGCCGGCACCCGCCCCTGTGGATTGATCGCCAGATACGCCGCTTGCCGATGCTCGCCACCGGGTGGCGCGATCAGATTGACCGGCAGCGCCTGATAGTCGAGGCCCTTCAGCGCCAGCGCGATTCGCACGCGGTATGACGAGGTCGAACGGTAATAGGTATAGAGATCCATAACCCGCTCCTGTCAGCGCGCCGCCAGCACTTTGCCGCGGCATTCGCCGAAGCCGATCGAAGCAAAACCGTCACGGGCACAACGCGCACGCAGGATGATTTCGTCGCCATCTTCAAGGAACTTACGCACTTCTCCGGAAGCCAGCTCGATTGGCTTTTTACCGCCCTCGGTGATTTCCAGCAGGCTGCCGAACTGACCGTTTTCAGGGCCGGACAAGGTGCCCGAACCGAACAGATCGCCGGCCTGCAATTGGCAACCGTTGACGCTGTGGTGCGCGACCATTTGCGCGACGGTCCAGTACATGTAGCGGGTGTTGCTCAGGGTCAGGCGATGGGCCGGCAGGTTCTGCTCGCGCATGGCTTCGGTGAGCAGCAAAACTTCCAGTTCGATGTCGAAGGCACCGCCGTCCTGATCGCGTTTATCGAACAGGTACGGCAGCGGCTGCGGATCACCTTCAGGACGCTTCGGCTGCGCGGTGCGGAACGGTTCCAGCGCTTCGGCGGTGACCACCCACGGCGAGACGCTGGTGATGAAACTCTTCGACAGGAACGGCCCCAGTGGCTGGTATTCCCAGGCCTGGATATCGCGCGCTGACCAGTCGTTGAGCAGGCAGAAACCGGCAATGTGATCAGCCGCGTCACCGATGGCGATCGAGTCACCCATCTCGTTGCCTTGACCGATCCAGATGCCCAGTTCCAGCTCATAGTCCAGGCGCGCGCACGGGCCAAACACAGGCTCGGTCTGACCGGCCGGTAGCGTCTGGCCCTTAGGGCGACGCACGTCGGTACCGGAAGCACGCACGGTGGAGGCGCGACCGTGATAACCGATCGGCACATGCTTGTAGTTCGGCAGCAGCGGGTTATCCGGGCGGAACAGTTTGCCGACGTTCTGCGCGTGCTCGATGCCGACGTAGAAATCGGTGTAATCGCTGATGCGTGCCGGCAGATGCAGCTGGCAATCGGCGGCCAGGGGCAGCAGTTTCGCGCCTTGGGCTTCGATGTTGCCGCGGTGCGTGCTGCCTTCGCTGAACAGTTCCAGCAGACGGGTGCGCAGTGCCACACGCCCCTCACGACCGAGTTCGAAGAATGCGTTCAACTGGCCGCCGTGCATGGCTTCGACAGCGCTGCGCGCGACACCGTCGAACAGCCCGGCTTCCAGTGCTACTTGCAGATCGAAGATATGGTCGCCAATCGCCACGCCAGCGCGCGGCATCGCACCGTTACTGCTGAACACACCCAGCGGCAGGTTCTGCAGCGGGAAATCAGCGTGGCCGTTGGCCGAGGCAACCCAGCTGCGGGTGATGGAATTCTGCGTCATGGGTTATCTCCGGGTCGGGTCGAACGTGGCGGGCAAAGTGGCCCAGCAGGCGTCATAAGTGGTTTGCAGTTGCGGACAGTCGAGGGCGAAGCGGCTTGGGCGCAGCACCTGACTGGTCTCGAACATGAAGGCCATGGTGTTGTCGATCTTCGCCGGTTTGAGTTCGGCGTTGATTGCTTTGGTGCAAGTCTCGCCATCAGGGCCGTGGGCGCTCATACAGCTGTGCAACGACGCACCGCCGGGCACGAAGCCTTCGGCCTTGGCGTCGTACTCGCCCTGGATCAGGCCCATGAATTCGTTCATCAGGTTGCGGTGAAACCACGGCGGACGGAAGGTGTTCTCGGCGACCATCCAGCGCGGCGGGAAGATCACGAAGTCGAGGTTGGCCAGACCGTGCACGCTGGTCGGCGAAGTCAGCACGGTGAAGATTGACGGGTCCGGGTGATCGAAGCTGACGGTGCCGATGGTGTTGAAACGGCGCAGGTCATATTTGTACGGCACGTTATTGCCGTGCCAGGCGACCACGTTCAGCGGCGAGTGATTGAGCTCGGTGGCCCACAACTGACCGAGGAACTTCTGTACCAGCGTGGTCGGTTGCTGCAGATTTTCGTAAGCGGCGACCGGGGTCAGGAAGTCACGCGGATTGGCCAGACCGTTGCTACCGATCGGCCCCAGATCCGGCAGACGCAGCGGCGCGCCGTGGTTCTCGGCGACATAGCCGCGCGCTTGTGGGTYGAGCAATTCAACCCGGAATTTCAGGCCGCGCGGCAGCACGGCGATTTCCAGCGGCGCGACTTCCAGCACACCCAATTCGGTGGCGATGCGCAGACGACCGAGTTGCGGCACCAGCAGCAATTCGCCGTCGGCGTTGAAGAACACCCGCTCCATCGAGCGGTTGGCAACATAGTTGTAGATGCTGATGCCGGCCGGTTTCTCTGCACCCGCGTTAGCGGCCATGCTCACCAGTCCATCGATGAAATCGGTCGGCTCGGCCGGGATCTCCAGCGGGTTCCAGCGCAGGCGATTGGGCGTCACTTCACCCAACGGGCCACCGGCCAGTTGCCGCTCCAGTTTGACGAAGGCCGGGTGATTGGCCGACGGCTGAATCCGGTACATCCAGGTGCGCCGCGCTTCACTGCGGGTCATGGTGAATGCTGTACCGGAAAACAATTCGGTGTAGAGGCCGTAGGGGGCTTTTTGCGGGGAGTTCTGGCCAACGGGCAGCGCACCGGGCAACGCTTCAGAGCTGAATTCGTTGCCGAAACCGGACTGATACGCCAGCGCCAGGGCGGTTGAATCGAGGTTCATGGAGCCTCCTGAACAGGGAGTCGGCAGTGGCCCATCGCTCTGGCTCAGAGGTTTCGGCACGCCGGGGTTGTTATTATCGTAATTAGATTACGCATAACGTAATTTGCTCGCTATCCAGCGTCAAGCTATAAAGACGCCCATTCGTTTCGGAACCCGGCCGCACCATGGAAAAAACCAGCGACAGCAACGGCAAACAGAAAGTCCGCTCCGCCGAAGTCGGCACCGACATCCTCAAGGCTCTGGCCGAGCTGTCGCCGTCCACTTCGTTGTCGCGTCTGGCCGAACATGTGCAGATGCCAGCGAGCAAGGTTCATCGCTATCTGCAAGCGTTGATTGCTTCAGGATTCGCCGAGCAGAACACCGCAACCAACCATTACGGGCTCGGCCGCGAAGCCTTGCGTGTAGGCCTGGCCGCACTCAACAGTATGGACGTGCTGAAAGTCGCCGCCCTGCCGTTGGCCGAACTGCGCGACGAACTCAACGAAACCTGCTTTCTGGCGGTGTGGGGCAATCAGGGCGCGACCGTGGTGCATATCGAACCGGCGGTGCGCGCGGTGACGGTGGTGACGCAACTGGGTTCAGTGTTGCCACTGCTCAGTTCATCGACTGGACTGGTGTTCAGCGCCTACTTGCCCCATCGGGAAACCGATGAGTTGCGCGAGCAGGAAATTGCCGCTGTGGATCATCCATTGAAGGATGAAAAAACCTACGCAACCCTGTGCGAACAGATCCGCGAACGCGGTCTGCATCATGTGCATGGCCTGCTGATGCCGGGTGTGGATGCGTTGTCCGCCCCGGTGTTCAACGCCGTCGGCCAGGTCGCCGCCGTGTTGACCATCGTTGGCCCCACTTCATTGTTCCACGCCGACGAAAACGGCCCGGCGGCGCAGCGGTTGCTGGCGGCGACGCGGGCCGTGAGTTGGCGGATGGGTTATGAACCTCTGCAGGCCTGAACGGCGCCAATCGAGCGAGTAACGAGGGCCGTTACTCGCGCAGTTTCATCTGTCAGTTGAGCAGACGAGTGGTGCTGTTCACGACCGCAGGAGGTGCGGTGATTGCTGTCACATAGTTGATGCTGACTTCAACACCGGTGACGCCTGCCATCACATCGGCGAAATCCCTGACGCTCGATAGCAGAGCAATCGGGTTCACGGGCGTGCCGATCGCCGCCACTTTGCCAACGTACAACAGAATCGCCCCTCGCCACGCCGATGCAAAGTGTGCGTTCGCAGCCTCATCGGAGCCCTGACTGGAAGCCACAATGCCCAGCACAACCGACTGAGTAATGCGCAGTACGGTCAGTGCCAGGCCAAGTGGCGCAATAAACATCGAAGCTACATCCAGGGCAAATTCGGCCAGTACCCTCACATCCTTCCACAGCGCTTCCAGATAACTGCTCGTCTGAAAATCCACATCAGCGACGAGTTGCCCGATTTTAGCCAGGTACTCCTGTTTGAAAGCCAGTACTGGATAACTGTTGGTCAATTCCGGAGTGCTGGTCGCTACCGGGTTCGAGTCCCAGTAGGTGTCCAGGAGGTTTTCCACCGCCTGCTGATGTTCCAGACGAGCGAGGCTCAAGACCTTTTTGTTGAAGGTCACGCTTTTCAATCGACCTGCAAGTTCCTGGACAGGGAAGAAATCCTTGCCATCAGGCGTATCGGGAATATAGACAAAAAACTCATCACGCCCGCTGACTTTGCGCCCAAAAACGTAAGCCCCGACAAGGGCGCGTCCCCTGAGAGTGAACTCGTAAACGCCAATGCCCGGCTTCCCACCCGTGGTGATGATGCCCTGACGAGGCAGATCGCGATCAAATCCGTTAATGAGTCCCTGCAACCAGCTGAATTGGTCGAGGGAGAGCTCGCCTTTGATTTTCTGAATCAACGCGGTCCGGAGCATTTCATTTTGTTTTGTTTTTCGATACAGACTTGCTTTCAAGTCAATGTCGGACGCATTGAGGAATTTATCTTTCAGATATTGAAGATACTTTTCACCGGGCCTCAGATCGATCAGATCATTGATAACTCTGGCATTCAGTTGGGCAATGGGCTGTCCGGTAAACGTCCAGAAGGTGGCCTGTCTGAGTTGCTCTCGCAAATTTTCAATACCGGCCAATTGAGGGTTCACCCAGGTGAAAAATTTCTCGAACGCACTTACGTCACTGCGCCACTTTTGCCACTGAATAAACAGATCGGTCAGGCTGATCTTCGAGTCTGCGTGAAATTTGACCCATACCTCGTCAGGGTTAATGTCCACAGATAAACCTGTCCGGGCAAAATACTGCTTCAGCTCCTTCTTCACCAAATGGCAGGCAAACTGTTTGAACGGCTCGACCGCCAGCATTTCCCGGGAATGATGATGAATAGCCTTGAAATCAGCGTTCAGACGATTGAGTAGGTGCTGATCGCTCGAGCTGGCCTTTCTGTACCATTGAGGGGTGGCAGCCTCGGTTTGATCGATACTCCACAAGATGTGATTTTGAACGGCTCCGAACAAAGGCTCCGCTTCGGGTAAATCGACCAACTTAATCTTCGACCACCACCATTCATTCAGTACCGCAAATGGTTTTAGACTCAGATAATCACTTTGCATCTGCGCACTGTCGCTGGCATGTGCCTGACTCAGCAAGTACGCCCAGGTTTCAGCCTTGGCCGCCCATTGCGCCAACTTTTGCTGCAGGCTTTTCAGGTCGGTGAACTCAAACCACTCCTGCCCGGCTGGCGAACCCGGTATATGCAGGACATGCGCGCTGCGATCGGCTGCCACACCTTTCCTGCGATAAACCAGCAAACCATTGAAAGGCTTGAACCAGTGTTTGAGCGCCACGCCCAGCGTTTCAATGGACGTATCGCCGAGGTTATAACCCATCACCAATTTATGAGCTGAAGGTCCCACGTGTTTCTGCAGAATCGCCGCGAACAGGGTCAGCGCTGTTTTACGGCTAAGGACCAATCGCAGCGACTCGGTAACTTCGGCTTGCGAATACAGAAGACGTTGAGCCGTGGTATAGGCAACACGAACGTCCAACGACTTGATGGCACGCAGGATGTTCGATGGACTCAACTTTGGCAGACTGGAGGGGACCTCCGGAACAATCTGATATTGACCTGCCAGATCATGAGCACCTTGCATAAAGGCCTGAGTCAGCGTTTTGCGCTCGGTGAGTTCCACCTTTTTTCCATCCGCCAGAGGCACGGTATGGGTGACTTTCACGAATACAGTGTCCGGGTCGATACGCTCATCTTTACCCGGCGATATGAAGTCCTCTACGGCCAACCGCGCGTAGTCTTTCAGCGAAGCAACTCCGTGAGTGACCTCATGAAGTTTGACTTCGGCTTCAAGCAGTTCTTTTTGCAGGGAAACATACACTTCCTGATTGACATCGGAAGTGCTTTTCAACCATTGCGGCCAAGCATTCCGCTCGACATGCTTAATCAGTTGTACCTGGCGTTTTCTGGCCTGACGATTCAAATCGGGCAACGATTGTGCGGCCTCTACGGCGACAACAATTTTATCAAACTCCGCGTCTGGCTTGCCGACGGATTCTAGATACCCAGTGATGTCGCTGTACATCGTCTGAATCCGCTTATCAACGAATCTCTCAAACAAATTCGCACGAACTTTCAAAAAACGAATAGCAGGGACGTAGGCGAACCCAACGCGTTCACTGAGCGACAGCGTTTGCAGAAACTCTTCCTGAGTTTCCGCGGAGCCCAGTCGGCTCAACAACGCTTGTTCAAGCTTCCAAATGGAAGAAAACAATTCGAGACCACGATTCGCGCAGTAGAGTACGACAGCGCCCTGCTCACCGGGAATCAACTGCTCATAGACAGGGGTTGTAAGGGGCAATACAAACATCGCGTTCTGCTCGATGTATTTGCCATTCTGACCTTCAATGAAAACCCCGTAACAAGTACCGGTCAGACTGGGTTGTACGGTCGTACTGATCAGCGCGCTTTGTTGCTGAGTAATGCCCCCTTGAATCGTCAGCGCCTCCAACTCACGAGCGAAAAGGCTAGCCTCGAGCACACCTAAAGCAGACTTTCGCGACAACTGAGGATAAGCCCCAGCTGCTTTTTGAACGGTCGGGTTTTCCCAGTACTGCCGCACAGTTGCCGTGTAATCAACCGCCAGTTTCTTCAGCAAATCTGCTACTGATTTTTCAATAGCCGAGATCGGGACTTGCGTAAGAATGTCTTCACGGCTGGTAAAATTCGGGTGATCGAATACACCATAATCATTGACATCATAGTTTGGCGGCCGACCACTTTGCAGGCACTCAAGCGCGATATCCAGCAACCGCCCGACCGGCTGTTTATTTTTCGGTTTGGCGCCCGCCACGACATTGACGAACAGGCTGCTCAGCCGCACACCTTCGGATACCTTCCATAACGCCTCACGCAAAGTGTCCTGCACCACCACTGAAAATGACGGAACACGCTTCAATTCCTGCGAGATACTTTCCAGGGCTTTCCCCACTTCACGCAGACTTTGGCTTTCGGCTTCTTTATTAATTTCCATAATGGAATCTCTATCAGCTTGATAATGACAAGTGGCCAATTACAACTTGCCTCGCCAAATCAAGCTAATTCAGATTCAGAGCAGAAAGATACCCACCACACTGTTTCCAACAGTGTTTAATTACAACACCAACAACCCCCTAAGTCACAACTACAAACATCTAACAACCTCACACCTACATCAAACCCAATGTTCTGGCCCTGGCCACCGCATGCGTTCTACGCATCACCCCCAATTTTATATAGATCCTTCGGACATGAGTTTTAACGGTATGCAATGAAAGGAAAAGTTTTTCTGCGATTTGTTGATTGGAATCACCTGCCGCAATCAACACCAAGACTTGTAACTCTCGCTGACTCAGTGAACTTTCAGCTTCAGATTCGGCTACAACTTGCTGCTTTTCCTCCAGCACATTTGTCCGATCAAATATGTTCGGCGAGCGCAGGGTGACCTGGCGTATCAGCAATTGCGCCTCCGAGCGCCGGACGATCTTCAACGCGCATTCCACATGCTCAACCACCCGTAACGACTCGCTGTGCAGCAATGCCACTTCGGCGAGGGCAAAATGCAACTCCGCCTCAAGTGTCTGCGCCCCGCACTTGCGGGCTTTATCCAGCAACATCTGAAGTTGCTCCGGGAGATCACTACCGCGTTGCAAAGATGCCGTGGCCAATATCAGCAAATACTGGATACGCGCTATCAGTTGAACCGTCGCCGGAGGCGCCTGCAACGCGTTCGGCGGTTGATAGTGGCGCAGCACCCGGCTCAACGCCTCATGTGCCAACTGCGCCCGCCCCTGCTGCAGCCAGATCTGGCTACTGACCTGTAACAACACACCACGGTAAACCGTGTCTGGAATCCTGCGCTGCTGCATCAACCGCTCGGCCTCGTGCAAGCGCTCGAATGCTTGCGTGTATTCACAGTGGTTGGCCGCTATCTGCGCCAGCCCCAGATAGCCGAACAACACCCGTTTATCGTGACTGCGCAGACAATCCTCCAGGCCACGTTTGAACAGAACGGCGGCTTGCTCCTCCAGCCCCATGACCAACGCCAATCGACCACGACGCAGGGCGATACGACCGAGCAGCGGCGATGGCCGCTCAGCGCGCTGGCCAAGTAACTGCTCAATGCTCAGTAGCAGGTTGTCAGCGCGGGCTGGAGCACCACGCTGCTCAAGCAACTGCGCGTGATCAAGTTCCAGCAAGCCTTCAAACAGCAAGGAGCCTTGTGCCCGCGCCAGACACAACGCTTCGCGACTGATGGTGTGCGCTTGTTCGAGTTCATCGCAGAGCAAGGCTTGTTGAGTCAGCCCTGACAGGCACAGCAGCCTTGTGGCCCAGGCATCGCCATCGAGCGCTTCCAGAGCTTGCTGAAAGAGTTCGCGCGCAGGCGTCATACGCCCCTGCAAATGCATCAGCCAGCCTTGTTGTGCTTGCCAGCGTGCAATCAGTTGTCGTTCCAGTGCCGCCGAAGGTTGCGGCATGAACCTCGCCAGGTGCGCGATGCACTGCGTGGCCTGTTCAAAACGGCCGGCAAACAAAAGAGCTGCGGTAATCAGCCCAACCAACTGCGGTGATCCCAAGGTCACTCCTTCGCCCTGAGATTCATGCAGGCGCAACAACAGCACCACCGTTTGCTCTTCAAAAAGATGCTCGAAGTTGAAGTGCTGCAACAGACTCACTGCCGTTTCGACTTCTTCGGCAAGCAGCGCCTGCTCGAAAGCCGAGCGCCAATCCCCGGCAGCGGCGAACCATTGGCATGCCCGACGATGCCATGAGCGGGCCGCAGGCCAGCGCTCATCGCGCATCACTTGAGCCAAAGGTGCAAAGATCTGCAACCACTGGGACGAGTCATTCCATGGTTCGATGAAGCAACCCAGCGTTTGCAGGGTGCGCAGGTAGTCCGCGCCTTCTCCGGCACCGAACAAGTGCTCACACAACTCAGCATTGAAGCGCGGCAGATTCGCCAGTACCCGCCAGACCTCGGCCAACTCCGGCGTCAGACCGCTGAACAGTTCGTGCTGCAGATAATCCAGCAGCGTTTCCACCCTTTGCTGCGGCTGAAGGGTTTGCGACCAGTCGCATTTTTGCAGCAGCGCCATGCGCACCCCGGCGCACCAGCCACCGGTTCGATGAACAATCCGCGCGGCCACACTGGCAGCCTGCTCCGCTGACAGGTGTTTTAACGCCTGGGCGATTTCTTCCGGGGTCAGCGCCAGCGTCGCGCTTTCGCATTCAAACAATTCGTCGTCCAGCAGCAACCGTGGCCAATTGCACTGGGGGCGTCGACGCGCGCCGATCCACCAGATCAATGCCGGGCTGCTGAGCGCCAGCAAGCGGTCCAACAATGCATCGAGAGCCGGGTCGGGGAGCCGACAATAGTCGTCGATAAACAGCCAGGTGGGCGCTGACCAGCGTGCCAGTGCCGCCGCCAATTGCGCCTCATCCATTGCTGCCAGCCCCAATGCCAGACTCAGCCGCTGACAGAACTCCTCCGTACTCAACGACACGCCCATCAGTGGCAGCCAGTGCACCACACAGTGTGCCGGTGCCTGTGACAAGCATTCGGAGAGCAACGCGCTTTTGCCACTGCCGGGCGGGGCGCAGATCAACCTGATCCGCGCCACCGATGTCAGTAGCGGCTCACTCAGTCGAGGGCGAAGTTGATGATGGGAAGATAGTCTGGGCAAGAATCCGGGGCGATCCAGACAGGCAGTCATAGCGGTCATCGGGTGAGCCTTTTTATCGTTGTGCCCTCACCCTAGCCCTCTCCCCTGCACTTGTTGACGAGTATTCAGCGCGCTGATTGGTGTCCATAAAAAAGGCGACCGAGCGGTCGCCTTTTGCCTCGCTTGTGTATCACAACCGTTACCGCACGCCCTCTGCGCGCAAGGCCGCTGGCGTGTAGTCGGCAGCCTTGGCTTCGAAGCCGAACTCGAAACTGTGCTTCTCTTCGTTCTTCATTCCAAGGGCAATGTAGCGACCGGCAATGATGTCGTAGAGCGCTTCCAGTGTGTAGGCCTGCGCCTGGTGATCGTAGTAATACTGAGCGTGACCTTCGGCGACACGCCACAGTTGCCCGCGACCGTCGTAGTGGTCCGCCAGCGCCACTTGCCAGCTGTCTTCATCGATGTACATGTGACGCTTGGCATAGATGTGCCGCTCGCTCGGCTTGACCGTGCCGATCACTTCCCAGACGCGGTGCAGTTCGTAGCGGGTCAGGTCCTGATTGATATGCCCGGCCTTGACGATGTCGTCGTACTTGAGCTTCGGCGAATCGAGTTTGTAGCTGTTGTACGGGATGTACATTTCCTTCTTGCCGACCAGTTTCCAGTCGTAGCGATCCGGAGCGCCGGAGAACATGTCGAAGTTGTCCGACGTGCGCAGGCCATCGGCGGCGGTGCCCGGGCCGTCATAGGCCACTTGCGGCGCCCGACGCACGCGGCGCTGGCCGGCATTGTAGATCCACGCCAGACGCGGTTCCTTCACCTGATCGAGGGTTTCGTGGACCAGCAGCACGTTACCGGCCAGACGTGCCGGCGCCGTTACCGACTGTTTGAAGAAAGTCAGCACATTGGCGGCTTTTTCCGGATCGAGATCCTTCATCAGTTGCGGCACGGCGATCTCTTCTTCGAAGCGGATCGGCGTGTAGCTGCCGTTGGTCTGCGGGGTCACCTGGGTGATGATGCGCCGCAGGTTACCGCCGTGATACCGGGTGATGTGGTTCCACAACACCTCAACGCCAGTCTTCGGAATCGGGAAGGCGTAGTAGCGGTTGCCTGTGAAATTGGCCAGGCCATTACCATCGTTAATGCTGGTGACATTGAGCGCGCTGCGTTTGGCCGACTCATAGATTTCCGCTGGCACGGCGACCGTGCGGTGAGCCGGATAGACCGGGATCTTGTAGGTTTCCGGGTAGCGTTTGAACATCGCCACCTGCCCGTCCGAGAGCTTGTCCTTGTACTTGTCGACGTTGGAAGCAGTGATGGTGAACAGCGGTTTTTCATTGGCAAACGGGTCGGCGAGGAAGCCTTTGCTGTCCACCGCCCCGGCGTTTTTCGGGATGCCGCCGGTCCATGCCGGTATCGAACCGTCAGCATTGCCGGCCTTCTCGGCGCCGAGCGGCGTGAGGCTGGTGCCGAGTTTGTTGGCCTCCTCCGGCGACACCGCAGCCATCACGTTGGCCGCCAGCAGACTCAGGGCCAGCACACCACATTGCAGAATCATTTTGCGCATTGCATTCATCCTTCTCGGGCAGATCAGAAGTTCACGCCGAAGCTCAGAGCGACGAAGTCACGGTCTTCGAGGACGTTGTAGTCGCCACCGAAAAAGTCGGTGTAACTGAGGCTCGCGGTATAGGTGTTGCGGTAGTCGGCATCGACGCCGACGCTGATCGCTTTCGCACCTTCGTTGAACAGGCCGTTGGGGCCATAACCGGCGACGTCATGCGACCACGACAGGTTGGGTTTGAAGTTGACCCCGCCGATCACGTTGGCGTAATCGAGGATCGCCCGGGCACGGTAGCCCCACGAGGTCGAGGTGACGAAACCGTCGGTATCACCACCGAAACCGTATTGGCCGTATACCGAGTCGCGGCCATAACGCAGCTCGCTGCGCGACTCCAGGCCACCGACATGCACCACCGCAGCTTCGCCGACCACGGTCAGGCGTTCCGCGCCCAACACCTGATCGAAAAAGTGCGTGAGGGTGCTCTGGATCTGCGTGACTTCCTTGCGCCGATAGCCTTTGTTGTCGGCTCCCGCAGTGGTAGCGATCGGCGAAGCAGCACCACCGGCAATCGGGTTGAGCAGCGCTAGCGTCAGGTCGTTGGTGTTGACCTGAACCGGAGCGTTGGGCCGATAGCTGATCTCACCGGTCCATGCGGTGCCGGTGGGTAGCGTGGTGGAGAAACTCGCGCCGTAGAGGCGAATGTCTTCCGGGTACTCAAGGTAGTAACCACCGCGCCCGAGCATCACGCTCTGCGCCAGGCCGGAACCGCTGCCGGGTGCCAGGCCATTGGCGATCCCGACCATGCCCGGCAATGCCGCCAGCGTCGACAGGCCAGCCGTGGTAGTGCCAACCGTTGGCGTGCGGCTGTGGTAGTTCATGAAATACAGGCCATATTCGGTGTCGTCACCGAGCCAGCGCAATGCCGTGCCCCACTGCCCGGAATCCCGCGCATCGCGGTCGCCGCCACGGGGGATCACCACGCCTTCGCGAGTCACCTGAATGCCTTGGCCAAAAGCCTGGGTCAGCGGGACAAACGGTGCGATTGCCGGGTTGCCAACGGTGTAGCCGTTGTTGCAACCGTCCGCCGCCACATCGACACCGAAGAAGGTGCCGCAGTTGTCGAGAACGGTCTGGTCCCATTCCAGTTGATAGAACCCTTCGACGGTCAGTTGATCGGTCAGGCCTTGGGAGCCAAACAGCATGTTGACCGGAATCAGGCCTTCCTTGATCTCCGCTCCGGGGCGACGAAACGCCGAAACGTCGATCGGGTTGATGCTGTTGATCGAGTTACCGATGAAGGTACTTTCGCCCCAGCTCACGACCTGCTTGCCCGCGCGCACGGTGCCCGGCAGATCGGCAATGGAATAGTTGTGATAGACGAATGCATCGAGAATTTGTGCGCCGGAGGACTTCGCACCTTCCTTGCGTCCGCTGTCGCTGATCGGCTTGAACTCGCGGTCTTCGTCCTTCAGCTCGAAGTCATACCAGTACTTGCCACGCACGAAGACACCGGTGTCGCCGTACTTGAGTTCAAGATCGTGAATACCTTTGAAGATCTTCGAGAAGGTCTCGCCCTTCTTGAAATTCAAACGCCCGTCATCACCGGTCGAGGATTGCCCGGTCCCGCCATTGACCGTGCCGACCAGCGACTTGTCGGCATCGCGCATGCCCCAGCTCGCACCGATCGACAGCGACGAGTCGAAGGTGCCCTCGATCTCGCCAATGTTGAACGCAACCGCGTGCGCCTGGGCGCAGCAACCCAAAGCCACCGCGGCGGCCAGCGCCTGCGGTGTGAAGATGGCGCGCATTGTTGTTTTTGTCATGCGTCTTCCCCGGTGAGTGACAGAAGGCCCCACCCTACTGCCGGGCAACCGCGTCGATAAGCGCACCAAGGAGGTATTCGTGTTGTCGCTCGAAAGGATGAATGGCCTTTAACGACGGGGCTTTGCGCCGTTCATGGATCGGCTGGATGGAAGATCATCAGTGCCGCGCATGGTGCACATCAGCACATGGGACTGTTACGTGCCCCGCAACAGTGCATGTCCGGAATTGGTATTTTTCCTACGTGGTCAACACCTTATTCTGAACGCGCTTTCACGGGACACTCCGCAAAGCGCGCAGCACTGGCCTTTGAGCGACTCAGGCCATTGCTGACAGATTTCAGATGAATCGAAGACTTCGGTTTATCGCCCCGGTGTTCACTGACGTTGATTTGTAGCTCCTTGATCCAACGTCTTACCTTGGCCGCTGCGTTTGCAGCGGCCTTTTTTATGGGCGTTGAAAAAGTATTCCCTACTGCCTGCAAACACCTTCCGAGAACGACGTAGGACCTTTCCTGCGTCGCAGAAGAATTCTCCCTGCCTTGTTATTAGCCTGCGAAAACCCTCTCGAAACAACGCCCTGTTACTTACGGGTTTCTCAGATTCTGTAACCGCAAGTCTGATGTAACTTGAAACACCTCAACCCCTCGCTGGTGACACGGACGTCACTATCGGCCGCGCTAACTTGCCAGCGAGTTATCACGCACATTCAAAAGGACATGAATATGCAAAGACCTCCATTCTTAGAACTGGACGAAACACGTATCGAGGCACCCGCCCCCGATAATTACGAGCCATTCAAAGAAAGCAATGTGGGTTACACCTACAGTGGAACGTTCGGACCTGCCGGCGCCAATGCGCAAACCCGCCAATTGATGTTCGAGACGCAAACCACCGTTGAACAAGAGTTCAACGCAAAATCCGTCTCAATACCTCAGTCCATCGAAGTGGAACTGGCGGCAATCAGACTGGAAGGCCCGACAAATCCTCTTCCGCCCGCAGCTGCACTGGCCCGCGAAGTGGGCGTCAGAAATACGCTGATTCACCGCAAGAGCGCAGAGTTTCAGAGGCAGACCGCGATCGCAAACCGCTTTTTTGGCAGCGATCCGCTGGGGAAAACCTTCCAGGATTACCTGAATCAGGCTTCCGCTATCCGCCGAACCAGCGGCGCGGGGGCCAGGAGTAGAGCGTTGTGGAGCGAGTCCTTCCGAGCGGCTCACGAAGCGCGTTTGCTTGGCCAGACACTGGCGCTTCTCAACCAGCAACAGGCCGACGTACTCAATTGGCTGGCCACCGTGCAGGCTCAGGATCAAGCTCAGGCGGCAGCGGCTGAGACCCAGCGTTTGGCTGCAGAACACGCACGGGTCGCAGCCGAACAGCAACGACACAGAGAAGCTGCAGAAGCAACACGTCGAGAGCAGGAGCAGATTCGCATACGTGAACAGACACGACTGGCTGGATTGGCGGAAAAACAACGTCAGGAAGCCGAAATCGCACGAATCAAGGCTGAGGATGAAGCACGGGAAAAAGCACGAATCGCGGCATTGTTGAGCGCGGAGGCCGAAGCAAAGGCAAAGGCCAAAGCCAAGGCGATCGCCAAAGCCAGGGCCATAGCCAAAGCCAAAGCCGCGAAACGTGCGTTTGCCGCCGAGCAGGCACGTCTGCAAGCAGAAATGGAGCAGCGTATCGAGGCGTTACAACGGCAGGAGCGCCTGGCACCAGAAGTCCAGCATGTTTACCCGGCTTCAGGCGCAACGGCTTCAACCGGTCCGGAGTTGTCCTTTGCCTCACACACCACTCGTCTTTCTCCAGCAACATCATCCGCAATTCTCAAGGGGCTGCGGGCAGGATTACAGACCCTGAAAGCGGCAGGATCTGTGTTGATCAGCGGTCCGGCACTGGTAGGTTTCGCTGCTTTGCTCGCGCCTTCGCGCCTGGGCAACGGCGAGCGCTTTTCCATGAGTGTTCCCTTGGCCGAATTGTCGCCGGAGTCTGCACAAACACTGCGCGAAATATCAGATCGGCAAAGCACACTGGAGCTGCCCGTAGGCTTGGGTGTGAGGCCACTGGGTGCGGGCACGGAGGTATTCGTCGCCACCAGCGATGACTTCCATATCCGTTCGAGTGTGCTGGTTCTGAATGCGGCCTATGACTTGCTGAATGATGTTTATGAGGTAGCGCTACCAGATTCGCCGACGGATTTTCTGACCTGGACGCCGGCTATCTCGCCGGGTAACAGCTCGACTGTATCGCCCATTGCCGAGACTGATGCGCCAGCCTATTCCGGCGCTCCTATTGTTCCGATTGAAGGACGGCTGGACCTCAATCCGATCCTTGTCGAAGGTTGGGAACGATTCGTCATCGTGTTCCCCGATGACTCGGGGATTGCGCCACTTTATGTGGTGTTCAGCAGTCCGTACGGGGGTGTCGAGGACGGGGAACACAGCGGGCGAGATTTCAACCCCGAAGAAACAGGTTTACCGGTTACAAGCTCGGACTGGGTACCGTCGATCATCGCAAAAAACGGAATTGATATCGTGAAGCTACACACTTCAAAGTTCCCAGATTCTGATGCAAATAAAATAATGATCGATCGTCTAGAACGAATTTTTCGAGGAGAACTAGAGGTAACCGATACCGACAAACGCTTCTACACTCATGAGATCAGAGAGTTCGAAAGGCTTAAAGCCTTGGGATATGGCGACACGGAGATGCCCGATAAAGACTCTTCCGTATGGAACAACGTCCACACTGCAACACTGGAGGATTACAAGCTTAAAGATGATCCAACGTTGTTATATACGCCAGAGGCGCTGGAAGCTGCAAGGCGGCAAGAAGAGCGTGAGTACCAGAAGTTGCTTAAGGAGATGTGGTAATGAATACCATTGAGCAAATTGTGAAAAATGAACCATTGGATGACATCGTCACCGTATTTTCACTGTTCAAACCAAATCCGCACCTGGACATGATGATCAGACAATACAACCGAGATTTGATCAGTCAATATGGAGCCCTTGAGGATGCCTACAAACGACTCATTGCATCCGGAGTACTGGCACACGGGGATAAAGGCTTAGCTATTAAAGGCCCCAACTGGAAGGCCCCAAAATTCATGACTGAAAAACGATACGCTTAATGGGGTGTGGCCACCAAGCCCAAGTTTGGTGGCCACACTATTTAAAGCGAATACTTCTGCAAATTCGCCATCATTTCCTTCAACGCCTCAATATTGTCCTTCGGATGCGCCGCCCCTTCGAAATCACAAATCTGCTGCCAGTGCGCCGCGACATCTTCCGGCGAGAAGCCCACCCGCGGATCAAACCCGGCACCGAGGCTGCGCTCCCAACGCACCTTGCCCATCCAGCCGCCACCGACTTCGAACAGCCCTGACGTTTCCTGGCATTGCTCACTGGCCAGATACACCACCAACGGGCTGACCAGTTCTGGCTTCAATTGCTCGAATACTTGCGGCGGGATCAAGCCTTCGGTCATGCGGGTGCCGCCGGTAGGCGCGATCGCGTTGACGAGGATGTTGTTCTTGCGACCCTCGATGGCCAGCGTACGGGTCAAACCGTAAAGACCCAGTTTGGCCATGCCGTAGTTGGACTGGCCGAAGTTGCCGTAGATGCCTGAGGTCGAGGCGGTGAAGATTACCCGGCCGTAGTTTTGCTCGCGCATATGTGGCCACGCGGCGCGGGTGACTTTGTAGGCGCCTTCGACGTGGACGCGGTAAACCAGATCCCAGTCGGCGTCGTCCATTTTGTGGAAGGTCTTGTCGCGCAGGATCCCGGCGTTGTTCACCACGACGTCGACGCGACCGAAGACATCAAGGGCGTTTTGCACCAGTTTGTCGCCGTCGGTGACCGAGTCGTGGTTGGCTTCGGCAATGCCGCCAGCCTCGCGGATTTCGGCGACGACGCGGTCGGCAGCGGAAGCATTAGCCCCCTCGCCCTGGGTCGAGCCGCCGAGGTCGTTGACCAGCACTTTGGCGCCCTGTTTGGCAAACAACAATGCGTGGGCGCGTCCGAGGCCACCACCGGCTCCGGTGACGATGACAACTTTATCTTCGAAACGCACAGACTCATTCATCGCAACAACTCCAGCAGGCCAGTATTGAGTCCGAGTGTCAGGCACAGGGCTTTGGGTCACAACGAATACGGCTGAGGCTGAATGGTGTGCGATAAGGTTAGGGGATGATGAAGGCGTCAAAAGATCAAAAGATCGCAGCCTGCGGCAGCGCCTACATTGAATTTGTGTAGGCGCTGCCGCAGGCTGCGATCTTTTGATCTTTCAGGAGCAGGCGACTTTGCGCGGTGGCAGCACAAAACGATCGCGAAACTCCAGATAATGCTTGAGCACCTGCACCGGCGCCTCGGTCTGTGGATAGTGGCCGATGCCTGGCAGCAACACCGTGTCGGCGTCGGGGATCAATTCACGGTAACGCTCGACCATGTGCGCCCCGGAAATCGGATCGACTTCGCCATCAATCACCCGTAACGGAATCTCGCCACGCTGCATCGCGCTCACCCAACGATCACGCTGCACTCGACGCTCGGGAATGTAGCTGATCAATTTGTGCATGATCCGTGGCCCGCGATTGCTGTCGACCAGGCTCCAGAAGTCGTCCAGTTCGCTTTCGCTCGGCCGGGTTTGCGGACCGAAGATCTGCCGGAAGCTTTTCACCAGAGCATCACGGGTAAACGCCCGACCGATCATCCAGCCCAACGGGCTGAGCAGCAGTTTCTGCATCAGCACCGGACGATGGGTTTCCGGAAACAACCCGCCGTTGAGGAACACACAACTGGCGATCTCGATCTTGTCTTCGTAGTGCCTGGCGAGCAGTTCCTGGGCAACGCTGTCGCCGTAGTCGTGAGCAAGCAAGTGAACCGGTTGCCCGACCTGCAGATGCGCGAGCAATGCCTGCTGCAGGTCAGCCTGCTCCAAAAGGCTGTAGGTGTGATTGAGCGGTTTGGCCGAATCGCCAAAGCCGAGCATGTCGCAGGCAATCACCCGATATCGCTGGGCCAGCGGCTGCCACAGATAATGCCAATCCCAACTGGCGGTCGGAAAACCGTGGATCAGCAGCAGCGGGTCACCCTGCCCGGCCGTCCAGTAGCGAATCGGCTGGCCACGAAAGACAAACGTCTGGCTGCGTTTACGCCAGACACACAGAGGAATCTCGGCAAGAGGCATTAGAGTTTATATCCGGGGTCTTGTTTATCGAGTTTGCGCAGCAACGCTGGCCATGCCAGCGCGCCACCCATGCCTTGAGCACTTTTGGTGACACCGGCGATCATCGCTTTGGCGCCTGCCAGGATTTGCGGTTCGATGGCGATGAGTTCAGCGCCACCGGTTTGCGCCATGACCTGAATGTCGCAGGCGCGCTGGAAGGTGAACATCATCAGAAAAGTGTCGGCGATGGTGCCGCCACAGGTCAGCAGACCGTGGTTGTGCAGCATCAGGAAATTGTTTTCGCCAAGATCGGCTTGCAGGCGCGCTTTCTCTTCATGGTTCAGCGCCACGCCTTCGTAGCCGTGATAAGCCAGGCTTGAAAGCACGAACAGCGACTGCTGGCTGATCGGCAACACACCCTGCTTTTGCGCCGACACCGCGACACCGGAGGCGGTGTGGGTATGCAGCACGCAAACCACATCGTGCCGCACTTCGTGCACGGCGCTGTGGATGGTGTAGCCGGCGGGGTTGATTTCGTAAGGGCTGTCCATGAGTTTGTTGCCGGCCTGATCGACTTTCACCAGGCTCGACGCAGTGATCTCATGAAACATCAGACCAAACGGGTTGATCAGGAAATCTTCGGTGCCCGGCACCTTGGCGGAAATATGGGTGAAGATCAGATCGTCCCAGCCATGCAGCGCGACCAGACGATAACAAGCGGCGAGATCGACACGGGTCTGCCACTCTGCGGCACTGACCTGGTCTTTGACATTAAGGGACGATTGGACGGGGGCTACGCTCACTGTATGCACCTCTGCGTTCTTATTGTTCTGCACGTACGAGCAGTCTAGTCAGGCGCAGAGCATTGCGTAGTTGCATTGCCAGCCAGCTTGATGACTGAGCGGGTCAGCCAGGCAAACTCCTTGGATCCATGTCAAAGCCACGACGCCAACAAAGGCGCGGCAAACAGATTGAGCAACCCGGTCAAGACCATCACCAGCCCGGCGACAGAGCCTTCTTCGCCGCCCACTTCATGGGCCCGACTGACACCGGCACCATGCGCGCCAACCCCGAAAAGCGCACCGCGCGCCAGAGCACTGCGCAACGGCAACCACTTCAACAACACGCCACCGAGCATCGCCCCGAACACACCGGTGAACATCACGAATACCGCGGTCAACTCCGGCACGCCGCCGAGGTCCTGCGCCAGCGGCATGGCGAACGGTGTGGTGATCGAACGCGGCACCAGTGACAGCGTCACCGAGCTGTCGAGCGCCAGCGCCCTGGCCAGCCCGAATGAAGTGCCGATCGACGCCGCACTGCCGGCAACCATGCCCAACAACAGCGCCGACCAATGCCGCATCAACAAACGGCGTTGCTGCCAGATCGGCACGGCAAAAGCCACGGTGACGGGACCGAGCACCAGCATCAGCCAGTGGGTGTTGCTGGAATATTCGGCATAGGCAGTGTGCAGGGGCACGGCGAGCGCCAGCAGCAACGCCGGCACCAGAATCAGTGGTGACAAGACGTAGCGCCCGGTGCGCCGATACAACCAGCGGCTGAACAGATACGCCAACAGGGTGAAGGCCAGCCAGAACATCGGCATCCATTCAAGCTTCACGGGAACGCCTCACGCGCACGGCAAGTTCTACGGTGAAAGCCGTCACCAGCATGACCATCAATGTACTGGCGGCGATCACCAACAGGATTCGCCAGCCGTCATTGCGCAACAGTGCGCCATAGTCGAGCAGGCTCATCAGCGCCGGAATGAAGAACAACAACATCTCGGCCATCAGCAACCCTGCGCCCAATTGCAGGGCGGCGGGTTTTATCCAGCCAAAGGCGAAGGCCAGCAGCAACAGCGCCATACCGATCACACCACCGGGAATCGGCCACGCCAGCCAGGCCGCGAGTTGGCAGCCGAGCAAGTAGAGGCCGAGCAATACAGCGAGTTCAGCGAGAAGACGAGACAGATGTTTGAGCGGGACGGCATTCATGATTTTGCTCCAGGCAGGCGCTTATTTTACGAAGCGCCCTGCCATCCCCGAAGCGAATTGTTAGACTCAATACCATTCCAAAATGGAATCGGACAATGGAATTCAAACAACTGCGCAGCTTTGTCGAAGTGATGCATCAAGGCGGTTTTACCCAAGCCGCAAAAACCCTGCACATCAGCCAGTCAGCGGTGAGCAAACAGATCGCGCAACTGGAACAAAGTCTCGGCACGCCTTTGCTGGAGCGGCTGGGTTCGCAATTGCGCCTGACGGCCGCTGGCAGCGTGGTGCTGCAACGGGCCGAAGGCATGCTGCGCTTGCGCAACGAACTGCTCGCGGAACTGGACGACCTCAGTCATTTGGCACGCGGAGAGTTGCGCCTCGGCCTGCCATTACTCGGCAGCGACGCGCTATTCGCCGAACTGTTTGCGGAATACCGGCGGCGCTATCCGAATATCAGCATCCAGTTGCTCGAGGGCGGTAGCCGCAATATCGAGCAGGCTGTGCTGAGCGGTGAACTGGAGTTGGGCGGCAGTCTGTTGCCCAAGGATCCGCAATTCGACTGTCAGCCGTTTTGCGATGAGCAACTCGACGCCCTGCTACCGGTGGATCATCCACTGGCCGATCGAGGTGAAATCGGTCTGGAGGAATTGGCCGAGACGCCCTTTCTGCTCTATCAGCGCAGCTTCGTGCTCAACGACCGCTTGCTGCAGGCGTGCCAGCAACTGGGCTTTACGCCGAAGGAAGGCGGGCGCAGCGGTCAGGCGGATTTCCTTGCGGCGCTGGTGGCCGCCGGGCAAGGCGTGGTGCTGTTGCCCAGCGTGGTTGCACGCGGTCTGGTGCGGCCAGGCGTGGTGCGCCTGACCTTACGCGCGCCGGATTATCTGCGTTGGGATATCGCGTTTATCTGGCGGCGCGGCGCGTATCTGTCAAAAGCGGCGCAGGCATGGCTGGCGCTGTTGCGCGAGCGTGGAATCAGCCCTTGAGCGTGACGATCAACTGCGCCAGCCAAGGCTCGGCGTCGGTTTCCGGGGTGACGCTTTCGCTGGCGTCGATGCGCAGCATCTCTTGCACTTCGCGCACACCGAGCTCGCCGAACAGTTCACGCATTTGCTCGCCACCGCCGCAGAAAGTGTCGCCGTAACTGGCGTCGCCCAAGGCAATCACTGCGCCCGGCAAACCGAGCAGTGCGGCGGGCAACTGGTCGCGAATCGCTGAGTACAGCGGTTGCAGGTTGTCGGGCAATTCGCCCATGCCGGTGGTCGAGGTCACCGCAAGCAATGCTTCAGGGCCAAACGCCTGGATGTCGGCCAGGCTGGCGCGCGAGTTGTGGAAGGTTTCAAAGCCAGCGGCTTTCAACAGGTTCTGGGCGTGACGGGCGACTTCTTCGGCGGTGCCGTAGACCGAACCGGAGAGGATGGCGACTTTCATCAATCTGATCCTGAAACTGAAAAAAAGAGCCGCGATAGTAACAGTCTCAAGCGCAAAGCTGCGACTGGATCTCAATTGGCGGTAATGGCCAGTAGACAGGCCGTGCGGTTCTTCTAGAATGCCTGCCACTGACAACTCTGAAAGGATTCAAAGATGATCAACGCCAGCCTGCTGCAAATGGTGATCAATGCGTCGAATGACGGGATAGTGGTCGCGGAGAAAGAAGGTGAACAGAACGATATCCTGATCTATGTGAACCCGGCCTTTGAACGACTGACCGGCTACACCAGTGAGGAAATCCTCTATCAGGACTGCCGCTTTCTGCAGTCTGGAGACCGCGATCAGGACAGCCTGAAACTGATTCGCGAGACGCTGGATAACGGCGGCTCGTGCCGGGAAATCCTGCGTAACTATCGCAAGGACGGTACGCCGTTCTGGAATGAACTGTCGATTTCAACGGTGAAAAACGTCGAAGACGGGCAGACGTATTTCGTTGGCGTGCAGAAGGACGTCACCGTTCAGGTCAAGGCACAACAGCGCGTGATTCAACTAGAAGCTGAGGTCGTTGCCCTCAAAGCAGAACTGGCTGCATTGAAAGCGACAAACGGTCAAAACAAAATCGCGAACTAAGTGTCATTAACTACAATCACCAATGACTTTGTAACTATACCTTTCGAGTTAGCCATGCAGCGCGACGCCCTCCTCACTCAGGATGAGCTGGATTTCATCCAGACCATGCAGCACAACCCGCAACTGAACGTGCGGGATGCGACGTCGAGTCTGCTGGTTAACGGCGGTTCGCAAATCCGTGATTTGCTCACGCGCCTGGCCGCTCACGAGCAAGTGACCATTCAGGCCAACTTCGAAAATCAGCAGATGACCTTCCCGTTGCATCTGGTCGAAGACGAGTTTCACGCGTTGCATCTGCGTCTCGGCGTACCGAGTATTTACGAAGACGGCCCGATGGTGCGGCCATGGCGTTTGACTCTCGAAGAGCCGGTAGCTCTGGAAAACGCCAAAGGTCAGCCGGGCACGTTGTGGGTCCACGAGGTTTCGCACAAAGGTGTGCTGCTGGAAGTGCGCAACAAGACCAAACCGCCCAAGCATTTCGCGCTGTGGTTCAGCCCTTCGGGTTACGAGCGGATTTCATTGCGCGGCAATTTCGAACGGGAAACCGAGAGCGGTTTCTACGCCTACGAACTGAGCCAGACCGACACCGATGAAACCGAGCGTCTGCGCCAGTTCATCCTGCAGCAACATCGCCTGACGCATCCTGCCCTTCACACCTGAGTTTCAGGTATCCAGATTGCCGGCCAGAAACTGCAGCATGCGCTGACGCATGTTCGCGCCTTCATTGCCCAGGCAAGCAACAGAGGATCCGGCCAAGCTGTCCTGTGCCAGATCTGAAGCGTCGCCCGCCAGCATCAACTGACAATCGAGACTCAATGCCAAGCGGTTCAAACGCCGAGGCAATTCGGCGCTGGGCGCGTGATTGGAAAACAGCACGAGTGCATCAGGTTTGATCTTTTCGCAAACCAACGTCAGCTCATCGAATGGCTGACCTGTGGTCAGCACCCGAACACCGGAATTGCTGTCGCTGAGAAACAGCGCCGCCACCAACAACTCCAGCTCTCGACATTGCCCGGCCAGCGCGCTGACGATCACTCGGCGCGGTTGCGTACCACGCAGCATGACGATCCGCTGCAATACCCGCGCCCGCAGGAATCCATCGAAGAACAACCACTCGCTGGTTTGCCCGAAAGCCTCCTGGCGCTGCAACAATTGCAGCCACAAAGGCATGAGGATGTCCTGAAACACCACCGGCAATGAGTATGAAGAGAAAATCTGCCCATAGACGCGGTCCAGTTGCTGGTCGTCGAACGCACTGACCGCCTGCTGGATCTGCTCCTGCCATTGCAGGTAATCCGCCTGCACCAAGTCATCCGGGATGATGTGCGCCAATACTTTCATCGGTTCGGTCTTGGCGAGGATCTTGCCGACCTTGCTCACGGCGACCCCGCGATCAATCCAGTCGACGATGCTGCGCACGCGCTCGATATCGGTCATCGAATAGAGCCGATGCCCACTTTCGGTGCGCGTGGGCTGAATCAGACCATAGCGCCGCTCCCACGCGCGCAAGGTCACCGGGTTTACACCTGTCAGGCGTGCGACCTCACGGATAGGGAACAGATCCTCGCGCTCGAGCGCAGAAGATGTCTGCGCAGCAGGCTTTGCGTCCGTGATGACAGGCATAGGCTGTTCAACTTCCATGTCGGAGAGATTTGGATCCCATTCTAACGCTTATGCCCCGATTGCGATCAAGTGCAGAAATGCGACGAAAGTCGCTGGTTTAATCGGGAAAAACCGGAATAATCCTTGCTTGTTGAAAAACGCAGGCCTCTACCCCGGCCCTGCGTCAGGCGAAACTCCTACCCGGAGCGACGCAAATGAAATACGGAGATACATAATGTCTACTTCCCCTGTCACGCTGATGGTTGCCCGTCGCGTCGCTGATGGCCGTTATCAGGACTTGATCGCCTGGCTGCGCGAAGGCGAACAACTGGCCACTGATTTCCCCGGTTACCTGGGCTCTGGCGTGCTCGCTCCGCCGCCCGGCGATAATGAATTCCAGATCATCTTCCGCTTTGTCGATGAGCAGACGTTGCATGCGTGGGAACATTCGGTTTCACGTACCGCGTGGCTGAGCCGTGGCAGCGACCTGTTTGCCCACCCGAAAGAACATCGAGTCAGTGGCATCGAAGGCTGGTTCGGCGCTGCCGGGCAACGTCCTCCACGGTGGAAACAGGCCGTCGCGATCTGGCTGGCGTTCTTTCCGGTGTCACTGCTGTTCAACTTTGTCCTCGGCCCGTTGCTCGCAGAACTGAGCCTGTTGCCGCGTATGTTGATCAGCACGGCGTGCCTGACGCCGTTGATGGTTTACTTCTTTATTCCATTGTCGACCCGATTGCTGGCGAACTGGCTGAACAGTACGCCGGTACGACTGCCTGTTTCGGCGACACCTCAGAAACATTAAAGATCGCAGCCTCGTTGCACTCGACAGCTCCTGCTGGACTGAACACAGACCAGGGTAGGTGCTGTCGCAGGCTGCGATCTTTTCAGGCTCGTCGCTGTTATAGTTTTTGCTCCAACCGCGATGCGAGCCGTTCATGCCTGATTCCTCAGCCCCGATCCTAATCACCGGTGCCGGCCAGCGTGTCGGCCTGCATTGTGCGCAGCGGCTGCTCGAGGATGGCTGTCGCGTCATCTTCACTTACCGCAGCGAACGCCCCGGCGTGCAAACGCTGCGCGATCTGGGCGCCCTCGGCCTGTTCGCCGACTTTTCCAGCGAAGCCGCGATTCTCGCTTTCATCGCCGAACTGAAAACCCACACCGACAGCTTGCGCGCCATCGTGCACAACGCCTCCGAGTGGCTGGCCGAAACCCCGGGCAGCGAAGCCGAAGCCTTCACGCGCATGTTCAATCTGCACATGCTCGCACCGTACCTGATCAACCTGCACTGCGGTGAACTGCTAAAACACTCGACGCCCGCCGACATCATTCATATCAGCGACGATGTCACCCGCAAGGGCAGCAGCAAGCACATTGGCTATTGCGCCAGCAAAGCCGGGCTCGACAGCCTGACCCTGTCCTTCGCCGCCCGCTATGCGCCGACCATCAAGGTCAACGGCATCGCCCCGGCCCTGCTATTGTTCAATCCCGACGACGACGCGGCGTACCGCGCCAAGGCACTGGCCAAGTCCGCGCTGGGCATCGAACCCGGCAGCGAAGTGATCTACCAGAGCCTGCGCTATCTGCTCGACAACCCTTATGTCACCGGTACGACCCTGACCGTCAACGGCGGAAGGCACGTCAAATAACACCTGCCTGCGAGGCTGCCCATGACCCGCTCACTGCCCGAGAATTACCGCGAAATCCTCATTGGCCTCGGTGAAGATCCCGACCGCGAAGGACTGCAAGACACCCCGGTGCGCGCGGCCAAGGCCATGCAATACCTGTGTCACGGTTACGAGCAAAGCGTCGATGAGATCGTCAACGGCGCGCTGTTTGCCTCGGACAGTGACGAGATGATCATCGTCGCCGACATCGAGTTGTACTCTTTGTGCGAACATCACCTGCTGCCCTTCATCGGCAAGGCCCATGTGGCTTATATTCCGACGGGCAAGGTGCTGGGTCTGTCGAAAATCGCGCGACTGGTGGACATGTTCGCCCGACGCCTGCAGATTCAGGAAAACCTCACCCGACAAATCGCCGACGCAGTGCAACAGGTCACCGATGCCGCCGGCGTCGCGGTCGTCATTGAGGCCAGACACATGTGCATGATGATGCGCGGTGTCGAGAAACAGAATTCGACCATGAACACCTCGGTCATGCTCGGCGCGTTCCGCGAGTCGAGCAACACTCGCCAGGAGTTCCTGCAATTGATTGGACGGAGCAAGTAAATGCCACAACTTCAGCCGGGAATGGCGCGCATCCGGGTCAAGGATCTGCGCTTGCGCACCTTTATCGGGATCAACGAGGACGAAATCCTCAACAAGCAGGATGTGCTGATCAACCTGACCATTCTGTATGCCGCGCAGGAAGCGGTGCGTGACAATGATATCGACCACGCGCTGAATTACCGCACGATCACCAAAGCGATCATCGCCCACGTCGAGGGCAACCGCTTTGCGCTGCTCGAACGCCTGACGCAGGAATTGCTCGATCTGGTGATGAGCAACGGTTCAGTGCTGTATGCCGAAGTCGAAGTCGACAAGCCGCACGCGCTGCGTTTTGCCGAGTCGGTATCGATCACGCTCGCGGCTAGCCGCTGAGCTTCAAGCTTCGAGCTGCAAGCGGTAAGCTAACGGCCGACCCCGATCCAACCTTGCAGCTTGAAGCCTGCCGCTTGAAGCTGTCTCGCAGAGACTCCCATGAACGAGCAACAACGCCTCGAACTCGAAGCCGCCGCCTTCCGCCGGCTGGTCGCCCACCTGGACAGCCGTAAGGACGTGCAGAACATCGACCTGATGAACCTTGCCGGGTTCTGCCGCAACTGCCTGTCGAAGTGGTACAAGGCCGAAGCCGACGAGCGCCAGATCGAGGTCAGCCTCGACGACGCCCGCGAAGTGGTTTACGGCATGCCGTACGCCGAGTGGAAAGCCCAATTTCAGCAAGAAGCCAACGCCGAGCAACAAGCCGCGTTCGCCAAAGGAAAAACCCATGAGTGATCTGAACACCCTGCGCGCCAGCCTCAAGAGCGGCGAACACGCTTTCGCCGACACGCTGGCCTTCATCGCCGCCAGTTACGACTATCAGCCGCAGGCGTTCAACAACGGTGGCGTGGAAAACGCCGCCGGGCAGAACGAAGGTTCTTGCAAGACCCTGGGTCTGGCACTGCTGGAAGGCCTGAGCGATGAAGAAGCGCTGCTGGCGTTCGGCGAGCATTACCGCTCGGTAGTGGCGACGCCTGAGGGCAGTGATCACAGCAATATCCGTGCGTTGATCCAGCACGGTCTGGCCGGCGTCAAATTCACCGCTCAACCCCTGACCCGCCGCTGATTCCTCTATCCACACAAAATCCCTGTGGGAGCGAGCCTGCTCGCGAATACGGACTGACATTCAACATTGATGTCGACGGATACACCGCATTCGCGAGCAGGCTCGCTCCCACATTCGATGTGTGGTGACTGTGATTCTCGGGCACAAAAAAACCGGCCAATCTGGCCGGTTTTTTATGTCTGCGATTTAGAACGAAGCGTTCTGCAGACCGTCCAGGTAACGCTCGGTGTCCAGTGCGGCCATGCAGCCGGCGCCGGCCGAGGTGATCGCCTGGCGGTAAACGTGGTCAGCCACGTCACCGGCGGCGAAGATGCCTTCGACGCTGGTCGCCGTAGCATTGCCTTCACGGCCGCCGTGCACCACCAGATAACCGTCTTTGAGGGTCAACTGGCCTTCGAACAGCGAGGTGTTCGGGGTGTGGCCGATGGCGATGAACACGCCGTCGACGGTGATTTCGTCGAAGCTGCCATCGTTGTTCTTCAGACGCGCACCGGTCACGCCCATGTTGTCGCCCAGCACTTCGTCGAGGTTGGCGTTCAACTTGAGGATGATCTTGCCTTCAGCCACGCGAGCGTTGAGCTTGTCGATCAGGATCTTCTCGGCGCGGAAGGTTTCGCGACGGTGGATCAGGGTCACGGTGCTGGCGATGTTGGCCAGGTACAGTGCTTCTTCAACAGCGGTGTTGCCGCCGCCGACCACTGCAACAGGCTTGTTGCGGTAGAAGAAACCGTCGCAGGTCGCGCAGGCCGAAACGCCTTTGCCCATGAACGCTTCTTCCGACGGCAGGCCCAGATAGCGCGCGCTGGCGCCGGTGGCGATGATCAGGGCGTCGCAGGTGTAGGTCGCGCTGTCGCCGGTCAGGGTGTACGGCTTGGCAGCAAAGTCCACGGCGTTGATGTGATCGAAAACGATCTCGGTTTCAAAACGCTCGGCGTGCTCGCGCATCCGCTCCATCAGGGCTGGACCGGTCAGACCGTGCACATCGCCCGGCCAGTTGTCGACTTCAGTAGTGGTGGTCAGTTGACCGCCAGCCTGCATGCCGGTGATCAGCAGTGGCTTGAGGTTGGCGCGGGCCGCGTATACCGCAGCGCTGTAACCGGCTGGGCCGGAACCGAGAATAATCACTCGCGAATGACGGACTTCAGACATGACCTGCTCCTGTTGACCGGGCCGAAAAACTGGCACGGATCGCCGGACTGCCGGCGGGAATAAAAAAGGACCGTGGAAAACCTTGGGGAAGGCTTGAGCTCGACAGTCCTGTAAAAAGTTGGGTGCAGCGTATCGAGGGGGGCAAGATTAAGGAAATACGGTTTAACAATCCAGCTCATAGGTGGTCTCTATGCCGACACACTGACGAGATGGACGTCTTTGTTACAGTGAATGTCGATTGCTCTACCGCGCTTTCGCCGTCGTTGCAAAGTCGGTAAGGTCGGCGCGTTTTCCCTTGCTCGGAGCACCTTATGCCCGCCCCTGTTCTGTCCGGCCCGCAATACCTGCGCGAAGGCCTCAAACTGGTTCTCAGCCCCGGCCTGCGCCTGTTCGTGTTGTTGCCGCTGGCGATCAACCTCGTGCTGTTCGTCGGATTGATTTATCTGGCCGGCCACCAGTTCAGTCTATGGGTCGATACGCTGATGCCATCGCTGCCCGAATGGCTGAGCTTCCTCAGTTACATCCTCTGGCCACTGTTTGTAGTGCTAGTGGCGCTGATGGTGTTCTTTACTTTCACTATGCTGGCCAACGTAATCGCCGCACCGTTCAACGGCTTCCTCGCGGAAAAAGTCGAAGTGGTGGTACGCGGCACTGATGACTTCCCGGCGTTCAGCTGGGGCGAACTGATCGCGATGGTCCCGCGCACCTTGGCCCGGGAAATGCGCAAACTCGGCTACTTCCTGCCACGGGCGATCGGACTGTTCATTCTCTCGTTCATCCCGGTGGTGAATATCGTTGCTGCACCGCTGTGGCTGTTATTCGGCGTGTGGATGATGGCGATCCAGTACATCGACTACCCGGCGGATAACCACAAACTGGGCTGGAACGAAATGCTTGCCTGGTTGCGGCAGAAGCGCTGGCAGAGCATGAGCTTTGGCGGGATCGTCTATCTGGTGCTGCTGATCCCGGTGGTCAACATCCTGATGATGCCGGCGGCGGTGGCCGGGGCGACGTTGTTCTGGGTGCGTGAGCGCGGTGCCGAGAATCTTGTGACTCAACGCTAGGCCGGCAACAAACAGCCCGTCACAAATCCATCATCCGAACGTCACAAGCACGACATGGCCTCAGTCGACACTGGGGTCATGACGACAGCTCTACATATCACTCTGATCAGCGAAACCTTCCCACCGGAAATCAACGGGGTGGCCAATACCCTTGGCCGCTTGTGCGATGGACTGCGCGCGCGTGGGCATCAGGTTGAACTGGTGCGCCCGCGTCAGGCCGGTGATCCGCAGCGCAGTGAAGATGACGCGCTGTTACTGTGTCGGGGTTGGCCGTTGCCGGGATATCCGGGGCTGCAATGGGGTCAGTCGTCGATGCACAAACTGCTGCGGCGCTGGAAGCGCCAGCGTCCCGATGTGCTGTATATCGCCACGGAAGGACCGCTCGGGTTGTCGGCGCTGCGTGCGGCGCGCCGTTTGGGGATATCGGTGGTCAGCGGTTTTCACACCAATTTTCAGCAATACACCAACCAATACGGGCTCGGTCTGCTGACGCGGATGCTCACGCATTATCTGCGCTGGTTTCACAATCGCTCGGCCATGACGCTGGTGCCGAGCGTCAGCCAGCGCCTGGAACTGGAGCGGCGGCATTTCGAGCGCTTGGCGCTGTTGTCGCGCGGGGTCGACAGCCAGTTGTTTCATCCGAGCAAACGGCTGAACGCCTTGCGTGAGCAATGGGGCCTGTCCGAGCAGGACATTGCGGTGATTCACGTAGGACGACTCGCGCCGGAGAAGAACCTTGGCCTGCTCAAACGCTGCTTCGAAAAACTGCGCGACACTTATCCACAGCGCAATCTGAAACTGATCGTCGTCGGCGACGGGCCGCAGCGGCTAGCGCTGGAAAAGGATGTGCCCGAGGCGATTTTCTGCGGCGCGCAGCGCGGTGAAGCGTTGGCGGCGCACTATGCGTCTGGTGATTTGTTTCTATTTCCGAGTCTGACCGAAACCTTCGGTAATGTGGTGCTGGAGGCGCTGGCATCCGGGCTGGGTGTGGTGGCTTACGATCAGGCTGCGGCGGCGCAGCATATTCGCCATGGCTACAACGGCGTGCTGGCGATGCCTGGTGATGAGCCAGCCTTTTGCGAGGCGGCGGCATGGTTGCTGGAAGAGGATGAGAGGTTGCGCTGCGTGCGCCTGAATGCGCGGCAGCATGCGAGTCGCCAGGGCTGGCCGGCGGTTATCGAGCAGTTTGAAAAGCATTTGCGCGGGGCTTGTGTAGGGGAGCAAGTGGTGCCGAATGCGCAGACATTGCCCTGATTCTCTGCTGACGTTAGAACCGCCTTCGCGAGCAAGCTCGCTCCCACAGGGGATCTCCAGTGAACACAAATTTTGTGAACAGCAGAGAAACCTGTGGGAGCGAGCTTGCTCGCGAAGGGGTCAGTGAGAGCGCCGCTTAAACCAGCGTCATCAACGCCTCACGGCTGAACGGCAAAATATCCTGTTCACGCCCTTCGCGGACTTTCTGCGCCCAATCCGGATCGACCAGCAACGCACGCCCCACCGCCACCAGATCGAACTCCTCTTTATTCAGACGCTCCAGCAGATTCTCCAGACTGGCCGGTTGCGCGACCTTGTCGGTGTTGACCATGAATTGCAGGAACTCGCCATCAAGGCCAACACTGCCAACGGTGATGGTCGGCTTGCCGGTGAGTTTGCGGGTCCAGCCGGCCAGGTTCAGCTCGGAACCGTCAAATTCCGGCTCCCAGAAGCGGCGCGTCGAGCAGTGGAAAATATCCACGCCAGCGTCAGACAGCGGCTTGAGGAATTCACCCAGCGCTTGCGGGGTTTGCACCAGACGCGCCGTGTAGTCCTGCTGTTTCCATTGCGAGAAACGGAAGATGATCGGGAAGCCTTCACCGACCGCCGCACGCACGGCTTGAATCAATTCAATGGCGAAACGTGAACGGTTGGCCAGGCTGCCACCGTATTCGTCGGTGCGCTGGTTGCTGCCCTCCCAGAAAAACTGGTCGATCAGGTAACCGTGGGCGCCGTGGATTTCCACGCCGTCCATGCCGATGCTCTGTGCATCTTTGGCCGCTTGGGCGAAGGCTGCGATCACATCCTGAATGTCTTGTTTAGTCATGCCGTGCACCACGACCTGACCGTCCTTGATTTTTTCCGACGGACCGTAACCCGGCACGCTGGCGTCCGGCTCGGTGCCGATGCGACGCACGCTGCCCACATGCCACAGTTGCGGAACGATCTTGCCCCCTTCGGCGTGAACCGCATCGACGACCTTCTTCCAGCCGGCCAATGGCGCGTCGCCAAAGAACTGCGGCACGTTCGGATAACCATTGGAGGCAATGTGGCCGACGGTAGTGCCTTCGGTGATGATCAGGCCAACGCCGGCGGCCGCGCGACGACGGTAATACTCAATGACTTTCGAATTAGGCACGCCGCCCGGGGAAAAGGAGCGAGTCATCGGCGCCATGACCACGCGGGTCGGCAGTTCGAGGGCACCGAGTTGGAACGGTTTGAACAGGGCTTGAACCGGCATTGGAAGGCTCCACAGGGAATGACTTTATGACGGCGATAATATGGACAGTCAAAGGCTTTGAACAGCACTATTGATTTGAATGATCAAGGATCAGAAACGAAAAGATCGCAGCACCGGCAGGCCCTTTAAGAGCTGCCGAAGGCTGCGATCTTTTGATCTTGCTGTTTCAGCTCAGCGCTTTTTCAATCGCATGCACAATGGTCGGATCATCCGGCGCCGTGCGCGGCGAGAACCGGGCCAGCACCCGGCCGTCCTTGCCGAGCAGAAACTTCTCGAAATTCCAGGTGATGTCCCCAGGAAACTCCGCCCCCTCGCCCGCCAGCAGACGGTAGAGCTGGTGACGATCATGACCGTTGACTTCGAGCTTGCTCGACAACGGGAATGTCACGCCATAGTTGAGGCTGCAGAAATCCTGAATTTCCTTTTCGCTGCCTGGTTCCTGGCCGGCAAACTGGTTGCACGGCAGGCCCAGCACGCTGAAACCTTTGCCTTTGTATTGCTGATAGAGGTTTTCCAGCGCCGCGTACTGTGGGGTCAAGCCGCATTTGGAGGCGACGTTGACCACCAGCACGACTTGGCCCTTGAACGGCGCCAGCGGTAGCTCCTGACCATCCAGGGCTGTCAACTTAAGGTCGTGAAAAGCACTCATGACGAACTCCAAGATTCCCGTGTTCTACTCGAAACAGCCACTTGGCGAGGTCACCAAGGACAGCCGCGGACTAAAAAGGCGCCCGCAGGCGCCTCTCCAGTACTCGAAGCTTAGCGCAGAAAATCAGTGGTGATGGCCACCTTCGCCATGGACGTGGCCATGAGCGATTTCTTCCTGGCTGGCATCACGGATGTCAACGATCTTCACTTTGAAGTTCAGGCGCTGACCGGCCAGTGGGTGGTTGCCATCAACGGTCACGTCATCGCCGTCGAGGTCACGGATGGTGACGATTTGCATCTGGCCGTCCGGCGCCGAAGCGTGGAACTGCATGCCGACTTCCAGCTCGTCAACGCCTTCGAACATGCTGCGGCTCAGGGTGCTGACCAGCTCAGCGGCGTATTCGCCGTAAGCGTCTTCCGGCTCAACGGAAACCTCCAGCTCGTCACCAACAGCTTTGCCATCCAGAGCTTTTTCCAGGCCAGGGATGATGTTGCCTGCGCCTTGCAGGTAGACCAGCGGAGCGCCGCCGGCGGAGCTGTCGATGACCTCACCAGCGTCGTTGGTCAGGGTATAGTCGATGGAGACAGCCTTATTGGCGGCGATCAGCATGGGGCGAGACCTTTTGCATAAGAATATAGAAAGGCCAAGTTTAGCGAAGCAATCGCGCGAAAGCGAACACAACCCGGACAAACGGGTTTCGACGATCGCAGGCTTTCATCAAGACGAGGACGGTCACTGGGTCGTCGAGCTTTCCTGTGGCCACACCCAGCACCTGCGCCATCAGCCGCCCTGGCAATCGCGCGCCTGGGTGCTGGACCCGGCGCAACGTATTGAAAAAATAGGCCAACCCTTTGCCTGCGGTTGGTGCGCACAAGGCTCGGTTAGCGATAACCTTGGCGACTGAATTTCGGTAGGTCGTCAGCTATAGGCGATCGCCATTGCCATGCAACTTTAGAGAATTCGCATGCAAACTTTTTTTATCGCGCCCACCGATTTTGGTGTGGGTCTGACCTCCATCAGCCTCGGGCTGGTGCGCACGCTTGAGCGAGCCGGGCTGAAAGTCGGTTTCTTCAAACCGATTGCCCAGCCGCATCCGGGTGACACCGGCCCCGAGCGTTCCACCGAACTGGTGGCGCGCACCCACGGTTTGAAACCGCCACAACCGTTGGGCCTGGCGCACGTCGAGCGGATGCTCGGCGACGGTCAGCTCGATGAGCTGCTCGAAGAAATCATCACGCTATATCAGCAAGCCGCCATCGGCAAAGACGTGCTGGTCGTCGAAGGCATGGTGCCGACCCGCAGCGCCAGTTATGCCGCGCGGGTCAACTTGCACCTGGCCAAAAGCCTGGATGCCGAGGTGATTCTGGTCTCGGCGCCAGAAAACGAAGTACTCGCCGAACTCTCCGGCCGTGTCGAATTGCAGGCGCAATTGTTCGGCGGCCCGAAAGACCCGAAAGTCCTCGGGGTGATCCTCAACAAGGTCAAGACCGAAGAGAGCATGGACGCCTTCGCTGCGCGCCTGAAGGAGCATTCGCCGTTGCTGCGCAGCGGTGATTTCCGCCTGCTCGGCTGCATTCCCTATCAGCCGGAACTCAACGCACCACGTACCCGTGACGTTGCCGACCTGATGGGTGCACAAGTGCTTAATGCCGGTGATTACGAAACCCGCCGAATGACCAAAATCATCATCTGCGCGCGAACCATGCGCAACACCGTCGAGCTGCTCAAGCCCGGCGTGCTGGTGGTGACGCCGGGCGATCGCGACGACATCATCCTCGCCGTCAGCCTCGCCGCGATCAACGGTGTGCCGCTGGCGGGCCTGTTGCTGACCAGCGACACCCTGCCCGATCCGCGCATCATGGATCTGTGCCGTGGTGCGTTGCAGGCCGGTTTGCCGGTGCTATCGGTGAGTACTGGCTCCTACGACACCGCCAACCTGCTCAACGGTTTGAACAAAGAAATCCCCATTGATGACCGCGAGCGTGCGGAGATCATCACCGATTTCGTCGCCAGCCATCTCGACGCCAAATGGCTGCACCAGCGCTGTGGCACGCCACGGGAAATGCGCCTGTCGCCGGCGGTGTTCCGCTATCAGTTGATCCAGCGTGCGCAAGCGGCGAACAAACGCATCGTCCTGCCTGAAGGCAGCGAGCCGTTCACCGTGCAAGCGGCGGCGATCTGCCAGGAACGCGGGATCGCCCGTTGCGTGTTACTCGCCAAACCGGAAGATGTCGAAGCAGTGGCCCGCGCCCAAGGCATCGCCTTGCCGCCAGGGCTGGAGATTCTTGATCCAGACCTGATTCGCGAGCGCTACATCGAGCCGATGGTTGCCTTGCGCAAGACTAAAAGCCTCAACGCGCCGATGGCCGAACAGCAACTGGAAGACACCGTAGTGATCGGCACCATGATGCTGGCGCTGGACGAGGTCGACGGCCTGGTCTCGGGCGTGATCAACACCACTGCCAACACCATTCGCCCGGCCCTTCAGTTGATCAAGACTGCGCCGGGCTGCACGCTGGTGTCGTCGGTGTTCTTCATGCTCTTCCCAGAGGAAGTGCTGGTTTACGGCGACTGCGTGATGAACCCACACCCGAGCGCCAGCGAACTGGCCGAGATTGCCCTGCAAAGCGCCGACTCGGCGGCTGCATTCGGCATCATTCCGCGCGTGGCGATGATCAGTTACTCCAGCGGCGAATCGGCCACTGGCGAAGAGGTCGAGAAAGTCCGCGAGGCCACCCTCCTCGCC
>NZ_JBFUIR010000027.1:0-70129 GCF_056401755.1 Pseudomonas sp. P4_D7 | reverse complement strand
ATCGCGAGCAGGCTCACTCCTACAGGGGATCGTGGTGTGTATGAGATGGACGGCAAGCGGCAGAAAAGCGGCATCCGGCGGACACCGGTTGCCGCTTTTCTGGCATTGCCGCTTTGCCGACTCCCTGCAAAGCCCCGGTTTATGCGGCTTTTGTGGTTTGGCACGGCGCTTGCTAGAGCTCAGTTACGAAAAACCGGTCACCYRAAGGTTYCCGMCATGAGCATCAGCTTCGATAAAGCGCTCGGYATYCACGAAMAGGCMYTKGGCTTYCGCGCCMAGCGTGCCGAAGTKCTGGCCAACAACATCGCCAACGCCGAYACCCCGAACTACAAGGCTCGGGAYCTGGATTTCTCCAAAGTGCTTGAAGCACAGACCCAGAAAAATGCGAACGGCACCATCGCCCTGAACATGACCAACAGCCGTCACATCGAAGCTGAAGGCCTGGGCAATGGCGACGAATCGCTGATGTATCGCACGCCGATGCAACCGTCGATCGACCAGAACACCGTGGACGCTCAACTGGAACAGTCGAACTACGCGGAAAACGCCGTCGGCTTCCAGGCCAGCTTCACCCTGCTCAACAGCAAATTCAAAGGGCTGGTGTCAGCCCTGCGCGGAGAGTAATCCATGTCCCTGTCCAGCGTTTTCAACATTGCCGGCAGCGGCATGAGCGCACAAACCACGCGTCTGAACACCGTGGCGTCGAACATCGCCAACGCCGAAACCGTCTCGTCGAGCATCGACCAGACCTATCGCGCCCGTCACCCGGTATTCGCCACCATGTTCCAGGGCGGCCAGAGCAGCGGCAGCAACTCGCTGTTCCAGAGCCAGGACGCGGCCGGTCAGGGCGTACAGGTGCTCGGTGTGGTCGAAGACCAGAGCAACCTCGAAGCGCGTTACGAGCCGAACCATCCGGCGGCCGACGCCAAAGGCTACGTCTACTACCCGAACGTCAACGTGGTGGAAGAAATGGCTGACATGATTTCCGCGAGCCGCTCGTTCCAGACCAACGCCGAAATGATGAACACCGCCAAAACCATGATGCAGAAGGTACTGACCCTCGGTCAGTAATAAGGGGCGACTGCCATGAGTGTTTCCGATACCACCAGCAGCCTGAGCATGAATGACATCCTGGCGAACTCGTCGAAAAAGACCAGTTCGACCACCGGTGGCATTGCTTCGGCGACCAACAGCGCCACCGGCGGCCAGGCACTGGGCAAGGATGCGTTCCTGCAATTGCTGGTCACCCAGCTGAAAAACCAGAACCCGCTTGATCCGCAGGACAACAGTGCCTTCGTTGCGCAGTTGGCACAGTTCAGCAGCCTTGAGGGGATCACCACCCTCAACAGCACTGTCAGCTCGCTGGCTGGCAACTACAACTCCTCGCAGGCGTTGCAGGCTTCGTCGCTGGTGGGCCGCAATGTGATCGTGCAGACCAACTCGGTTCAGCTCGACGATCCGAGCAAAGGCATGACCGGCTCGGTCAGCGTTCCGTCGTCGATTGCCGGCGGCACCGTCAGCATCACCGACAGCAGCGGCACGGTGGTTCGCACCATCGATCTGGGCAGCCGCGCCGCAGGCAGCGCGAGCTTCACCTGGGACGGCAAGGACAAGGACGGCAACGTGGTCAAGACCGGTACCTATACCGTCAAGGCCAACGCATCGATCAATGGCACCTCGACCGATATGGCGACCTACCTGCCGGCCACCGTCACCAGCGTGACGATCAGCCAGACCGGCGGCGAGCTGATGCTCAACCTGTCCGGCAAGGGCACTGTTGCCCTGTCCAAAGTACAAACCATTGGTATATAGAGCCGACTAACCGGCACAAAGGAGTGGAATATGTCTTTCAATATCGGCCTTAGCGGTCTCTATGCAGCCAACAAGCAACTGGACGTGACCGGCAACAACATCGCCAACGTCGCGACCGCCGGTTTCAAATCGTCCCGTGCAGAATTCGAAGACGTCTACTCGGCCACTCGCCTGGGTAGCGGCAGCAAAGTGATTGGCAACGGCGTGCGCCTGGCCAATGTTTCCCAGCAGTTCACCCAGGGTGACATCAACAACACCGGTAACGTGCTGGACATGGGCATCAACGGTTCGGGCTTCTTCACCATGAGCAACAACGGCTCGGTGTCCTACACCCGTGCCGGTACGTTCAAGGTCGACAACGCCGGTTACATCACCAACACCGACTACACCTCGCGCCTGCAGGGTTACGGCGTGGACGCCAATGGCAAGATCATCAACGGTGTGTTGACCGACCTGAAGATCGATACCTCGAACCTGGCGCCGAAATCGACTTCCCTGGTGACGTCGAGCATCAACTTGAACTCGACTGCGCCGGTGATCAACGACACAGTGGCGGCCGGCAAGTTTGATCCGAGCAAGCTTGAGACGTACACGAAGAGCTTCAGCACTCCGATCTACGACTCGCAGGGCAACTCGCACGTCATGGATCAGTACATGGTGAAAACCGGCCAAAACACTTGGAAGGTTTACACCCTGGTGGACGGGCGTAATCCGGATGCAACCGGTAGCAATCCACTCACGACGCCTCCAACTGCTTCGACACTGACGTTTGACAGTTCGGGCAATCTGACTCAGGTCAGCACACCTAATCCGGCGGATCCGGCCAATCCGATCATCAGCAGCGACTTGAAGCTGGCCAATTGGAAGCCGGGCAACGTGGTCAACGGTAACTTTGTACCTAACGGCGCAGCAGCCAACACGGCTGGCGTGACCATCTCCATGTCCAAGACCACTCAGTACAACGCTGACACCGCGCGTTCGATTCCGACTCAGGACGGTTACGCCACTGGCCAGATCACCAACCTGACCATCGACGGCACCGGTACTTTGTTCGCCAACTTCAGCAACAACCAGAGCAAGGCCATCGGCCAGGTTGCGCTGGCCAGCTTCACCAACGAACAAGGCCTGCAGGCTATCGGTGGCACCAGCTGGAAAGAGACGTTTGCTTCGGGTATCCCGGGCTACGATGCACCGGAAACCGGTACCTTGGGTTCGATCGCTTCCAACTCGCTGGAAGAGTCGAACGTTAACCTGACCAACGAACTGGTAGACCTGATCAAGGGCCAGAGCAACTATCAGGCGAACGCCAAGACCATTTCCACTCAGAGCACCATCATGCAGACCATCATTCAGATGACCTGATGTGATCTGAGAGCTGCACTGAAAACCGACGCGCCAATGCGTCGGTTTTTTTTGGCGTAGTATTTGGGACGTGTGTTCAGCTATCTACCGTTTGTCGGTCGCTGTGGTGTGGAACTTGCACTCTCGGGAAGCGGTGGCGGTGCGCGTCAAACTTTCATTCACTCCGCCTGTTTGCAAGCTGGGCCTAAGGTCCGGTGGCTTGGAAGCCATCAGTAGTCACCAGGGATGCGACACTTTGAACAGTCATGATTACGTCAGTGCGCCGATTGCGGTGCCAGCGCTCGACGGCCTCCGGCCGGGCCGTATATGCCCGCACTGCCCGGGCATTGCCGGTTGCCCTGTCAGTGCCCCCTCATTCAAACCGATTGAAATCAATTCTCCTGTTGTCGGGTTCACACAGCAACGTCTGCGCGGCCGATGTCGTGCGCGGTGATTTTTCTGATCGTGTCGAGCATCACCGCCCCCAGCCCAAAGCGGTCGGATTTTTCAAAATGCTCAAGCCTTTTTGCAATCAAGCCTTACGTGCATCAGAGAGGGTGAGTCCTCAGCGCCAGGCGATTTGACGCAGTTTCCAACACAAGCACACTCACACAAGGAAGATGTAATGGCGGTAATTTATGGGTCCAATGGTGCAGATTCGCTGGTAGGTACCATCGGCGATGATCAAATACGTGGTTTGGCGGGCGATGACGTTTTGAATGGTGGGGATGGCAACGACCTTCTCATTGGTGGCGAAGGGGCTGATCAGCTCATTGGTGGCGCAGGTTTCGACACCGCCAGCTACGAAGACGCCAATCAGGGAGTCGGCGTGACGATCAACCTGAAAACCGGCGTTAACTCCGGTCTTGCGGCGGGCGATACGTTCAACGGTATTGAGGCGTTTCGCGGTACCAGTTACACCGACAACTTTGTCGCCGACGCTTCGGCCAACACGTTTGATGGTGTGATCGGCTACGACACCTTGAGCTACGCCACCTCCGAGCAGGCGATCAACCTGACGTTGACCGGCGTCAATGGTACCGGTCTGGGCGGCGATGCGCAGGGTGATGCCTTCAGTAACATGGACGTGGTTATCGGTACCGCGTTCGATGACGTCTTTACCCTGAACTCTGGCAGCACGAGCGTCTATGGTGGCGCCGGTAACGACGTCTACATCATCAATGGTCCCTGGACTGGTGGCATCGGTGAAGGCGCCGGTGGCGGCGATGATGAGATTCGTACCAATCAGATCAAAATAAGCATGAGTGGCGAAATCGAGCGCCTGACGTATACCGGCACCGGCAACTTCACCGGTATAGGCAGTGCAGGCAACAACGTCATCACCGGCGGTGTCGGCAACGATGTGCTGATCGGTGGTGCGGGTGCCGACCAGTTGATTGGCGGCGCAGGTTTCGACACGGCCAGCTACGAAGACGCCAACCAGGGTATCGGTGTGACGATCAACCTGAAAACCGGGGTTCACACCAGTCTGGCTGCGGGTGATACGTTCAACGGTATCGAGGCGTTTCGCGGCACCAGTTACACCGACAATTTTGTCGCCGACGCCACGGCCACCTCTTTTGATGGTGCGGGCGGCTACGACACCTTGAGCTATGCCACCTCCGAGCAGGCGATCAACCTGACGCTGACCGGCGTCAATGGCACCGGTCTGGGCGGTGATGCGCAGGGTGATAGTTTCAGCAACCTGGAAGCAGTTGTCGGCACTGCATTCGATGATGTTTTTACCCTTAACTCTGGTAGCACAAGCGTCAGTGGTGGCGCCGGTAACGACGTCTATATCATCAATGGTCCCTGGGCGGGCGGGATAGGTGAAGGCGCCGGTGGCGGCGATGATGAGATTCGTACCAACCAGCTCAAAATGGGCATGAGTGGCGACATCGAGCGCCTGACGTATACCGGCACCGGTAACTTCACTGGCATCGGCAGTACAGGCAACAACATCATCACCGGCGGCGTTGGCAACGACGTGTTGATCGGTGGTGCGGGTGCCGACCAGTTGATTGGCGGCGCGGGTTTTGACACGGCCAGCTACGAAGACGCCAACCAGGGTGTCGGCGTGACGATCAACCTGAAAACCGGGATTCACACCAGTCTGGCGGCGGGTGATACGTTCAACGGTATCGAGGCATTTCGTGGTACCAGTTACACCGACAATTTTGTCGCCGACGCCACGGCCACCTCGTTTGATGGTGCGGGCGGTTATGACACCTTGAGCTACGCCAGCTCCGAGCAGGCGATCAACCTGACGCTGACCGGCGTCAACGGCACCGGTCTGGGCGGCGATGCGCAGGGTGATACCTTCAGCAACATGGAAGCGGTTATCGGCACGGCGTTCGATGACGTCTTTACCCTGAACTCCGGCAGCGCGAGCGTCGGTGGTGGCGCCGGCAACGATGTCTACATCATCAATGGTCCTTGGACAGGTGGCATCGGTGAAGCCGCCGGTGGTGGTGATGATGAAATCCGTACCAACCAGACCAGTATGGGCATGAGCGGCGAAGTCGAGCGCTTGACCTATACCGGGACGGGTAACTTCACCGGTACTGGCAACGCTGGCGACAACATCATCACCGGCGGCGCTGGCAACGATGTGCTCCTCGGCGGTGCAGGTGCCGACAAATTGATTGGCGGCGCCGGTATCGACGTTGCCAGCTATGAGGACAGCCTTGCTGCGGGTGTCACGGTCAACCTGAAAACCGGTGTACACACAGGCTTCGCTGCAGGCGATACTTTCTCCGGTATCGAAATCATTCGTGGCAGCAAGAACGGTGACACGTTCTTCGGTGACGCGCAGGCCAACATTTTTGATGGCGGCACCGCGGGTGGCGTCGATACCGTCGATTACTCGTTGTCGGCGCAGGCCGTGAACATCACGCTTACCACGCTCGGCGCCGGCAGTGGTCAGGGCGGCGACGCGCAGGGCGATACCTTTACCAATATCGAGAAAGTCGTCGGTTCGGACTTCGACGATGTGTTTGTCAGCGGCTCCGCAGCCTCCCTGTTCCAGGGCGGGGCGGGTAACGATCTGTACATCATCAACGGCTCGCCCAATCAGTCGGTCATTGAATTGGCGGGTGGAGGTGACGACGAAATACGCACCTCGCTGAGCAGCATGACCTTGAGTCCTGAAGTCGAACGCCTGACCTATACCGGCACCGGTAACTTCACCGGTACAGGCAATGCGGGCAACAACATCATCACCGGTGGCGTTGGCAACGACGTACTAATGGGGGGTGCGGGTGCGGACCTCTTCATCGGTGGCGCGGGCCTCGATACCGTCTCCTACGACGACTCCACCGTAGGCGTGACGATCAACCAGAAAACCGGTATTCACACGGGCATTGCTGCTGGCGATACCTTTGAGGGTATCGAAGTCATTCGCGGCTCCAAATACAGTGACACGTTCATGGCCGGCGCCGCTGCCGACAAGTTCGACGGCGGTACGGCCGGCCCGGACAACATGGACGTCATCGACTATTCGCAGTCTGGCGCGGCCATCAACCTGACGTTGGTTTCCGGAACTGGCACCGGGACCGGTGGTGATGCCGAGGGCGATTCGTTCTCTGGAATYGAAAAGGTGATCGGTTCGGGGTATGACGATGTGTTCACCACTTCCACGTCCGGCTCCTTCACCCTACAGGGTGGTGCGGGCAACGACGTCTACATCGTCAACGCCGGTGCCTCGGCGGTGATCGTCGAAGCGCAGGGCGGCGGCGACGACGAAGTGCGTACCAACCAGCTCAGCATGGGGCTGCACAATAACGTCGAGCGCCTGACTTACACCGGCACGGGCAACTTCACCGGTCGCGGTAATGCCAGCGACAACATCATCACCGGTGGCGCTGGCAACGATACCTTGCTGGGCGGTGCGGGTGCCGACAGCTTTATCGGTGGTGCCGGTACGGACACCGTCAGTTATGACGACAGCACGGTGGCGGTGACGCTCAATTTCAAGACGGGCGTATACAGCGGCATCGCCGCAGGTGACACCTTCACCGATATCGAACTGATTCGCGGCACGCAGTACGCCGATACATTTATCGCCGGCGCGGGTGCCGACRAGTTCGACGGTGCTACGGGCATTGATGTGGCGGATTACTCGCAATCCACTCAGGGCGTGACGCTGACATTGGGTGCTGCCGGTGTCGGCTCTGGCACGGGCACGGGTGGCGATGCCGAGGGAGACAGTTTTTACGGTATCGAATCCATCATCGGCTCGGCTTACAACGACGTCTTTATCGCCAATGCCAACTCGACCGGTTTCACTGTGCAAGGTGGTTTGGGCGACGATGTTTACGTCCTCAACAACGCAAACTATGGCGCTATCATCGAACTGGCTGGCGGCGGTAATGATGAAGTGCGCACCAATCAGTCTTACTACCTCATGAATGCCGGGATCGAGCGCTTGACCTATACCGGTACCGGGATGTTCCAGGCGCGAGGCAATGCGCTCGATAACGTCATCACGGGCGGGGCCGGGGACGACATTTTGATGGGGGGCGATGGCGGCGACACGTTTATCGGTGGCGATGGTTTCGATACGGTCAGCTATAACGACGTCGGGCCGGTAGGCGTGGTCATCAATCTCAAAACTGGCGAGCACACCGCTATAGCCAAGGGCGATACCTTCCAGAGCATCGAGAAGTTCGTCGGCTCGGGACGCGACGACACCTTCATCGGTAATGATCAAATCAACAATTTTGACGGTGCTTTCGGGCGCGACACGGTGAGCTTCGCCTTTGAAAGCTCAGCCATCACGCTTGATCTCACTCAGCCATTGACCGGTGCCGCAGCAGGCGACACCTACACCAACATCGAAAACTGGGAAGGCACTGCATTCAATGACACGTTGATCGGTGGTGCCGGCGCCGAGACGTTTATTGGTGGCAAGGGCGCTGACTTTATCGATGGCGGTGCAGGTGTTTCCGATGAAGCCTGGTACATCGGCAGCTCGGCTGCGGTGCAAGTCGACTTGCTGGCCAATACAGTCACCGGCGGTGATGCGAGCGGCGATGTACTGGTCAATATTGAGGGGCTGCACGGCTCGTCATTCAACGACACCCTGACCGGGAACGCTGCCTGGAACACCCTCTATGGTGGAGCAGGGAATGACCTGATCTACGGCGGGGACGGCAACGACTCGATTTATGGCGGCAACTACGAGCCTTACGCGATCAACGGTCCGGATCGCAGCGGTCCGGCCGAGGCGGATCAGCTGTTTGGCGGCAATGGCAACGACAGCATGTTCAGCGCCAACAACGATGTCGGCAGCATCCTGCACGGTGATGCCGGTAACGACGATATTAACGTTTACGCCGGTATTGCCTATGGTGATGACGGCAGTGACTCGCTGGTGGGCAATGGGCCTGAATATCAGCTGTTTGGCGGCGCGGGTTCCGACACCTTGATCATGTTCGGCGGTGGGTATGCCTACGGCGGTGAGGGCAGCGATACCTACAAGGTGTATTCGTCGACCAATGTGATGATCAAGGACGATGGTCTTCAAGGCGGCGATAGAGTCGAGCTGCAGAATATCAAGTCGTATGCCGATGTGATCATCAAGACCGACGGCACCAATGCCTACATCTTCAATGCTGTGGAGTGGAATGCCGGTAAGCAGAGCAACGCGGTGATTCTTGCGGACTGGTATGCAGGCTCGAACACCATCGAAACCTTCGCTACTGCCAATGGTGATACGTTCACCATTCCAGTAGTGGGGCAGGCGATGGCCGAGTCCTTTATGGTCTGATGAGGTACTGAAAGCACAATGAGCGGCGAAACCTGTAACCGGGTTTCGCCGTTTTTTTGCTTCAATATTTACTCCAGCCAAAAGAAAACCCCCGACACACCAGAAGTCTGTCGGGGGTTTCTTTTGCCTGGAAGAATCAGACGTCTCGCAACGCCTGACTCAGCTCAGCTTATTGGCAAGCTTCGCAATCCGGCTCGTCAATCGCGCAAGCCTTTGGCACTGGCGCAGGACCGGCAGGAGCTGCCAGAACCGAATCGTCGCCGTGGTTGCCGCCGCTGGAAACAGCGTTCAGCTTGCCGGTGTTGATGGTCGACTTCTCGGTGCTGGTCGCGGCCAGGGCACGGAGGTAGTAAGTGGTTTTCAGACCACGGTACCAGGCCATGCGGTAGGTCACGTCGAGCTTCTTGCCCGATGCGCCGGCGATGTACAGGTTCAGCGATTGGGCCTGGTCGATCCACTTCTGACGACGGCTGGCCGCGTCAACGATCCACTTGGTGTCCACTTCGAACGCGGTTGCGTAGAGCTCTTTGAGTTCTTGCGGGATGCGCTCGATCTGCTGAACCGAACCGTCGTAGTACTTCAGGTCGTTGATCATGACCGAGTCCCACAGACCGCGAGCCTTGAGGTCGCGAACCAGGTACGGGTTGATCACGGTGAATTCGCCCGACAGGTTCGATTTCACATACAGGTTCTGGTAGGTCGGTTCGATCGACTGCGATACGCCGGTGATGTTGGCGATGGTCGCGGTCGGTGCGATGGCCATGATGTTGGAGTTACGAATGCCTTTCTGTACACGGGCGCGAACCGGTGCCCAGTCGAGGGTTTCGTTCAGGTCGACATCGATGTACTTCTGGCCACGGGCTTCGATCAGGATCTGTTGCGAATCCAGCGGCAGGATGCCTTTGGACCACAGCGAACCCTGGAACGTCTCGTACGCGCCACGCTCGTCAGCCAGGTCGCAGGACGCCTGGATCGCGTAGTAGCTGACCGCTTCCATCGACTTGTCGGCGAACTCGACGGCAGCGTCGGAACCGTAAGGGATGTGCTGCAGGTACAGCGCGTCCTGGAAGCCCATGATGCCCAGACCGACCGGACGGTGCTTGAAGTTGGAGTTCTTCGCTTGTGGCACCGAGTAGTAGTTGATGTCGATAACGTTATCGAGCATGCGTACGGCGGTGTTCACGGTGCGTTCCAGCTTGGCGGTGTCCAGCTTGCCATCCACGATGTGGTTCGGCAGGTTGATCGAGCCCAGGTTGCAAACAGCGATCTCGTCCTTGTTGGTGTTCAAGGTGATCTCGGTGCACAGGTTCGAGCTGTGAACCACGCCGACGTGCTGCTGCGGGCTGCGCAGGTTGCACGGGTCTTTGAAGGTCAGCCATGGGTGGCCGGTTTCAAACAGCATGGAGAGCATTTTGCGCCACAGGTCTTTGGCCTGGATGGTCTTGAACAGTTTGACCTTGCCTGGGTATTCGGTCAGGGCTTCGTAGTACTCGTAGCGCTCTTCGAAGGCTTTGCCGGTCAGGTCGTGCAGGTCCGGTACTTCGGATGGCGAGAACAGGGTCCACTTGCCGTCATCGAAGACACGCTTCATGAACAGGTCAGGGATCCAGTTGGCGGTGTTCATGTCGTGGGTACGACGACGATCATCACCGGTGTTCTTGCGCAGTTCGATGAACTCTTCGATGTCCATGTGCCAGGTTTCCAGGTAGGCACAGACAGCGCCTTTGCGCTTGCCACCCTGGTTAACGGCTACAGCGGTGTCGTTCACCACTTTGAGGAACGGCACAACGCCTTGCGACTTGCCGTTGGTGCCCTTGATGTACGAACCCAGAGCGCGAACAGGCGTCCAGTCGTTGCCCAGGCCGCCGGCGAATTTCGACAACATGGCGTTGTCGTGGATCGCGTGGTAGATGCCCGACAGGTCATCCGGCACGGTGGTCAGGTAGCAGCTCGACAGCTGTGGACGCAGGGTACCGGCGTTGAACAGGGTCGGGGTCGACGACATGTAGTCGAAGGACGACAGCAGGTTGTAGAACTCGATCGCACGGTCTTCTTTCTGCTTCTCTTCGATCGCCAGGCCCATGGCCACGCGCATGAAGAAGATCTGCGGCAGTTCGAAACGCACGCCATCCTTGTGGATGAAGTAACGGTCGTACAGGGTCTGCAGGCCCAGGTAGGTGAATTGCTGATCACGCTCGTGGTTGATCGCCTTGCCCAGTTTTTCCAGGTCGAAGGAAGCCAGCACAGGGTTCAGCAGTTCGAACTCGATACCTTTGGCGATGTAAGCCGGCAGTGCCTTGGCGTACAGGTCGGCCATTTCGTGGTGAGTGGCGCTTTCGGCCACACCGAGGAAACCCAGACCTTCGGCACGCAGGGTGTCCATCAGCAGGCGGGCGGTCACGAACGAGTAGTTCGGCTCACGCTCGACCAGGGTACGGGCGGTCATCACCAGGGCGGTGTTGACGTCGGTCAGGGCCACGCCGTCGTACAGGTTTTTCAGGGTTTCGCGCTGGATCAGGTCGCCGTCGACTTCTTCCAGACCTTCGCAGGCCTCGGTGACGATGGTGTTCAGGCGGCCCATGTCGAGCGGCGCCAGGCTGCCGTCGGCACGGGTGATGCGGATCGACGGGTGAGCGTTGACCGCTTCTTCGGCCGGCGCGTGGGCAGCGCGTTCTTTCGAACGACCGTCACGGTAGATCACGTAGTCGCGAGCGACTTTCTGCTCACCGGCACGCATCAGGGCCAGTTCGACCTGGTCCTGGATTTCTTCGATGTGGATGGTGCCACCCGACGGCATGCGACGCTTGAAGGTCGCGGTGACCTGTTCGGTCAGACGGGCAACGGTGTCATGGATTCGCGACGAAGCGGCAGCGGTGCCGCCTTCAACTGCGAGGAACGCTTTGGTGATAGCGACGGTGATCTTGTCATCGGTGTAAGGAACGACAGTGCCATTGCGCTTGATCACGCGCAGTTGACCAGGCGCGGTGGCTGCCAGATCCGAATTCGAATCAGCGGCCTGCGGCAAGGTGCCCTGCGGGTTCTCGCGAGTTGTGTCGGTTTGCATGGGGGGTGGTCTCCACATTCTCTATGTTTGTTTGGGCACCATCATGGTGCCCACCGTTCTGTCCAGAAGCACTACAGCCGACGGGCGTCGGGTATAACAACTTCGGGACAGTAGGAAAAAAGGCTGATGAAGCCGCATCCTTGCCGAAGTTTTTGGCTACGAGCCAGGGCTCGAGCCGGATTCCTTCCCGGGTGACAGTAATGACTGCAACACCCGTACCGTTCTCGCCGCTGCGAGCTAAAAAACGGTGCCATCCGCAAGTGCGGTTTGGGCTTTGAAAAACTTGCTTGGTTCAACCGGAAACAGGCAATAAATCGCTTGAGTTTCAGGTCTGAAATGTGGTTGGGCGTTTAAGCGGAAAACCCTATATGTAGGGTCTCTCCCTGCGCCGTGCTACAAGATAATGCGTTTTACGGGTGCTTGCAACGTACTAGCTGTGGATAAACCTGTGCGTAAATTGTGTAAGAAATCCGGAATTCGCGTGTAGGCCGCGAACCTGCTGAGCTAGACCGTCTGTCACTGTTTTTTCACCGGGAAAAACGCTTCAGCGGATTTTTAAGGGCGCGAACCCTATCACAAAAAACGGCCTTGTCCGAACGCATTTACCGACTTGTGTTCTGGCTGTACGCCGTTTATACAATCGGCCCATGCGCAGGCATTCTTATCCTCCTCAAACATGACAAAAGGTCGGGAGGATCTGAAGCTGTGGGAGCGAGCCCGCTCGCGAATGCGCTATGTCAGCTGACTCAGATGTTGGCTGATACGACGCCTTCGCGAGCAGGCTCGCTCCCACAGGGAATTGTGTTGAGGCAGACGTTCCTCCTTTATTAATAACAATAGAAAGCAGAGGTCAGCGGTGGAGCAACAAGCCTTTGAGGTATTGATCGTCGAGGATGACCAGCGGCTGGCCGAATTGACGCGCGACTACCTGCAAGCCAATGGACTGCGCGTGGATATCGAAGGCAACGGGGCGCTGGCGGCTGCGCGGATCATCCAGGAGCAGCCGGATCTGGTGATCCTTGATCTGATGCTGCCGGGCGAGGATGGCCTGAGCATCTGTCGCAAGGTGCGCAATCAGTATGACGGGCCGATTCTGATGCTCACCGCGCGCACCGACGATGCCGATCAGATCCACGGGCTCGATCTCGGTGCCGACGATTACGTGTGCAAACCGGTGCGCCCACGTCTGTTGCTGGCACGAATCCAGGCGTTGCTGCGCCGTAGCGACACACCTGAACCGCTCGCCGAAAAATCCCGCCGTCTGCAATTCGGCCCGCTGGTGGTCGATAACGCCTTGCGTGAAGCGTGGCTGAGCGACAGCGGCATCGAGCTGACCAGCGCCGAGTTCGATCTGCTCTGGCTGTTGGTGTCCAACGCCGGGCGGATTCTGTCCCGCGAAGAAATCTTCACTGCACTGCGCGGCATCGGCTATGACGGTCAGGACCGTTCGATTGATGTGCGCATCTCGCGCATCCGCCCGAAAATCGGCGACGACCCCGACCATCCACGCCTGATCAAGACCATTCGCAGCAAAGGTTATCTGTTCGTTCCTGAAGCCTGCGTAGACCTGCCTCTGTGAACTCGATCTTCCTGCGCATCTACGGCGGCATGTGCGCAGCGCTGATTCTGGTGGCGGTGCTCGGCGTGCTGGCGCTGAATCTGCTCAATCAGGTGCGCAGCGAGCAGTATCGCGAGCGGCTGGCCCACGGCACGTTCTCGCTGATGGCCGACAACCTGCAACCGATGAATGAAACCGAGCGCCATCGCGCGTTGCTGGTGTGGGAGCGTTTGCTGGGGATCCCGCTGGCGCTGAAGAAGTTTGCCGAGACCGATCTCGATCTGACCCAGCGCACCCGCGTGCAACGGGGGCAGGCGTTGGTCGAGCAGACCGGTCCGCACGCAGCGAAGGTTTACCGGATGGTCAGCGACAAGGAACAGCTCGTACTGGTGGGTGAAGTTCAGCAGATCAGCGAGCAACTGGCCCGCGCAACCATTTACCTGCTGGCCGATGAACTGGTGCGCGTGCCGGTCGCAGAGCAACCCAAGCGCCTCGCACAGATAAAGGAAGAGAAGGGCTTCGGTTTCGATCTGCGCCTGGTCACGGTGAATGACGCCGACATGGACGAAGACCAGAGCCGCCGCGTGGCCGAAGGCGACACGGTGATGGCGCTGGGCAAGGGCGGCGATTCGATCCGCGTGTTTGCCGGCATGGTCGGCACGCCGTGGGTGCTGGAAATCGGACCGCTGTACCAGATGAACCCGTACCCGCCGGAATGGCTGGTGCTGATCGCTGCACTCGGCCTGACCCTGATCGGCCTCATCGTTTATCTGTTGGTGCGCCAGCTCGAACGCCGTTTACGCGGCCTCGAAGCGGCGGCCACGCGGATTGCCAAGGGCAGCCTGGAAACCCGTGTGCCGGCGCGCGGTGCCGACTCGGTCGGGCGTCTGGCGGCGGCGTTCAACGGCATGGCCGAGCACTTGCAGCAGCTACTGGCAATCCAGCGCGAATTGGTGCGTGCGGTCTCTCATGAACTTCGCACGCCGGTGGCGCGTCTGCGTTTCGGTCTGGAAATGATCGGCTCGGCGACCACGCCGCAAGCGCTGGAGAAGTACCGCGAAGGCATGGATCACGACATCGAGGACCTCGATAAACTGGTCGATGAAATGCTCACCTATGCGCGACTGGAGCAGGGTTCGCCGGCGCTGACGTTCCAGCGCATCGATCTGGATGCGCTGGTCAATCAGGTGATTGAGGAGCTGGCGCCGCTGCGTGCCGAGGTCACGGTGCAGCGTGGTTTGTGCCTGTCTGCGGCGGATAACGATGATGCCTGGGTCGAAGCCGAGCCGCGTTATCTGCATCGGGCGCTACAGAACCTGGTGAGCAACGCCATGCGCCATGCGCGTTCGAAGGTGACGGTCAGTTATCAGGTCGGGCAATTGCGCTGCCGCGTCGACGTCGAGGATGACGGCCCGGGCGTGCCGGAAGTGGCGTGGGAGCGGATTTTCACGCCGTTTCTACGCCTGGATGACAGCCGTACGCGGGCGTCGGGCGGGCATGGCCTGGGCTTGTCGATTGTGCGACGGATCATTCACTGGCACGACGGTCGGGCGATCATTGGCAAGAGCAAGAGTCTGGGTGGGGCTTGCTTTAGCCTGAGTTGGCCGAGAAATCAGGAACGTCGTTGAGTCTTGTGTTGGTTGGGCAGGCCTCATCGCGAGCAGGCTCACTCCTACAGGGGAACGCATTTCAACTGTAGGAGTGAGCCTGCTCGCGATAGCGCCAGCGCCCGCAACACAAATCTTCAGGCCTTGATGCTGACCAGACTCAGCAACTGCCCATCCTGCACCCCGAACTGCGCCTCCAGTTCAGTACCGTTGCGCCATTCAGCAGACAAGTCTGTCAACAAGCGCAAATGCACCTGACCCGCCTCCGTCCATTCCAGCACTTCAGCATGCTCGAAATAAAAGCGCTGCTGCACAATCGGGTACAGCGCTTTGAACAGACTTTCCTTCACCGAAAACGTCAGCGTCACCCACAACGCCAACTGATCCCGCGAGGCGGCCGTCATGCGCTGCATTTCAGGTGGCGTCAGAATCTCCCCAGCCAGCCGCTCGGCACGTTCGGTGTCGAGCAGGTTTTCCAGATCCATGCCCAAACCGCGCCAGTGCCTTTTGTCGGCGACAATCGCTGCCGCGCGTCCGGTGCTGTGCGTGATCGAGCCGCAGATATGCGCGGGCCATATCGGCGCGCGGTCTTCACCAATCGCAGGCACAACGCTGCTGCCTTCCAATTGCCGCAACGCCGCTCGGGCGCAAATCCGCCCGGCGAGGAATTCTGCCTGACGTTTGGCCACCGAGCGCTGAATGCTTGGTGGCGGCTCGATGGCGCTACGGCGAAAGTCATCGCCAAGCAATTGAGCCGGATCGAAGTGAGTGCTGAGCAGCACGGTATCAGGCAATACCGTCGGCAACGGCCAGTGGCTGTCGAGCGCGGTGCAGCAGGCGGGCAGGGTGGGGGTGAGATTCATGGCGGGCATTTTGCCGGTTAGTCGGGCCGAGGTCGAGATTGGCGGTGAAGCTTTCGCGAGCAGGCTCGCTCCCACAGGGGATCTTCCGGGCGGCATAGATCCGGTGTGGGAGTGAGCCTGCTCGCGAAGGCCGCGCCGCGGTGTCTTTGATCAGCTAAAGATTTTCTGCAAGAACGCTTTCATGTCCGCCCAGGATTTTTCATCCGCTGCCTTGTTGTACCCGATGTCCGGGCCACCGTGCTCGCCATGGCTCAGGCGATCGGCATCCGGATTGGTAAAACCGTGCTTGGCGCCGTCGAGGCTGACGAACTTGTAGTCAGCGCCAGCCTTGTCCATTTCCGCCTTGAACGCCGTGACATTGTCTGGAGTGACCATGCTGTCCAGCGCACCGTGTTCGACCAGAATCTTCGCCTTCACACTGCCGGGTGTCGCCGGGGTCTTGGTCGCCAGCGCACCGTGGAAACTCACCACGCCTGCCAGCGGCTCTCCTTGTCGCGCGGCGTTGAGCACCACGCCACCGCCGAAGCAGTAACCGATCGCCGCCAGTTTGTTCGCGTCGGTCTGCGGTTGTTTCTTCAGCAAATTCAGTCCCGCCTCAAAGCGCTTGCTGGAAGCTGCCGCGTCCTGGGTCGCCGCCTGCATGAACGCCATCGCGTCTTTCGGATGCTCGGTGTTCTTGCCTTCGCCGTACATGTCGATCGCCAACGCGCTGTAGCCAAGTGCGGCGAGATCGCGTGCGCGGCGTTTGGCGTAATCGTTCAGGCCCCACCATTCGTGCACCACGACGACACCCGGGCGTTTGCCTTTGATGGCGTCGTCGTAGGCGTAGTAGCCGATCAGTTTCGTGCCGTCGGTGCTCTGATAGGGGATTTCTTCAGTCTTGATCGCAGCCTGAGTGAGGCTGCTGACAGCCAGCAAAGTAAGGGCGAGGAACAGGCGCATGGTCGGGTCTCCTGACAATAAAGGGTCAAAACAGCCTAGTTCATTTGGTTCAGGTCAGGTTCAGAGACGGTTCAGGGGCGGTACAGGGGGCGGTCAGTAACCTTGCGCCATACCCAAACAGCACTGTGAAAGAGGAAATACCCATGACTTTTAACAAACTGTTGCTGGCATTGACCGTAATGAGCGCCAGTATCGCGGCCCAGGCTGACACCACTTCGAACTTCGCCGGCCTGTCCTTCGGCCAGACCAGCGACAAGATCAACAAGTCCCACGCACTGAACAACAACCTCGACCACCCGAACGCCACCGGCGCCATCGACGGTAATAACACCTACGGCGTACGCCTCGGTCAGCAAAACAGCCAAGGTCGCTACTACGCCACCTACGACAACGTGTCTGGCTCGCACAATGGCATTAAACTGCGTCAGGAAAACCTGCTGGGCAGCTACGATCTGTTCTACCCGGTAGGCGGCAGCACCAAGTTGTTCGGTGGCGCGACGGCGGGTTTGACCAAGCTGACTCAGGAATCGCCAGGCTTTAGCCGTGACAGTGATATCGGTTACGCCGTCGGCGGTCAGCTCGGTGTGTTGCAACAAGTATCGCAAAACACTTCGGTCGAACTCGGTTACCGTTACCTGCGCAGCAATGCCAGCACCGAGATGAGCGAACGCGGTGGCAGCAAGCAAGGTTCGCTGGATTTGACCAGCAGCGCGCAGACTTACCTGTCGGCTAACTACAATTTCTAAGGAGTTGCCAGCAGGTTCAATGTGGGAGCGAGCCTGCTCGCGAAAGCGGTGAATCAGTCGATCAATTTATCGACTGACACACAGCCTTCGCGAGCAGGCTCGCTCCCACAGGTGTGTGACTGGAGATTCTGATTTATCCGGGAGAGTGTTATGAAACTGTTGGTCGTCGAAGATGAAGCGCTGTTGCGCCATCACCTGCAAACCCGCCTGACAGAAAGTGGTCACGTGGTCGAGTCCGTGGCCAATGCCGAAGAGGCGCTGTACCAGACCGGACAGTTCAACTTTGACCTGGCGGTGATCGATCTCGGCCTGCCGGGCATGGGCGGTCTCGACCTGATTCGCCAATTGCGCGCGGCTGGCAAGACCTTCCCGATCCTGATCCTCACCGCGCGTGGCAACTGGCAGGACAAGGTCGAAGGCCTCGCCGCCGGCGCCGACGATTATGTGGTCAAGCCGTTCCAGTTCGAAGAACTCGACGCGCGCCTGAACGCCTTGCTGCGCCGCTCCAGCGGGTTCACCCAGTCGACCATCGTCGCCGGGCCGCTGCTGCTCGACCTCAATCGCAAACAGGCGAGCCTCGACGAGCAACCGCTGGCGCTGACCGCCTACGAGTACCGCATCCTCGAATACCTCATGCGCCATCACCAGCAAGTGGTGCCCAAGGATCGCTTGATGGAGCAGCTCTACCCGGACGACGACGAGCGCGATCCGAATGTCATCGAAGTGCTGGTCGGTCGTCTGCGGCGCAAACTCGAAGGCCCGGCCGGGTTCAAGCCGATCGACACCGTGCGCGGCCTCGGCTACCTGTTCAATGAGCGCTGCACTTGATTCGTTCCCTTCGCGTTCGCTTGATGCTCGCCGCCACCACGTTGGCGGTGTTGTTCATGCTTGCCTTGCTGCCGGCGATGCAAGGCGCGTTCAGCCTCGCCTTGCAGGATTCCATTGAGCAGCGGCTGGCTTCGGATGTCACCACGCTGATCTCGGCCGCGCGTATTGAAAACGGTCGGCTGGTGATGCCGACGCAACTGCCGGATGAGCGCTTCAATCTCACCGACTTCCGTTTGCTCGGCTACATCTACGACCGCGAAGGGCATCTGGTGTGGCGCTCGAAAGCCACCCAGGAAGAGCAGATCAACTACAAACCGCGTTATGACGGCCTCGGTAACGAGTTCGCGCGGATTCGTGAAACCAACGGCCAGGAATTCTTCGTCTACGACGTTGAAGTGAAATTGCTCGGCGGCAAAAGCGCGGCGTTCAGCATCGTTGCCCTGCAACCGGTGCGCGAGTACGAAACCACCCTTGAAGGCCTGCGTGAAAATCTCTATCTGGGCTTCGGCGCTGCGTTACTCGTGTTGCTGGCGCTGTTGTGGATCGGCTTGACCTGGGGCCTCAAAGCCTTGCGCCGGCTCAGTCAGGAACTCGACGAAATCGAAGGCGGCACCCGTGAAAGCCTCACCGAACAACATCCACGCGAACTGCTGCGCCTGACCGGCTCGCTCAACCGTTTGCTGCACAGCGAGCGTCAGCAGCGCAGTCGTTACCGCGATTCCCTCGATGACTTGGCGCACAGCCTGAAAACCCCGTTGGCGGTGTTGCAAGGGGTTAGCGAGGACATGGCTCAACGTCCCGAAGAGCGCGATCAGGCCTGGGTGCTGCAAAGCCAGATCGAACGCATGAGCCAGCAGATCAGCTACCAACTGCAACGGGCGAGTTTGCGCAAAAGCGGACTGGTGCGGCACCAGGTGCGCCTGCAACCGGTGCTCAAAAGCCTCTGCGACACGCTGGACAAGGTTTACCGCGATAAGCACGTGCGGGTGGCGTTTGATTTACCCGAGCATTGCTATGTGCCGATCGAGCAGGGTGCCTTGCTGGAGATGATGGGTAACTTGCTGGAAAACGCTTATCGCCTGTGTCTGGGCGAGGTACGCATCAGCGTGCGCGAGACCCTCGCCGGAATCGAACTGTGCGTCGAAGATGACGGCCCGGGTGTGCCGCCGGATCAGCGTGCGCGGATTCTCGAGCGTGGCGAGCGGCTGGATGCCCAGCATCCGGGGCAGGGGATCGGGTTGGCGGTGGTCAAGGACATTATTGAAAGCTACAACGCCAAACTCGCGCTGGGTGATTCACCGATGGGCGGGGCGGCGTTCAGGATTCATTTTCCGGCGGTGTGATCGGGAGTTGCCCTCACCCTAACCCTCTCCCAGAGGTAGAGGGGACTGACCGAAGTGTCTTGCGAAAATGATCGACCTGAGCGATTTGCGTCGAATATGGATTCAGCGAGAGCTGTCAGGTCGGCGGATTTATTGAACATCCCCCAATCAGTCCCCTCTCCCTCCGGGAGAGGGTTAGGGTGAGGGGCTTTTGATTTATAGCGTCACTGCTCCTGCGCCCGATAAGCCCCCGGCGTCAGCCCCGTCCACTTCTTGAACGCCCGATGAAACGCCGACGGTTCGGAAAACCCCAACTGCTCGGCAATCTGCTGCAACGACAGATCCGCACGGCCCAAATGATAAATGGCGATATCCCGCCGCAACTGATCCTTCAACTCCTGAAAACTGCTGCCTTCCTCGCGCAAGTGCCGGCGTAGCGTCTGCGGGCTGATGTGCAGATGCGCCGCCACTGCCTCAAGATCCGGCCAGCGTGCCGTGTCGCGACTGAGCAAACGGCGCAGACGGCTACTCAGGCTGTCGCCGTCGTCCGGGCGTGAGAGCAGGTCGGCGGGGGAGCGTTCGAGAAAATGTTTGAGCGTGCGTTCGTCCTGCAACAGCGGCATAGACAGATAGCGGCTATGGAATAAAAGGCTGCTTTGCTCGGTGCCGAAAGTCAGCGGGCAGGGGAACAACAAGTCATATTCAGCGCCGTGTTCGGGCCGGGGATAGCTGAAAGTCGCCTGTTCGAGGCGAATCCGCTGGCCAATCAGCCAACTGCCCAGACGATGCCAGATCACCAGCAAACTCTCGGTGAGAAAGTGATCCGGGTCGCACATTTGCGAATCATCGAGGTTCAAACGCACCCATTCGTCTTCGCGCGTCAGGCTCAGGCGCGGGGCTTCGGGGAATAGGCTATAAAACAATAAACCCCGTTGCAGCGCTTTCTCCAGATTGCGGCAGTGGATCGAGGCGTGGCACATCATGGCGAAACTGCCGGGTTTGCTCGGGGCGTTGCCGAAACCCAGGTATTCGTCATCCAGCGCCAGCCACAGGCCTTGAATCAACCGGGTGAATTGTTCCGGAGCGATGCGGGCACGCGGCTCATCGAGCAATTCCGGGCTGATGCCCAGTTGCCACAGCAACTGCGAATAATCGAAGCCCACGCGGCGCGCGCCACCGAGGGCGGCACGGGCGAAATGGCTGGCGATGGTGCGTTCGCGCATAAGCGGCAGATCCTTTCTCAGGCGCCGGATGGTAGCCGGCGGCTGGGCGCGCCTACAAGGCGGATTTCCGCCAAATTGTAGGACGAGAAGCGGCGAGTTGGCGGAAATCCGCCACACTAGAGTAACGGGACGGTGACATCCATGCACCTGTAATACCTGATATCAAAAGGCTTGCAGGCAATTGCACCAAAGTGGCACGAGGTTTGCGGTAACAGCGACAGAAGCGTGCATCTATCCCGCCCGGAGAGGCGCCGCTCGAACAACAAATCCCTCCAGTGCAGGAGGGTTCGCAATTCAGGTTTCGCGGCCAACAGATGGATGTTGCCACGCGGGACGCTTGAGGACACTTGCAATGACGACTCGTCAGCCACTGTACAAATCCCTGTATTTCCAGGTGATCATCGCAATCATCATCGGTATTGCGCTCGGTCACTACTACCCGCAGTTCGGTGTCGCGGTAAAGCCGCTGGGTGACGGGTTCATCAAGCTGATCAAAATGATCATCGCCCCGATCATCTTCTGCACCGTGGTCAGCGGTATCGCTGGCATGCAGAACATGAAATCGGTCGGCAAGACCGGCGGTTACGCACTCCTGTACTTCGAAATCGTTTCGACCATCGCTTTGTTGGTTGGTCTGGTCGTGGTCAACGTCGTGCAACCGGGCGCCGGCATGCACATTGACGTCGCCACCCTCGACGCTTCGAAAGTCGCCACCTACGTAGCCCAAGGTGCTGACCAAAGCGTTGTCGGCTTCCTGCTCAACGTGATCCCGACCACCATCGTCGGCGCGTTCGCCACCGGTGACATCCTGCAAGTGCTGATGTTCTCGGTGATCTTCGGTTTCGCCCTGCATCGCCTGGGTGCCTACGGCAAGCCGATCCTCGACTTCATCGATCGCTTCGCCCACGTAATGTTCAACATCATCAACATGATCATGAAGCTTGCGCCGATCGGTGCCTTCGGTGCGATGGCCTTCACCATCGGTGCCTACGGTGTCGGCTCGCTGGTGCAGCTGGGTCAACTGATGATCTGCTTCTACATCACCTGCCTGGCGTTCATCCTCATCGTCCTCGGCGGTATCGCCCGCATGCACGGTTTCAGCGTGCTGAAGATGATTCGTTACATCCGTGAAGAGCTGCTGATCGTCCTCGGCACTTCCTCGTCGGAATCGGTACTGCCACGCATGCTGATCAAGATGGAGCGTCTGGGCGCGAAGAAATCGGTAGTGGGTCTGGTGATCCCGACCGGTTACTCGTTCAACCTCGACGGCACCGCGATCTACCTGACCATGGCTGCCGTGTTCATTGCCCAGGCCACCGACACGCACATGGACATCACCCATCAGATCACTCTGCTGGTGGTGTTGCTGCTGTCCTCCAAAGGTGCGGCTGGCGTGACCGGTTCGGGCTTCATCGTGCTGGCTGCCACCCTGTCGGCGGTCGGTCACCTGCCGGTAGCCGGTCTGGCGCTGATCCTCGGTATCGACCGCTTCATGTCCGAAGCTCGCGCATTGACCAACCTGGTGGGTAACGCTGTTGCGACCATCGTGGTTGCCAAGTGGGTCAAGGAGCTGGATACCGATCAGCTGCAAACCGAGTTGGCCTCGGGCGGTCGTGGTATCGCTGATACCCGTCCGGAAGATGACCTGGGTGTGGCTGAAGGCCCAACCCCAAGCAATGTGAAGTAAGCACTGCTTGCCTGGAAAAACCCGCTTCGGCGGGTTTTTTCTTGCCTGCTGTTTGAGCGTAACGGTCACACCCGCTGACATTTGCGGTGATTGCCGTACACGGCATCGCTGCCTAGGCTGAGTGCATCGCCCAAGGAGTTCACCCATGTCCGCACCGCTGGCCTCACTGAAGATTCTCGATTTCTCGACATTGCTGCCGGGGCCGTTCGCCTCGCTGTTGCTGGCGGACATGGGCGCTGAAGTGCTGCGCATCGAGTCGCCGACGCGCCTGGATCTGCTGCGGGTATTGCCGCCGCATGATGGCGGAGTATCGGCCAGTCACGCCTACCTCAATCGCAACAAGCGCAGCCTGGCCCTGGATCTGAAACAACCCGAGGCGCTGGAAGTGATCAAGCAGCTGCTGAGCGATTACGACATCGTCCTCGAGCAGTTTCGCCCCGGTGTCATGGAGCGTCTGGGCCTGGGTTATGAGGCGCTGAAGGCGATCAACCCGAAGCTGATTTACGTGTCGATCACCGGTTACGGCCAGACCGGGCCGTACAAGGATCGCGCCGGGCATGACATTAACTACCTGGCGCTGGCCGGCCTTGCCAGTTACACCGGCCGTGCCGATAGCGGGCCGTTGCCGCTGGGCATGCAAGTGGCGGACGTGGCGGGTGGTTCGCTGCACGGGGTGATCGGCCTGCTCGCGGCAGTGATTGCCCGTCAGCAAACGGGGCAGGGCACGCACCTGGATGTGAGCATGACTGACTGCGCGTTCAGCCTGAATGCCATGGCCGGTGCCGGCTATCTGGCTTGCGGCGAAGAGCCAGAGTGGGAAGAGCAGATGCTCAACGGCGGCAGCTTCTACGATTATTACCGTTCTCGCGATGGACGCTGGATGTCGGTGGGCAGTCTGGAGCCGGGGTTCATGCAGCAATTGTGTGCGGCGCTGGGGCGGCCGGAGTTGGCCGCGCAGGGCCTGTCGCCCAAGCCTGAACAACAGCGGGCGTTGAAATACGCGCTGACGGTCGAGTTTGAAAAACATGACTTTGCCGAGCTGTGCGAGATGTTTGCCGGGATCGATGCGTGCGTCGAGCCGGTGTTGAGTCTGGGTGAGGCGGTGCGCCACCCACAATTGCAGGCGCGGAAACTGGTGACACAGGTGCCGCGTGGGGCTGGCTCGACGCAGGCGCAGATGGCCTGCCCGTTGAAATTTTCCGAGGCGTTGCCGGCGCCGCGGCATGTTGGCGCGGCGTTGGGGCAGCATACGGATCAGGTGTTGGGGGAATTGGGGTTTAGTGCTGAGCGGATTGCCGAATTGCGGCGTGCCAAGGTAGTTCTCTAGTGCCTGTACCGGCCTCTTCGCGAGCAGGCTCGCTCCCACATTTGGAATGCGGCCCACTGTGGGAGCGAGCCTGCTCGCGAAGGGGTCGGTACAGGCACTGCAAATCCGGGCTATTCCACCCGCATCTCACCACTGAACACCAACGTGTTCCGACAGCGACGACACAAATACCGCCGCCCCTGCCGCACCAGACTATGGCGCTGCGCCGAGAACGGGAAATCACTGTCGGCGCAGGGGCATTTGTAGATATAGCGGGTCACGCTGCGGCGCTTGATTGCATAGGTGTGGCAGCGATCCGGCGGCAGTTCGTAAACGCCGCGCATGATCAGTTGCCATTCCTCGCCATGCGGCTGGATACGCTCGCCAAACAACTGATGGGCGATCAGGTGTGCGACTTCGTGGGCCACGGTCTGCTTGAGGAAATGTTCGGTGTTTTCCCGGTAAAGCTGAGGATTGAAGCGCAGCAGGTTCTCGTGCAGATGCGCGACACCGGCTTTTTGCCCGCGCAGCTTGAGGCTGACGACAGGGCGTGGGAAAGAGCGTTTGAAAAAGGATTCAGCGAGTTGGTAACAGTCTTCGACGCGGGTATTGAGTTGCTCGGGCATGCTTGATGGATCTCCAGAGGCGTCGAGTATGCCGCAACCCTGTGCACTTGCGAATCGCCAAGCTGCCGAATGGTCATCGCGCAAACGACAAGGCCGCCTTGCGGCGGCCTCTGATTGGCTTATCGAGTCAGTTGGTATAGACGGGCCCCACGCCCAGCCCCCAGACGATCACGGTAAACGCCATGATGGCGACCAGCACCACCAGACCCACCGCCAGCACCGAGCTCGAGAACAGAAAACCTTCGTCCGACGGAATGTTCATGAACGTCGGCAGCCCCACATACAACAGATACACCGTGTAGCAGATGGCCGCCGTGCCGACGATCATCCCCAGCCACATATGCGGATACAGCGCCGCCAGGCCGCCGACAAACAACGGTGTTGCGGTGTAAGTGGCAAACGCCACGCAACGGGCCAGGCTCGGATTGGCGTCATAGGTGCGGGCCATCCAGTGCACAAAAGCACCCATGACCGCGACCCCACCGAGCATGGCCAGATACGACATGACCGTCATCCAGATCGCGCTTTCAACGGTGAGCATCACCGGTGCGCGATTGCCGATTACCCAGCCGACCTGAGTCGTGCCGATAAACGCCGAGACAGCGGGGATCGCCGCCAGAATCAGCGTGTGAGTGAGGTACATGTGGCTGATGCTTTCCTCTTGGTCGCCACGGATTTCCTTCCATTCCTGATCGGGGTGGGTAAAAAGTCCCACTACGTGATGGATCATGCCAGTCACTCCTCTTGTTATTGCCATCGCCCCCCAACGGAGCGCCTACGGGCCAAGGTGGCCGAGCAAATTCAGGTCTTCAGATGTGTGCGACCTTATGTCGCAGTATAGAAAGGTCTTACCCGCACAGGTATTAGGGGCTTAGAGCAAATCGCGCTGTAAACAGGGCGGGTAATCGCCTCGGGGTCTGTTAACGCGCCGTCGGCTGGCCGCGACAACCTGTGCCCACAACCCCGGGGTTTTTGCGTAAAATGCCGGCCTTTCGTCACACCTCACGGATTTCGCGTCATGGGCACTCTTACGGTCAACCAGAACAAACTGCAAAAGCGCCTGCGCCGTCTGGCCGGCGAAGCGGTCGCCGATTTCAACATGATTGAAGATGGCGACAAGGTCATGGTCTGCCTGTCCGGCGGCAAAGACAGCTACACCATGCTCGACGTGCTGCTGCACCTGCAAAAGGTTGCCCCGATCAAGTTCGAGATCGTTGCCGTGAACATGGACCAGAAGCAGCCGGGCTTCCCCGAGCATGTGCTGCCGGCCTATCTGAAAGAGCTGGGCGTCGAGTACCACATCGTCGAGAAAGACACCTACTCGGTGGTCAAGGAACTGATCCCGGAAGGCAAGACCACTTGCTCGCTGTGCTCGCGCCTGCGTCGCGGCACGCTGTACACCTTTGCCGATGAGATTGGCGCGACGAAAATGGCTCTCGGTCACCACCGTGACGACATCGTCGAGACGTTCTTCCTCAACATGTTCTTCAACGGCAGCCTCAAGGCCATGCCGCCGAAGTTGCGCGCCGATGACGGCCGCAACGTGGTGATTCGTCCGCTGGCCTACTGCAACGAGAAAGACATTCAGGCGTACTCGGACTTCAAGGAATTCCCGATCATCCCGTGCAACCTCTGCGGTTCGCAGGAAAACCTGCAGCGTCAGGTAGTCAAGGAAATGCTTCAGGACTGGGAACGCAAGACCCCGGGCCGTACCGAAAGCATCTTCCGCAGCCTGCAGAACGTGATTCCGTCGCAACTGGCCGACCGCAACCTGTTCGACTTCACCAGCCTGAAGATCGACGAGACCGCGGCTTCGCGCTTCGTCAACGTCGTCAATCTGTAAACCCATTTCAAATGTGGGAGCGAGCCTGCTCGCGAAGAGGGAGTATCAGTCAACGAATCAGTTGAATGACACACCGCTTTCGCGAGCAGGCTCGCTCCCACATAGGTTTCTTCGCTTTATTCAATAGGAGAGGGCATGCGCGATTACAAGTGGCTGCACGAATACTGTCTGAACCGCTTCGGTTCGGCGGCTGAACTGGAAGCCCATCTGCCCGTTCCCAAGACCCCTGCGCAATTGCGCAAGATCAGCGACGACCGTTACCTCTCGACTATGGCCCTGCGCGTGTTCCGTGCCGGCCTCAAGCACAGTCTGGTCGACGCCAAGTGGCCGGCCTTCGAAGAAGTGTTCTTCAAGTTCGACCCGGAAAAAGTCGTGCTGATGAGCGCCGAACATCTTGAACGCCTGATGCAGGATGCGCGGATTATCCGTCACCTGGGCAAGCTCAAGAGCGTGCCGCGCAATGCGCAGTTCATCCTCGATGTCGAGAAAGACAAGGGCAGTTTTGGCGCGTTGATTGCCGACTGGCCGGTGACCGATATCGTCGGCCTGTGGACGTACCTGAAAAAGCACGGCCATCAATTGGGCGGGCTGTCGGCGCCACGCTTTTTGCGCATGGTCGGCAAGGATACGTTCGTGCCGAGCTACGACGTGGTTGCGGCGCTGAATGCACAGAAGATCGTCGACAAGGTGCCGACCAGTCTGCGCGATCTGGCGATCGTGCAAGATGTGTTCAACCAGTGGCACGAACAGAGTGGCGGGCGGGCCATGAGCCAGATTTCGATGATGCTCGCGTACACCGTCAACCATTAAGACCGCGTCGCCCCATTCGCGAACAGGCTCGCTCCTACAGGGATTTGTGAACGCCACAGATCCCCTGTAGGAGTGAGCCTGCTCGCGATAGCTATTCGTCAGGCGACGCTGATCTCGCCCTCGCCAGCCAGTTTACGATTCAACTGATACCGCCACCGCACATACAACAGCGCCGAGCAGAACACCGCCAGGCTCGCGATCATCTCCAGCACCCCAAACCAATGTCGGCTCGGGTCATACGCCGCCAGTGCGCCTTTGATGAAATACAGATTCACCACGAAGCACATCCACGAATGCCCACGGGCGCTGCCCATGATCATCGCAGGGGCGAGGACGATCCACGGGATCAGCTCGACCAGCAGAATCACCCATGGCCGCGCGCCGTGCAGGTCGGCGAACAGCAGATAGTAGGCCGCGAGCAGACCGGCGAGGGCGAAAAAGCTCAGCAGGCTGAGCACCCGCATTGCCTTCACCCGTGGCTCAAGCCACTCGACACTCGGCAGAATCTTCGGCTTCTTCGCCATCTCAGCCCACCAGTTTCTGAGCGGTTTTGGCCAGCCGCAGACCCAACGCACGGCACAGCGCCACTTCGTGTTGATCAAGGCCTTTTTTGCCGTCCGCTCCGGCGTGATGACTGGCACCGTAAGGCGTGCCGCCACCCTGGGTTTCCAGCAGCGCCGACTCGCTGTACGGCAAGCCGGTGATGAGCATGCCGTGGTGCAGCAGCGGCAACATCATCGACAGCAGGGTGGTTTCCTGACCGCCGTGCAGGCTGGCGGTGGAGGTGAACACGCCAGCCGGTTTGCCGACGAGGGCGCCGGTCAGCCACAGGTTGCTGGTGCCGTCGAGGAAGTACTTCAGTGGCGCAGCCATGTTGCCGAAACGCGTCGGGCTACCGAGGGCGAGACCGGCGCAGTTCTTCAAATCATCCAGCGTTGCGTACAGCGCGCCTTCGTCCGGGATGGCCGGGGCCACGGCTTCGCACTCGGTGGAGATTGCCGGCACGGTGCGCAGGCGCGCTTCGAGGCCAGCCTGCTCGACGCCGCGGGCAATCTGCCGGGCCATCTCGTTGGTCGAGCCGTTGCGGCTGTAATACAGCACCAGAATGTACGGCGCGCTCACGGCAGCAACTCCAGGATATTCTCGGGTGGGCGACCGATCACCGCTTTGTCGCCAACCTCGAGAATCGGTCGCTCCATCAGTTTTGGATGCTGGGCAATAGCGTCGATCAATTGCGCTTCGCTGAGGCTTTCGTCAGCCAGTTGAAGCATTTTGTATTCATCTTCCCCGGTGCGCAGCAACTGACGTGCGCTGATCCCGAGCTTGCCGAGCAGGGCCTTGATTTGCGCTGCATTCAGCGGGGTTTCGAGGTACCGCACGACGTTCGGGGTCAGGCCGCGGGCTTCAAGAAGTTCCAGCGCGCCGCGGGATTTCGAGCAGCGCGGATTGTGATAAAGCGTCAGATCGGTCATGGCGGGTCGCTTCTGGCGTAAAGTGGCGGCTATTCTAACTGTGCAGCGCGCAATCCAGAACCTTCGGAGGCAATGGGTCGCAGGCGCCTTCAAATTTTCACAAGGAACACGACATGACACGGCGATTGGCAGCGGCATTGACGATAATCGGGGCGTTGATGCTGGGGGGCTGCGGCAATGATTACGGGATCGACCAGAACGGTCAGAAGGTCGCGTCCGAACGTCTCGACAAGCAATGGGTGGTGCTCAACTACTGGGCCGAATGGTGCGGCCCGTGCCGCACCGAGATCCCGGAGCTCAACCATCTGGCTGACGAGCTGAAGAGCAAGAACGTCGGCGTGTTCGGGGTCAACTTTGACAATGTGCAAGGTGTGGAGCTGAAAGACGCCAGTGAAAAACTGGGCATCAAGTTCACCGTGCTGGCGCAGGATCCGGCGGAGTTGTTTGAGTTGCCGCGCAGTGAGGCGCTGCCGGTGACGTACATCATCGACAACAAAGGCAAGGTGCGTGAGCAGTTGATGGGCGAGCAGACGGCGGCGGGGGTGATGGCGAAGCTGGAGGCGTTGCAGGCAACCAAGTGAGTTGCCGCTAAAGAGCAACCCTCACCCCAGCCCTCTCCCAGAGGGAGAGGGAGCCGACCGAGGTGTCTGGCCAGGTACATCGACCTGAGAGATCGAGTCGATTGTAGATTCGCCAAGGCAAGATCAGGTCGATTATGGGGTCGCCAAAGCAAAATCCGGTCGATTATGGATTCGGCATAGGCCTTTCAGGTCGGCGTAGCTCTCCAATATCCCCCATTCAGTCCCCTCTCCCCCTGGGAGAGGGTTAGGGTGAGGGCTTTTTAGCCTTCTTCCAACCACCAACGCAACGGCTTGCCTTCAGCCGGCCAGAAGCGCATCTGCTCGATCGGCGAGATATCCCAGCGCTCGACGTGTTCCAGCGCCTGCAGGAAGCGTTGTTCCTGCTCCATCAACGCCGGTGCACAGAGTTTGCGGGTCTTGCCGATCTTGCCGAAGGTCAGCTTGTCGCCGTCCAGCGTATACGGCGCAAACCAATGGTTGCAGCCGCCGTTGCCGTAGGCGCGGCCATCATCGCCCAGGGTCACGGTCAGATGGCTGTAATCCATCAGCGGGCGCTCGCCGATCCACTCCAGAATGTAGCTGCGGTTCTGTTGCAGTTGCACAGGCTCTGCCGCGCAACCCACCAGACCCACACCGACCATAGCGGTCAGGGCAAGCCGTTTCATCACGCAGGCTCCTGGCATTTCGGGCACAGGTGCTTTTCGCCCACGGCTTTCCAGCCCAGCTCGGCGATGCGCGCGGTGGCCGCCGGTTTCTCTGCGGCCTTGCCGAGTTTGGCGTCCACGGCAAATTCGAAGCTCAGCTCTTTGGCGCAGCTGTCGCAATTGACCTGCCAGGTGTGGATCGCCAGTTCGCCGAACACCGGGCCAGTGGTCATCGCGGTCCATTGGCCCGGCGGGTTGATCAGGTGGCGGACGGTTTCAACGGTCAGGCGCATGGACAAGTCCTTGCTGCCTTTGAGGGTGACCAACAGCGCGTCACCGATGCGAATCGAGCCACCATTGCCGGTGACCTGATAGCGGCCCGGAACGAGGGCGCGGCATTCGGTGAGGGTGTGTTGCGGGTTCATCAGGGTATAGCGGAAATCGTGTTCGACCATGGGTCCTCCAAATATGCGCGACATGCTAGCACGGGGTTGATTGCAGAATGATGCGCGCGTGCGACCTTCGATCCGGTTCAAATACCGCGACACTCATGGCAAACTGCCGGCCTCGAATCTGAAGGAACGGAACATGGCGCTGATCGAATGTTATGAATGCAAAAAGAGCATCAGCTCCGAAGCCTCGGCCTGCATTCATTGTGGAGCTCCGATAGCGGAGCAAACCGCTCACGCCCAGGCGCAGACAGCCGCGGCCCCGGTTCAGCCTTCGACGATTTCTTTTGGCAGTCTGCCGCGTAACAAGGCTGTGCCCGAAGTCACTGCACCAGCGCCTGAACCGCAACCTTTACCGAAAGTCATGCCGGCCGCCGCGCGGCGTCGACGCCAGCAGCCAACCGAGCAACCGGCCACTGAGCAGGCCAATGCCGATGGCAGTCGTCCGGTGGAAGGTTGGCTGAAAATCATGATCTTCCTGCTGCCGATGGTTTTCGTCTGGTTCCTGCTGCGCTACGGCCACTCGATGAAACAGCGCTTTTTTGGCTTCGGCTGGCTGGCGCTGCTGATTCTGGCGTCCTCGCTTTCACCGAAATAAGCGCAAAAAATCTCAGCCCTCGACCTGGTTCTGTGGCGTTCCCGCCGCCCAGGTCGCGATGTTGTGCAGGGTGGTTGCGGCAATGGCACCCAGTGCTTCACGGGTCAGAAAGGCCTGATGCGCGGTGATGATCACGTTGGGAAAGGTCAGCAATCGCGCCAGCACATCGTCCTGCAAAGGCAGGTCGGAGCGATCCTCGAAAAACAGTTGTGCCTCTTCCTCATAGACATCCAGCCCCAGATAGCCGAGTTGGCCGTCCTTCAATGCATCGATCAGTGCCGGTGTGTCGACCAGCCCACCACGGCCGGTATTGATCAGCATGGCGCCCGCCTGCATGTGTGCCAGTGAGTCGCGGTTGATCAGGTGTTTGCTTTGCTCGTTGAGCGGGCAGTGCAGGCTGATGATCCGCGACTGCGCGAGCAGTTCCGGCAGGCTCAGATAGCGTGCGCCCAACGCCAGCACATCCGGATTCGGGAATGGATCGTAGGCCAGCAACTCACAGCCGAAGCCGTGCATGATTTTCGCGAATGTGGCGCCGATCTGTCCGGTGCCGACAATCCCCACGGTTTTGCCGACCAGGTCGAAACCGGTCAGGCCATGCAGGCTGAAATCGCCTTCACGGGTGCGGTTATAGGCACGGTGCAGGCGACGGTTGAGGGCCAGGATCAGCGCCACGGCGTGTTCGGCCACCGCATGCGGCGAGTAGGCCGGCACGCGCACCACGGCCAGTCCGAGACGTTTCGCTGCGCCCAGATCGACATGGTTGTAGCCCGCCGAGCGCAGGGCAATCAGACGCGTGCCGCCCGCAGCCAGGCGCTCCAGCACGGGAGCGCTGAGATCATCATTGATGAACGCACAGACCACTTCATGCTTATCGGCCAGCGCTGCCGTATCGAGGCTGAGCCGGGCCGCTTGAAAGTGCAGCTCGATACCTGCCGGGCAAGCGGCGGCGAGAAAGCTGTCGCGGTCATAGGTCTGGCTACTGAAAACGAGCGTGCGCATGAAATCCTCCTGGAACATCGACACGGATTGAATCACCCGAACCCACTTTAGCGCTGCCGGTGTTGGCCGGCATTGCCGTGGATCAGGCGCTGATCTTCGCTTGTGCCGCGAGCCGGTTGATCGCGCGCTCCAGTTCTTCCAGCGCTGCCACGGCCTTGGGGTCGTCCTGCTTGAGCAGGGTTTCGCTGCGCTGGCAGGCCGCGCGCAATTGCGGTACGCCGCAATAACGGGTGGCACCGTGCAGGCGATGGACGCGTTCGATCAATGCATTCTGGTCGCGGTTTTCGCACGCCGCGCGGATGGCCTCGCGGTCGGCTTCCAGTGAGGCGAGCAACATGGCCAGCATGTCTGCCGCCAGATCAGCCTTGCCGGCGGCCAGGCGCAAACCTTCCTCGTGATCGAGCACCGGCAGTTCATTATTGCCCGCCGCGCTGTCGCTGATCCGCTCCGGCCCTTGATTGCGCAAGGCCAGGCCGGTCCACTTCAGCACCACCTGCGCCAGTTGCCGTTCGCTGATCGGTTTGGTCAGGTAGTCATCCATGCCGCTTTGCAGCAACGCGCGTTTTTCGTTGGCCATGGCGTGGGCGGTGAGGGCGACGATCGGCAGCGGCGTGCAGTGCCGCTCGCTTTCCCACTGGCGAATGGTTTCGGTGCTCTGACGGCCGTCCATGCCCGGCATCTGCACGTCCATCAACACCAGATCGAAGGACTCGCTTTGTACGGCTTTGACCGCCGCGTAGCCGCTTTCCACCGCGAGCACCTTGGCGCCCATGTCTTCGAGCAGGGTTTGCACCAGCAGCAAGTTGGCCGGGTTGTCGTCGACACAGAGTACTTTCGGCGCGCGGCTCGACAGCGGTTCCCCCGGCTCATTGCGCGGCTGGCGCGGGTTGACCAGATCGGCCAGCGCGCGACGCAGTTTGCGTGTGCAGGCCGGCTTGGCTTGCAACTGACTGTGCGGGTTCGGCACCGACAGATGGAACAGCGTCTGTTCGGTGGTCGGGCACAGCACCAGCACTTTGCAGCCCAGATGTTCGAGGTCCCAGATGTGCTGATTCAAACGCTCGGGCAGCATGTCGTTGCTGGTGATGCCAATGACCGCCAGATCAATCGCCTGATCGGTCTGGTGCGCACCGGTGACGCCATTGGTCAAGGTTTCCAGCGTATTGAACGGCGTGACATCGAGGCCGCAATCTTCCAGTTGATGTTGCAAGGCCTGACGCGCCAGTTCATGACTTTCCAGTACTGCCACGCGGCGCCCGAGTAGCGGCGGGGCCGGCAAGTCTTCGGCGTCGTCACGGGTTTTCGGCAGGCTCAGGCTGATCCAGAATTCCGAGCCTTCGCCCGGTGTGCTGTCGACGCCGATTTCACCACCCATCTGCTCAATCAGACGCTTGGAAATCACCAGCCCCAGGCCGGTGCCGCCCGGTTGCCGCGACAGCGAGTTGTCGGCCTGACTGAAGGCCTGGAACAACGCGCGCACGTCCTGATTCGACAGGCCGATGCCGGTGTCCTGAATGCTGATGCGCAACTGCACGCTGTCCTCGTGCTCATCTTCAAGCATCGCGCGGGCAACGATGGTGCCTTCGCGGGTGAACTTGATCGCGTTGCTGACCAGGTTGGTGAGGATCTGCTTCAGGCGTAACGGGTCACCGACCAGCGACAGCGGCGTGTCACGGTAGACCAGGCTGACCAGCTCCAATTGCTTGGCGTGTGCGGCAGGGGCGAGGATGGTCAGGGTGTCCTGCAACAGATCGCGCAGGTTGAACGGAATATGGTCGAGTACCAGTTTGCCAGCCTCGATTTTCGAGAAGTCGAGGATCTCGTTGATGATCCCCAGCAGGCTGTCGGCAGACTTTTCGATGGTGCCCAGATAATCGAGCTGGCGCGGGGTCAGTTCGCTTTTCTGCAACAGATGCGTGAAGCCGAGAATGCCGTTTAGCGGCGTGCGGATTTCGTGGCTCATGTTGGCGAGGAATTCGGATTTGATCCGGCTCGCCTCCAGCGCTTCTTTGCGCGCCAGGTCCAGTTCGATGTTCTGGATCTCGATGGTTTCCAGATTCTGGCGCACGTCTTCGGTGGCCTGATCGACACTGTGTTGCAGTTCTTCGCGGGCGTTTTGCAAGGTACCGGCCATGCGATTGATCCCGGAGGCCAGTTCATCCAGCTCTTGGCTGCCCAGTGGCGGCAAACGCGTTTCCAGATGGCCATCCTTGAGTTGCGCGACGGCTTGTTTGATCTGGCTCAGCGGCCGGTTGATGGTACGGCCCATGCGCAATGCCAGCAGGGCGGCCCCCGCCAGGCCCGCGGCAATCAGCAGCAGACTGGCAAACAGGCTGCGATAACCGCGCAGCAACATACCGTTGTGCGACAGCTCCAGTTCGACCCAGCCAAGCAGTCGCTCGGATTCTTCCGGGATCAGTTCGCCGGCGAGGTTGCGATGTTTGCCGAACACCGGCATCAGGTAACGCGTCGCGTCATTGCCGCTGCGCCGTTGCAAATGCGCGCTGTCGCCGCTCGGTGCCTGATTGAGCATGGTCGGGCCGGCATGCGCCAGCGGTGAGCGGTCCGGGGCGAGGAAGGTCACCGCGCGTACGTCCGGCTGTTCAAGGGATTGCGTGGCGATGCGCTCCAGCAATTCGCTGTTGCCATGGCCCATGGCGGGTGCCACCAGCGGCGCCAGTTGCTCGGCAATCATTTCGCCGCGCTGCATCAATTGGGTCTGCAAGTCGGCCTGCTGCGTCCAGGTGAAATAACCACCCAGCACCAGCGCCATCAGGCTGGTCGGCAACAAGGTCAGCAATAACACGCGACCTTTGATTCCCAGTTTCTTGAGCACGCCTATCTCCTGCATCCCGCTGATCTGTTGACTCATGCGTGCATCCGGCACGCGACATTGGCGCAGTGTAGCGATTTGCTCGCGGGCAATCTCCGGAAAAATGCGCTCGCGTCGGGGCAGGGCGTCGCTGCTCGTTGGTCAGCTCGGTCAACCTTGAGTTGCCCGATGCCCGGCAATCTTGAATAATCAGTCTCAACTGAGAATTACTTGCAGATACTCATGACTCCTGTTTCCGCTGGCCAGCCACGCATTCTCTCCATCGAAGACGATCCGGTACTCGGCGCCTATGTTCACGAACATCTGCGCCGCAGCGGCTTTCAGGTGACGTGGTGCCAGAACGGCCAGGAGGGCCTGAACATCGCCACGCGCCAGCCGTTCGACGTGGTGCTGATGGATATTCTCTTGCCGGGCCTGGACGGTTTGCAGGTGTTGACGCAATTGCGCCAGAGCCACACGACGCCAGTGCTGCTGATGTCGGCCCTCGGCGCCGAGGCGGATCGCATCAGCGGTTTCCGTCTCGGTGCTGACGATTATTTGCCCAAGCCGTTCAGCATGGCCGAGTTGCATGTGCGCATCGAGGCGATCCTGCGCCGGGTTGCGCTGGATCGGCGCCCGGCACCGCTGGCGACGCCAGTGGCGGTCGGTACGCTGCGCTTCGATGACCAACAGTGCGATGTGTTTTTCCGCGAACAACCCGCCGGGCTGACCCGCAGCGAATTCCGTTTGCTCGAAACCCTCAATCGCAACGAAGAGGAAGTGCTGAGCAAAGCCTTCCTTTATCAGCACGTTTTGCAGCGCGGCTACGCGGCCCACGATCGCAGCCTCGACATGCACATCAGCCAGATCCGCCGCAAACTGAAAGCCATCAGTTACACCGAGCGGGAAGTGCGTACGGTCTGGGGCAAGGGTTACGTTCTGAGCGCCGCCGATGAAACGCTCTGAACTGCCGGGGCGGCATTCACTGTTCTGGAAACTGGCGTTTCTGCTGGTCGCATTTTGTCTGCTGATGATCTGGCTGAGCTGGTCGTGGGGACGTTATATGGAGGAGCGCAACCAGTTCCTCTCCGACGACGCGCGCGGCACTCTGACGCGTTACGCCGCGCAAGCGGAACAGGCCTGGCAGCACGGCGGCCGCAGCGGGGTCGATGACTGGTTGCAGAGCATGGAGTTGCGCGAAGCCAGTTGGGTCGGTGTGATCGGTGGCAACTTACAGTCGCTGAGCAATGATCCGCTGAATGATCAGGAAATTCAGCACCTGACCTTCTTGCGCGGGCTCGACTGGCCGATCCACAAGAAAGGCCGGCCGTGGTTGCGCATTCCTTTCCCCAAAGAGCCGTCTGCCGGCAGCCTGGTGATCGAATTGCCCGAACGATTTGTTCCGGGTAAGTACCGGGTGTTCTGGCGCGTCATCACCAACGGCGTGATTCCCGGGTTGTTCACGTTATTGCTGTGTGTCGGTCTGTACCGCTTGCTGGTCGTGCCCCTGAACAACCTGCGCGAACAGGCCAACGCCTGGCGCGCCGACCAGTTGAATGTGCGGTTGTCGAGCGGCATCACCCAGCGCCCGGATGAACTCGGTGAACTGGCGCGGGCGTTCGACTCCATGTCCGAACGCCTGCAATCGACCGTGGCTCTGCAACAGCAATTGCTGCGTGATCTGTCCCATGAATTGCGCACGCCGCTGAGCCGGCTGCGCGTCGCCAGTGAAAGCGAACAAGGCCTGGTGCAACTGCGCGAGCGCATCGGTCGTGAAGTCGACGGTATGCAACGCTTGGTCGAAGACACCCTGCAACTGGCCTGGCTCGATACCGACCGCACGCCGCTGCCGGATGAAGCCATTCAAATTCAGGCCCTGTGGGAAATGCTCACGGACAACGCCTGTTATGAAAGCGGCTGGCCGAGTCTGCAGCTGCAGTGCTCGGTCGAAGCGTCGTGCTGGGTGCGTGGCAACCTGAATACGCTGGCGCAGGCGTTGGAGAACATTGTGCGTAACGCGATTCGGCATTCGCCGCCGGGCGGGATCGTGCGTCTTGATGGACGGCGCGATGGCGATTTCTGGCATCTGTGGCTGGACGATCAGGGCGGCGGGGTGGCGGAAGGGGATCTGGAACGGATCTTCTCACCGTTCACTCGGCTCGACGGCTCGCGGCCCGGTGATGGTGGGTTTGGCTTGGGGCTGAGCATCGCGCGCAATGCCGTGCAGCGTCAGGGCGGGAGTATTTGGGCGGAAAATAGCGGGGCAGGGTTGCGGTTGAATTTGCGGTTGCTGGCGGATGACGGTGTTGCGCCGACTGACGCCTTCGCGAGCAGGCTCGCTCCCACATTGGAACTCGGTTCGCCGCAGATTGTGTGATCAACAGTTAATAGTGTCATCACTGCTGACACTACTCCCTGTGGGAGCGAGCCTGCTCGCGAAGAGGCCATACGCATCACCGCCAATTAAAATGACCCACCGCAAAAGTCGCACCACTGGTGCGACTTTCAATCCCTTATTCCCATAAACCATAAGCACCGCACTTTGCGTGATATGGCCTGCGCGGGTTTGCCGGTATGATAGGCGCCCCCGCACGTCTGGATTGCGAATACGCCATGACCTTGCAGTACCCAACCATCGCCGATTGCGTCGGCAACACGCCGCTGGTGCGTTTGCAGCGCCTGCCCGGTGCTACCAGCAACACCCTATTGCTCAAGCTCGAAGGGAATAACCCGGCAGGTTCGGTCAAGGACCGTCCGGCGTTGTCGATGATCACTCGCGCCGAGTTGCGCGGGCAGATCCACGCCGGCGATACGCTGATCGAAGCGACCTCGGGCAACACCGGGATCGCGCTGGCCATGGCCGCTGCGATCAAGGGTTACAAGATGATCCTGATCATGCCGGACAACTCCAGCGCCGAGCGTAAAGCGGCGATGACCGCGTACGGTGCCGAGCTGATTCTGGTCAGCCAGGAAGAAGGCATGGAAGGTGCCCGCGACCTCGCCCAGCGCATGGAAGCCGAAGGCCGTGGCAAGGTGCTCGATCAGTTCGCCAATGGCGACAATCCTGAGGCGCACTACACCACCACAGGTCCGGAAATCTGGCGTCAGACCCAGGGCACCATTACCCATTTCGTCAGTTCGATGGGCACCACCGGCACCATCATGGGCGTGTCGCGCTACTTGAAAGAGCAGAGCGACAGCGTGCAGATTGTCGGTCTGCAACCGATGGAAGGCTCGGCCATTCCCGGTATCCGCCGCTGGCCGCAGGAATACCTGCCGAAGATTTACCAGGCCGACCGCGTTGACCGTATCGTCGACATGGCGCAAAGCGAGGCCGAGGACGTCACCCGTCGTCTGGCCCGCGAAGAAGGTATCTTCTGCGGCGTGTCCTCGGGCGGTGCGGTGGCAGCGATGCTGCGCCTGTCCCAAGAAGTTGAAAACGCGGTGATCGTCGCGATCATCTGCGACCGTGGCGACCGTTACCTGTCGACCGGCATTTTCGACGCGCCTAACTGATGGCCAAGCACGAGAGAGGCCTGCGCTTCCAGCCCACGGGCGGGAGCAAGGCCGCGCAAATTCCGACCGGCAAAAAGCAGCGCTTGACCATTGAGCGCCTGGCCAATGATGGTCGCGGTATTGCGTTTTTCGAAGGCAAAACCTGGTTCGTCCTCGGCGCCCTCGCCGGCGAAGAGGTCGAAGCGCGGGTGCTCGGCGCCCACGGCAAAGTGGTCGAGGCGCGCACCGAGCGCGTGTTCAAGGCCAGCGAACTGCGTCGCCCGGCACCGTGTCAGCACGCTGGTCGTTGCGGCGGTTGCAGCGTCCAGCACTTGCCCCACAGCGAACAGCTTGCCCTGAAACAGCGCATGCTCGCCGAGCAATTGTCGCGTGTCGCCGGTGTCGAACCTGACGCGTGGGCAGCGCCGCTGACCGGTCCCGAATTTGGCTATCGCCGTCGTGCCCGCATCGCGGTGCGTTGGGACATGAAGGCGAAGAAACTCGAAGTCGGTTTCCGTGCCGCCGGCAGCCAAGACATCGTCGCGATCAACGAATGCCCGGTGCTGGTACAGCCCTTGCAACCGATCATGACCCGTTTGCCGGAGATGCTCCGTCGTTTGAGCAAACCGCAAGCATTGGGCCATGTCGAGTTGTTCAGTGGCTCGTCACTGGCGGTGCTGCTGCGGCACATGGCGCCGTTGTCGGAAGCGGATCTGACCATTCTCAAGGAATTTTGCCAGTTCCATGAAGCGCAATTATGGCTGCATGGCGAAGGCGAGCCGCAACCGGTCGATGCGACCCAGGCGCTGGGCTATCGCCTGGAACAGTGGGATCTGGATCTGGCGTATCGCCCGGGTGACTTCATCCAGGTCAACGCCGGCGTCAACGAAGCCATGGTTGCGCAAGCGCTGGACTGGCTGAAACCCGGTAGCGACGAGCGCGTGCTGGATCTGTTCTGCGGCCTGGGCAACTTTGCCTTGCCGCTGGCCAAAACCGTTCGGGAAGTGGTGGCGGTCGAAGGCGTGCAGACCATGGTCGATCGCGCCGAAGCCAATGCGGCTAGTAACAATTTGCATAACACAAAGTTTTTTCAAGCCGATTTATCCCAGCCTTTGACCGATGCCCAGTGGATCGGAAACGGCTTTTCTGCGGTACTCTTGGACCCACCGCGTGACGGTGCTTTCGAGGTGGTTCGCAAGCTGGCGACCCTGGGTGCCAAACGGTTGGTGTATGTGTCGTGCAACCCTGCAACTCTGGCGCGCGATACGGTCGAATTGATCAAGCAGGGCTACCGGTTAAAACGTGCCGGGATTCTCGATATGTTTCCTCAGACGGCACATGTCGAGGCCATGGCGTTATTTGAAGCGAGCCAGGATGGCTCGTCTGAATCCGCCTGATCTGTCCGTGCAGCGCTCGCTTTAGCCCCGCGAGCGCAAACGGGCAACAAGGGTCAGCGATTTGACGCATTGAATCTGCGTCGTAGGGAAGGTAAAGCAAGATGGTACAGGTGAGAGCACACCAGCCGATCAACACTGACGGCAGTATCAATCTCGAGGCTTGGCTCGATCACGCGGTCAGTGTCGATCTGGCACTGGATCGCGAAGCCTTGAAAGAAGCCTGCGAGTTCGCTCGCGAGGCCGAACAACAGTCCAATGCCAGGAAGAATCTGTGGGCCGAAGGCTCCGGCAGTTTCAGTACGGGCCTGGAAATCGCCGAGATTCTCGCCGACCTCAAGCTCGATCAGGATTCGCTGGTCGCAGCGGTCCTGTATCGCGGCGTGCGTGAAGGCCAGATCGAACTCGCGGCCGTCGGCCAGCGCTTCGGCCCGGTGGTGGCCAAGCTGATCGACGGCGTGCAGCGCATGGCCGCCATCAGTGCCAGCCTCAGCCCGCGTCAGTCGATGGTCATGGGCACGCAAGGGCAGGTGGAAAACCTGCGCAAGATGCTGGTGGCGATGGTCGATGACGTTCGCGTTGCCCTGATCAAACTCGCCGAACGCACCTGCGCCATTCGTGCGGTGAAAACCGCCGACGACGAAAAGCGTAACCGCGTCGCCCGCGAAGTCTTCGACATTTATGCGCCGCTCGCGCACCGCCTCGGCATCGGTCATATCAAATGGGAACTGGAGGACTTGTCCTTCCGTTATCTCGAGCCGGATCAATACAAGCAGATTGCCAAGTTGCTCCACGAGCGACGGCTGGACCGTGAGCGTTTCATCGCCGATGTGATGACCCAGCTCAAGGATGAATTGCAGGCCACCGGCGTCGATGCCGACATCAGCGGCCGGGCCAAACACATCTATTCGATCTGGCGCAAAATGCAGCGCAAGGGTCTGGAATTCAGCCAGATCTACGACGTGCGTGCGGTGCGCGTGCTGGTCCCGGAAATGCGCGACTGCTACACCGCGCTGGGTATCGTCCACACCTTGTGGCGGCACATCCCGAAAGAATTCGACGACTATATCGCCAACCCGAAAGAGAATGGCTACCGCTCGCTGCACACGGCGGTGATCGGCCCTGAGGGTAAAGTGCTCGAGGTGCAGATCCGTACGCACTCGATGCATGAAGAGGCTGAGCTCGGTGTCTGCGCGCACTGGCGCTACAAGGGCACCGACGTCAAATCCGGCTCGAACCACTACGAAGAGAAAATCTCCTGGCTGCGACAGGTCCTCGAGTGGCACGAAGAGCTGGGCGATATCGGTGGTCTGGCCGAACAGCTACGCGTCGATATCGAGCCGGATCGGGTCTACATCTTCACTCCCGATGGCCACGCCATCGACTTGCCGAAAGGCGCGACGCCGCTGGACTTCGCTTATCGCGTGCACACCGAGATCGGCCACAACTGCCGTGGCGCGAAGATCAACGGGCGCATCGTGCCGCTCAACTACAGCCTGCAGACCGGTGAGCAGGTCGAGATCATCACCAGCAAGCACGGTACGCCGAGCCGCGACTGGCTGAACTCGAACCTCGGTTACGTCACCACCTCGCGGGCGCGGGCGAAGATCGTTCACTGGTTCAAATTGCAGGCGCGCGACCAGAACGTTGCCGCCGGTAAAACCCTGATCGAGCGCGAACTGACGCGCCTCGGTCTGCCTGCGGTGGACTTCGACAAGCTGGCCGACAAGGCCAACATGAAAACCGCCGAAGACATGTTTGCCGCCCTCGGTGCCGGCGACCTGCGTCTGGCGCAACTGGTCAACCTCGCGCAGCAACTGGTCGAACCGGAACGCGGCAACGAGCAGCTGGAACTGATTCCACGCAAAGCCACCGGTTACAAACCGGGCAAGCGCGGCGACATTCAGATCCAGGGCGTCGGCAACCTGATGACGCAGATGGCCGGTTGCTGCCAGCCGCTGCCGGGCGATGCGATCGTCGGCTATATCACTCAGGGCCGTGGCGTGAGCATTCACCGTCAGGACTGCGCCTCGGTGCTGCAACTGGGTGGGCGCGAGCCGGAGCGGATCATCCAGGTCAGTTGGGGCCCGGTGCCGGTGCTCACCTATCCGGTGGACATCGTTATCCGCGCCTACGACCGTTCCGGTCTGCTGCGTGACGTCTCGCAGGTATTGCTCAACGAACGCATCAACGTGCTGGCGGTCAACACCCGCTCGAACAAGGAAGACAACACCGCGCTGATGTCCCTGACGATCGAGATCCCGGGTCTGGATGCGCTGGGGCGCTTGCTGGGGCGGATTTCGCAGTTGCCGAACATCATCGAAACGCGGCGTAACCGTACCCCTTGAAGATGACTTCGATTGATCGTTCCCACGCTCCGCGTGGGAATGCCTCTAGGGACGCTCTGCGTCCAGTGACGCGGAGCGTCACGGGCTGCATTCCCACGCAGAGCGTGGGAACGATCAAGATCGCAGAAAGGGTTGAGTGAGATTTTGTATGTACAGCCTTGAAGACCTGCTCCACCTGATGAACCGTCTGCGCGATCCGCAATACGGTTGCCCGTGGGACATCAAGCAAACCTACGCGACCATCGTTCCGCACACCCTCGAAGAAGCCTACGAAGTGGCCGACGCCATCGAGCGCGGCGACTTCGATCACTTGCAGGGCGAGCTGGGCGATCTGCTGTTCCAGGTGGTGTATTACAGCCAGTTGGCCAAGGAAGAAGGGCGCTTTGAATTTGCCGGGGTGATCGACAGCATCACCCGCAAGCTGATCCGTCGTCACCCGCACGTGTTTCCCACCGGTGATCTGTACGCGCCGCTGGATGTGCCGCGCTTGAGCGAAGAACAGGTCAAACAACGCTGGGAAGAGATCAAGGCCGAAGAGCGCGCGGAGAAATCTGCCGCGCCCGAGCAACTGTCACTGCTCGATGACGTGCCGGCAACGTTGCCGGCATTGTCGCGTTCGGCCAAGTTGCAGAAGCGCGCAGGCCAGGTCGGTTTCGACTGGCCAGACGCCTTGCCGGTGCTCGACAAGGTGCGCGAAGAACTTGATGAAGTCCTCGAAGCCATGTCCGAAAACGATCCCGTCGCCGTGGCTGACGAGATCGGCGATCTGCTGTTTTCCGTGGTCAACCTGGCCCGGCATCTGAAGGTCGACCCGGAAACTGCGCTGCGTGGCGCCAACGGCAAGTTCGAAAGACGTTTCCGATTTATCGAACAGGCATTGCGCGACACCCACCGTCCCATAGAAGATTGCACCCTCGAAGAGTTGGACGCCCTGTGGGGTGAAGCCAAACGTCAGGAAAAGAATTTGCCCGGCTGCGGCTGAGCCACTGCCCAAGTGAGTAAGCACCATGAGTATTTCCCTTCGCGACCAGTTGCTCAAAGCAGGCCTGGTCAACCAAAAGCAGGCCAAGCAAGTCAGCAAGGACAAGCAAAAGCAGCAACGTCTGGCGCACAAAGGTCAGATCGAGCTGGATGACTCGCAGCAGCGTGCCGCCCAGGAAGCCATGGCCGAGAAGGTCAAGCGTGACCAGGAGCTGAACCGCCAGCAGAAAGAGAAAGCCGAAGCCAAGGCGCGTGCAGCACAGGTCAAACAACTGATCGAAGTCTCGCGTCTGCCGAAGCTGACCACCGAGGACTACTACAACTTCGTCGATGACAAGAAGGTCAAGCGCATCTCGGTAAACACGCTGATGCGCAACAAGCTCAGCAGCGGTTCGCTGGCGATCGTGCACCATGCCGGCGGCTACGAAGTGATCCCGCGTGAAGCGGCCCTGAAGATCCAGGAGCGCGATCCACAGCGCATCGTCCAGCTCAACGTGCAGACCGAAGAGGTCAGCACCGAGGACGATCCGTACGCGGCGTATCAGATCCCTGATGACCTGATGTGGTAAATCGATAAAGCTGTAATAACGACAAACCCCGCTCATGGCGGGGTTTGTCGTTTTCAATGCTGTGGTTGAATCAGGAGGAGCGGGTTTCGCGTTGTTGCTCTTGCACTTCGAGTTCGGCCTTGTAGTTGTGGGCATCGATCTCGTTGTGGAACATGCCGACCAGCAAGTCTTGTTGATGCACATCCCAGATGCGGATACCGGCGGCTACGCCTTCGTGGGACATGTGTGAATCGTCGCGTTCAGTTACTTTTACAGTCATCTGCTAGCTCCAAATCTCAAGTTATCTGCAGCAAGGCGTGTGCAGGACTCTTTTATATGATTTGTTAGCTTGCTAAGTAAACGCTTGATTTGCGCAAGGTGTTATTGCGTTTTTTGCAACAGTGCTGCAGCCCGCGTAATCCGCGACATTCGGTCGCAGGGCGGTAGGTTTCATGACAGAAGTTTCATTTTCAGAAGCGCCGAAACCCATTGTGGGAGCGAGCCTGCTCGCAAATTCAGTGGGGCAGACGACGATAGGATGACTGGAATATCGCATTCGCGAGCAGGCTCGCTCCCACAGGGTTTTGCGGTGTACCTGCTATTTTCTTCGGGCAAAAAAAACGCCCCGAACCAGTCGGGGCGTTTTCATGTGTGGCTCAAGCGGGGGGAATTACTTGCCTTCCCAGCGCTTCAGTACCAGCGTGGCGTTGGTGCCGCCGAAGCCGAAGCTGTTGCTCATCACAGTGTTGATGGTGGCGTTTTCGCGGGTCTTGGTCAGCACCGGCAGGTCGGCCACTTCAGGGTCCAGCTCGTCGATGTTGGCGGAACCGGCAATGAAGTTGCCTTCCATCATCAGCATGCAGTAGATCGCTTCGTGAACGCCGGCGGCGCCCAGGGAGTGACCGGACAGGCTCTTGGTCGAGCTGATCGCTGGTGCCTTGTCGCCGAACACTTCACGTACACCTTTCATTTCCGCGACGTCGCCGACCGGAGTCGAGGTGCCGTGGGTGTTCAGGTAGTCGATCGGCGTATCAACGGTGGACATCGCCATCTGCATGCAGCGGATCGCGCCTTCGCCACTTGGGGCAACCATGTCGTAGCCGTCGGACGTTGCGCCGTAGCCAACGATTTCGGCGTAGATCTTCGCGCCACGGGCCAGAGCGTGTTCCAGTTCTTCAACCACGACCATACCGCCACCGCCGGCAATGACGAAACCGTCACGGTCAGCGTCGTAGGCACGGGAAGCTTGTTCCGGGGTGTCGTTACGCTTGCTGGACAGAGCGCCCATTGCGTCGAACAGGAACGACTGGCTCCAGTGCTCTTCTTCACCGCCACCGGCGAAAACGATGTCCTGCTTGCCCATCTGGATCTGTTCCATGGCAGTACCGATGCAGTGAGCACTGGTGGCGCAGGCAGATGCGATGGAGTAGTTCAGGCCTTTGATCTTGAATGGCGTGGCCAGGCAAGCGGAAACGGTGCTGCTCATGGTCCGCGTTACACGGTACGGGCCAACGCGCTTGACGCCTTTCTCGCGCAGGATGTCCAGGGCTTCCATCTGGTTCAGCGTGGAAGCACCACCGGAACCAGCGATCAGGCCGGTACGCGGGTTGGACACTTGCTCTTCGGTCAGGCCGGAGTCAGTGATGGCGTCTTTCATGGCCAGGTAGGCGTACGCGGCTGCGTGGCCGACGAAGCGATAGATCTTGCGATCGATCAGTTCTTCAAGGTTGAGGTCGATGGAGCCGGAAACCTGGCTACGCAGACCCATTTCAGCATATTCCGGGTTGAACCGGATGCCAGGGCGGCTTGCACGCAGGTTAGCGGAGACGGTCTCTTTGTCATTGCCCAGGCACGAAACGATGCCCAGACCAGTGATAACGACGCGGCGCATGCGAATAACCCTTAGAAGTTGTCAGTGGAGGTGAACACGCCGACGCGAAGGCCTTCGGCGGTGTAGATTTCGCGACCGTCGACAGTCACCGAACCATCGGCGATGGCCAGGTTCAGCTTGCCCTTGAGGACGCGTTTGATATGAATGTTGTAGGTGACTTTCTTGGCGGTCGGCAGCACCTGACCGAAGAACTTCACTTCGCCTGAACCCAGCGCACGGCCACGGCCCGGCAGGCCTTGCCAGCCCAGGAAGAAACCGACCAGTTGCCACATGGCATCCAGACCCAGGCAGCCCGGCATCACCGGATCGCCTTCGAAGTGGCACGCGAAGAACCACAGGTCAGGGTTGATATCCAGCTCGGCGACCAATTCACCTTTGCCGTACTTGCCGCCTTCTTCGCTGATCAGGGTGATGCGATCGACCATCAGCATGTTCGGGGCGGGCAGTTGCGCGTTACCTGGGCCGAACAGCTCACCGCGACTGCAGCGCAGCAGATCTTCCCGAGTAAAGGCGTTTTGTTTGGTCATGCGAGCTCCTCAATAATCCCATGCGGCAGGTGGGGCAAATCTTCCCGACCGTTCGAAGCGTTCATGCCTCGAACCGGCAGCCTACTCATAGACTATTGCGTTGTGGTGAAAGTCACAGCACCAAGGACATGAATGTACACTTGTGCACTGAAATTTTTATTCAAGCCTCTTTTGAGGCTCGTTCGGGTGCCTAAGACTGCCGCACTTTCGCTTTTCACGCCAGTCGCAGATGGTCGAAAGGCCCACACTACGACACCCAGCGCTGCAGAATCTGCTGCAGATCATTACGTTTGAACGGCTTCGCCAGATAATCGTTCATCCCCGCCGACAGGCAGGTTTCCCGGTCGCCCTGCAAGGCGTTGGCGGTCAGCGCGATGATCGGCACTTCGCTGCGTCCGGGTAGGCAACGGATCTGTCGGGTGGCCTCATAGCCATCGATGATCGGCAAACGGCAATCCATCAGAATCACTTCGAAGTCGCTGCCCTCGGCGCTGCGCACGGCTTGTGCGCCATCGGTAGCAACACTGACAGTAAAGCCCAGACTGCGCAGCATCGCTTCAATAACGGTCTGGTTCACTGGATTGTCTTCGACCAGCAAGACATTGCGCCCTTCACCATGCTCTTTGCCGTTCAGTGCACGCGGCGCAGCCAGGGGCGGCAGCGCCTGCTTATAGAGTGCCAGGGGAATTTCCAGAGTGAATACCGAACCGCGACCTTCCTCGCTCTGCGCGCGCAAGGTGCCGCCCATGCGTTCGGCCAGCGTGCGGGCGATCGGCAGACCGAGACCGGTGCCGCCATAGCGCCGTGAAATCGAACTGTCGGCCTGCTGGAAGGCATTGAACATCAACTCCAGACTTTCAGAAGAGATACCGATGCCGCTGTCACGCACCGAACAGGTGAACCACAGTAATTCGTGATCCAGCGACTGCCACTGCGCCTCGATGCTGACCCGGCCCTGTTCGGTGAACTTCAGTGCATTGCCGACGAGGTTGACCAGAATCTGCCGGATCCGCGTCGGATCGCCCTGCACCTGCAAACCGCGCATGTCGTCCGGGATGCGCAAGTTCAGCGCCAGACCCCGCTGCACCGCGCTGTGCTGGAACGACTGGGCGCAGGCGCCGATCAGTTCGGCGAGGTTGAACGGGATGTGCTCCAGTTCCAGTTCCGAGCGTTCGATGCGCGAGAAGTCGAGAATATCGTTGATGACTTTCAGCAGGTGTTCGGTGGACTCCGAGGCAAGGGCGGCGTATTCGACCTGCTCCTCGGTCATCTCAGTGGTTTCCAGCAGTTGCAGCATGCCCAGCACGCCGTTCATGGGCGTGCGCAGTTCGTGGCTCATCATCGCCAGAAAGTCCGACTTGGCGTTGTTGGCCTTTTCCGCCTCTTCGCGGGTCTGAATCAGTTGCGCCATGGCCTGGTGCTGCTCACGGCTGGCCTGTTCCAGAGCCTGGGCGAGGTTATTGATGTGCTGCGACAGCGCGCCCAGTTCGGTGTCATCGACAATCGGCAGCGGGGTTTTGTAATCGCCGTCCTGAATCGCCTTGACCGCATCGCCGATGTCGCGGATCGGCTGCGACAGGCTGCCGGCCAGGCGTCGTGCCAATACGAAGGTGAAGAGCAGGGCGAACAGCGCGAGAATCCCGGCCTTGAACAGAATCTCCTGCTGGCGCTGGCTGAAGGCATCGTTGGACAAGCCAACGATTACTCGGCCCAGATAGTCCTCGCTGGCCCCGCCGTTGCTGACCTTGCCGTCCTGAAAGAAATCATTGTGCAGGGCGATGCGTTGCAGGCGCACCGGTGCCTGAAACACTTCAACCTGATGCGGGCGACTGTGCGCGGCGGCGGGCTGTTCGACGTACACCAGAATCCGGTTGGCGCTGTCCTGTATTTCGAGAAAGCGCACGTTGGGCGTGGCCAGTGTCGCTTTGAGCAGGCTTTCCAGCACTTCGTTATTGCCGGAAATCACCCCGTATTCAGTGGCGGGTGCCAGTTGGTTGGCGATCAGTTGGCCGGTGTGGTTCAGCTCCTGGCGCAGATCCTGAATGCGCACAAAGGTAAAGAAGCTGATCAGCAACAGGGTCAACAACAGCGCCGGGCCCAGACTGATCAACTGGGTGCGGGTGTTGATGTCCCAACGGCGACGAAAACTCATGGACGGCGTTCTCCTTCAGCCAGCGCTTGGGCGACAGACGCTTCATTTAGCGGCTCGATCCCTAGGGAACGAGCGACCTGCGCATTACTTGAGACTTTAAAACGTGTGGGGTAGAGCGTTCGCGGCCAACTGGCCGGCGATTGGTCGAGCAAATGATCGAGCACGGCCAGCCAGTCGTTCTGATCGCTGTAGGTACTCGCCAGGCTGCCGGCGCGGACGAACGCCACGTTAGGACCGACCAGCGCGACTTGCCGTGAATAGCTGCTGAGCAGCAGGTTTTTCGCGGTTTTCGGGTTGTACAGGTCGGGGTCGTCGAGGCCGAGTAACACGTCGCTGTTCTTCAGCACGGTTTGCAGCGGGCGGCTGTCGTGGATGTTGTCCCAGCGCTGGCTGACGATTTGCAGGTTCAGTGGTTTAGCGGCGAGATTGAGTTCGTTGAGGAGGAATTCGCTGTGTTGATCGAAGAGCACGCCGATGCGCTGGGCCTGGGGCAGAATGCGTCGGATCAACTGCAACTGGCGGCTCAGCGGTGGATCACTCCACAGCAAACTCAGGTGCGCCGGTTGCGCGCTGCCGAGGCGCTGGCGCGCTTGCAGACGACTGATGCGCAGCACCAGCGTTGCCGGGCCTTGGGGGTCTTGCAGGCGCCAGTCGAGGCTCGGCAGGTCGAGCAGAATCAGGCGCAGACTGGCAGGCAGTTTTCCCGGTGCCGGCAGACTGGCCAACGGCTGGAAACGCACGTTGTCAGTCGGACGCAATTCGCTGAGTGCCTGGACGAATGCTTGCACGCCGGGACTTTCCTCGGCACCGGTCAACAGAATATCGGCGGCCTGCACCGCCACGCCATGCAGCCATGCGGTCAGAAACAGGCAAACCCCGGCCAGCCAGTGACCAAGGGTTGGCAGCGTCCGTGACGGCCGGTAGCGCATCCTAGAACTCCAGCTCAGCGCTGAAATACATCACCCGACGCTCGTCGTAATTATTGTCGACGAAGGTGGTCGGCGCATGGTCGAGGCGCTGTTGCAGCACGCCGGCCAGTTGCAGCTGGGCTTTGCCCAGCAGGATGCGTTTGGCGATGCGTGTGTCGACCCGCTCGAAACGGTAGCCATTGAGCGCGTTGTCGCCGTAATAGAAGAGGGCGCTGTTCCAGCCATGGCCCCAATCGCGCAGCCAACCGGCCGAACCGCTATTGCGTGAGGTGAATTGTTGATCCAGCGGATTGCTCGCTTCGGCATCGACGAAGGCGTAKGTGAACCGCAAGCGGTCGGCCAGGCTCACGCGCCAGTCGAGCTGGGTTTCGGTGCCACGAAACCGCGAGCTGTTGGCGTTGCTGGCGATGTATTGGTTGTTACGCAGCGGCTCACTGATCATTCCGGTGATCTCGTCGTAGAACAGCTTCACATCCAGGGCCAGGCCCAGCTCGGCGAAGTAGCCGTTGTAGCCCAGCTCCCGCGAGCGCATGTGCTCCTGATCGAGATCGCCCGGGCCGCGCGTCTTGACGAAGTACCGCGCCGACGACTGGCCGTAAGCCGAAGGCCGCAGGTTGCTGACCTGATAGCTCCAGTTGACGTTGTTCTCGAACATGTCCGGCGAGCGGATCGCTTCCGAGTAAACCGCGCGCAGGCCGTGGCGCGGGTTGATCAGGTAATTGACGGCGAAGCGCGGCGTCAGCGAACTGCCGATCAGTTGCGTGTTTTCGAACATCGCACCGCCCTGCAACAACCAGTGTTCAGTGGCACGCCATTCCAGTTGGCCGAACGCGCGCCACGTGGTGTCGTCCAGCGTGCCATTGAAGTAGGTTTCGGAGTCGGCGCGGTCGTAACGATAGTTCATGCCGCTGACCAGACGCAGGCTGTCGGACAGGCTGAGGGTGTCCTGCACTTCGAGGTCGTAACGCGATTCCCGTGCGCTCTGGTCGATGTCGCCGCACAGGGTGCGACTGGCGCCGTTACGCCATTGCTCGAGCACCTGATTGGCCAGGGCCATTTCCTGCGGGGTGCCGGGCGCAGCGCCGGGGCCGGTGAAGCGGGTGATGTTGCGCGCCAGGCGTTCGGTGTAATTCGGGTTGAGTTGCCACAGTTGCGTCAGTTCGGGGCTGAACGACACCTCGGCATCGCAGGCGCGCCAGGTTTGCTGACGATCCCAGTGTTGCGCCGAGCCTTGTATATAAAGGCTGTGCTCCGGGTTGAGATCGAGGTTCCAGCGCACCGAGCCGGCGTAATCTTTGGCGACTACGTCGGAATTGTTCCCGGCGGCGGTAATCCCGGAGAACACCGGACGATAGGTGTACGGCCGTTGGTTGCTGCCGTCCTTGGCGTTGACCTGCCAGTCGAGGCTCTGGTTATCGCTGAGGGTGTGGCTGACCGCGAGACTGAAACGGTTCAAGCGCCGGCTGTCACGGTAATCGGCGCCGCTGCGATCGCTGTCGAAGCCGTCGTCTTCTTGCCCGGACAACGACAGACGCAAGTCGCCGCCATTCCAGCCGGTGCCCTGGCTGGCGTAGAAATCGTTGATGCCGCGCTGACCACGGGTGTACTTCAGCCGCGTACCGTGGCTGTCCGCCGGGTTTCGCGTGATGATATTGACCACCGCCATCAGCGCGTTGGCGCCGTAGCTGACAGTGTTGGGGCCGCGAAAAACTTCGATGCGCTCGATGTCTTCCATGGCCACCGGAATATCGCTCCAGTCCACCGTGGACAAACCGGCGCGGTACACCGAGCGACCGTCGATCAGCACCTGCATGCGCCGCGCTTCGCTGGCGTTGGTGCCGTGGTAATTGACCGCCGCCTGATTGCCGCTGATGTTGCCGACCATCATCCCCGGTACCAGTCGCAGCAGTTCGCTGATATCGCGGGCACCGCTGGCGTGGATCAGTTCGTTGTCAATTACGGTCATGCTTCCCGGCACTTCCGCCGGTGTCTGCTTCAGGCGCGTGGCGGTCAGCACTTGGGGCAGTGCTTCGTTGTCCATGAACAGGTCGTCCGCCATTAATACCGGGCTGAACAGCAGCGCCAGTAAGACGGACGAACGCGGGGACGCAGAGCCAAAAGACACGACACAACCTTGATAGCGAAGAATTGGCGCGCATGTTAACCGAGGGCAGCGACATTTCCAGTCACGTTGCAGGCATTTTCCTAGGTTTTATTGGTCTTCTTCCTACAAGTGTCGGTAATTGTTGCTGGGGCTGGCCGCGCGTTGGCCGCCCCGTATAATGCCGGCATCGCCACTGGTATGGATTAACGGATTGCATATGACTGAACAGCGCCCGATTGCGGTCCTGGGAGGCGGAAGTTTTGGTACCGCCGTGGCCAATCTTTTGGCCGAGAACGGCCATCAAGTCCGGCAGTGGATGCGTGACCCCGAGCAGGCCGAGGCCATCCGGGTCAATCGCGAAAACCCGCGTTACCTCAAAGGCATCAAGATTCTGCCGGGGGTGACTGCCGTCACCGACCTGCAGGAAACCCTCGACGCCTGCGATCTGTGCTTTGTCGCGCTGCCGTCCAGCGCGTTGCGCACGGTGCTTGCCGCTCACGCCGAGCGGTTGAGCGGCAAGATGCTGGTCAGCCTGACCAAAGGCATCGAAGCGCAGACCTTCAAACTGATGAGCCAGATTCTCGAAGAAATCGCCCCGCAGGCGCGCATCGGCGTGTTGTCCGGGCCGAACCTGGCGCGCGAGATTGCCGAGCACGCACTGACCGCCACCGTGGTCGCCAGCGAAGACGAAGAACTGTGTAAAGCCGTGCAAGCCGCGCTGCACGGTCGTACCTTCCGCGTTTACGCCAGTGCTGACCGTTTCGGTGTCGAACTGGGCGGGGCGTTGAAAAACGTTTACGCGATCATCGCCGGCATGGCGGTGGCGCTGGAGATGGGCGAGAACACCAAGAGCATGCTGATCACCCGGGCACTGGCGGAAATGACCCGTTTTGCCGTGAATCAGGGCGCTAATCCCATGACCTTCCTCGGTCTGGCCGGTGTCGGCGATCTGATCGTGACCTGTTCGTCGCCGAAGAGTCGCAACTATCAAGTCGGTTTTGCGCTGGGTCAGGGCTTGAGTCTCGACGAAGCGGTGTCGCGACTTGGTGAAGTCGCTGAAGGGGTCAACACCTTGAAGGTGCTCAAGGCCAAGTCTCAGGAAGTCGGCGTGTACATGCCACTGGTCGCCGGGCTGCATGCGATCCTCTTTGAAGGACGCACGCTGGAACAGGTGATCGGTCTACTGATGCGGGCCGAGCCGAAAACCGACGTCGATTTTATTTCCACCAGTGGTTTCAACTGATTCAGCACGGAGCAAGTCATGAACGATCCGAAAACCGAAGCCAAGTACGAATCCATCCTTCTGCGTGTGTTGTGGATGATCGTCTACGTGCTGGTCTGGCAAGTGGCGCAGTTCATCCTCGGCGCGGTGGTGCTGGTGCAACTGATCTATCGTTTGATCTATGGCGCCCCGAGCGCCAGCCTGATGAATTTCGGCGACAGCCTGAGCCAGTTTCTGGCGCAGATCGGCCGTTTCGGCAGTTTCCACAGCGACCAGAAACCGTGGCCGTTCGCCGACTGGCCAACCCCGCGTACTCCGGAAGGTKAAGCGCCGCACGCCGTCGCACCGGCACCGCATCCGGTTCGAGATGAGGAACCCAAGCTATGAAACTCTGGGTATTACGTCACGGTGAAGCCGTGCCTTTCGGCTCGTGCCCCGACTCCGAACGGGAGCTGACCGATCACGGCCGTAAAGAAGTCTGGAACAGCGCGGCCCATTTGATCGGCCAGCCGCTGACGGCGATCTACGCCAGCCCTTATCTGCGCGCGCAACAGACTGCGCAGATTGTCCGTGAGGCGCTGGGTTTCGAGCCGGAAATTCGCACGGTCGAGTGGCTGACGCCGGAGACCGACCCGGACAAGGTCACCGATCAACTGGTGTCGGTGAGCAACGTCCTGCTGGTCAGTCACAACCCGCTGGTGGGCAATCTGCTCAGCTATCTGCAGCATGGCGCCGGGTATCCGCCGGAGAAGGTCAGTACTGCCGGGTTGGCTGAGCTTGAAAGCGCAGAGCTGCTGATCGGCTCGATGAACCTCAACAGCCTCAAACATCCATAACGCTGGTTCCTTGTGGGAGCGAGCCTGCTCGCGAAAGCGGCGTGTCATTCACCCTTTATGTGTTTGACACACTGCATTCGCGAGCAGGCTCGCTCCCACATTGTTTTCTGCCAACCCATGAAATTATTTGTGTGAATTTTCCAACCAAGCACTTGCTTGGTTGACTACGCTTGCTCCAGACCCAAAAAACAGGAGCGAGTCGCATGTCTGCCGCCTTCCGTTTGCCGCTGGACGTGTTCTACGAACGTGAAGCCCGGCACCCGCGCCAGCGCTTCCTCGTGCAGCCCATTGGCGGCGGCCAGGTCGAGACGCTGAGCTGGGCTGACGTCGGCCATCAGGCCCGCTGCGCCGCGCACTGGTTGCGCGCCCGTGAGTTGCCGCAAGGCAGTCACATCGCCCTGATCTCGAAAAACTGCGCGCACTGGATCATCGCCGACCTGGCGATCTGGATGGCCGGGCACGTCTCGGTTCCGCTGTATCCCAACCTCACCGCCGACTCTGTCGCGCAAGTGCTCAATCACTCGGAAAGCGTCCTGGCCTTCATCGGCAAGCTCGACGACTGGCCGGGCATGTGCAAAGGCGTGCCGGCGGATCTGCCGACCATTAGTCTGCCACTGCACCCGCCCGGGGATTTCGAATTCAGTTGGGCGGACTTGCAGCGCAGTTCGCCGATTCAGGATGATCCACGTCCGGCGGCCGAGCAATTGGCGACGATCATTTACACCTCCGGCACCACCGGCCTGCCCAAAGGCGTGATGCACAGTTTTGCCAATCTCGTTTTCGCCACGACGCGCGGCACGCAACTGTTCGGGCTTAACGAGAACGATCGATTGCTCTCGTACTTGCCGCTGTGCCACGTCGCCGAGCGCATGTTCGTAGAACTGGCGTCGATCTACACCGGGCAGACGGTTTTCTTCGCCGAGAGCCTTGAGACCTTCATCACTGACCTGCAGCGAGCACGGCCGACCGCGATGTTCGGTGTGCCGCGCATCTGGACCAAATTCCAGATGGGCGTGTACAGCAAGATCCCGGCGAAACGTCTGGATTTTCTTCTCGGTCTGCCATTCATTGGCAAGCGCGTTGGTCACAAGGTACTGGCAGGCCTGGGGCTGGATGCTTTGCGCGTGGCGTTATCCGGTGCCGCGCCGGTGCCGCAGACCTTGCTCGCCTGGTATCAGAAACTTGGCCTGGATGTGCTGGAGGTCTACGGCATGACCGAGAGTTGCGGCTACTCGCACATCTGCCTGCCGGGGCAATACAAGCAGGGTTGGATCGGCAAGCCGTGCCCGGATGTCGAAGTACGCATCGATGAGTCGGGCGAGGTGCAGGTGCGCAGTCAGGCGAACATGCTCGGCTATTTCAAGGAACCGCAGAAGACCGCCGAAACGTTGACCGAGGACGGCTTTCTGCGCACCGGTGACAAGGGCGAACAGGATGCTGAAGGGCGCCTGCGCCTGACTGGCCGACTCAAGGAGATCTTCAAGACCAGCAAGGGCAAATATGTTGCCCCGGCACCGATCGAAAATCGCTTGGCCGTGCATTCGCGGATTGAACAGGTGTGTGTGGTGGGGGACGGCCTAAGTGCGCCACTCGGCTTGTGCGTCTTGTCGACGGTCAATCAGGAGGAGGGCCGGGCGAGCCTGCATTCGAGCCTGGAAAAACTCCTGGAGGAGGTCAACGCCGTACTCGACAAGCATGAACGCCTGCGCCGGTTGGTGGTGGTCAAGGACAGTTGGGCGGTGGAAAACGGCTTCCTCACGCCAACCCTGAAGATCAAGCGCAACGTCATCGAAGACACCTATGGCGCGCGTTTCGAAGAATGGAGCGAGCGCAGCGAGGCGGTGCTGTGGCAGGATTGAGCGACCACTAAAACAACAAAGGAAGTCTGCGATGAGCTTGTGGCGTACCACTCCCGACATCGAGCAGTTGAACGCGATCCAGAAAAACACCATCGGCGAAGTGCTGGACATCCGCTTCGAAGCGTTCGACGAAGAATCGCTGACCGCGAGCATGGTCATCGACCATCGCACCCATCAGCCCTACGGTTTGTTGCACGGCGGCGCCTCGGTGGTACTGGCGGAAACCGTCGGTTCGATGGCCAGCTATCTGTGCATCGATGCCAGCAAGTTTTACTGCGTGGGACTTGAGATCAACGCCAACCATCTGCGCGGCTTGCGCAGTGGGCGGGTGACGGCGGTGGCCAAGCCGATTCACATTGGTCGCACCACGCATGTGTGGGACATTCGCTTGACCAGTGATGAAGGCAAGGCCAGTTGTGTGTCGCGGTTGACCATGGCGGTGGTGCCGTTGGGTGAGCAGCCGCCGGTGCGTTGAGTGGGGTTCTTCAGTGATCAGCCCCTCACCCCAGCCCTCTCCCAGAGGGAGAGGGGGCCGACCTCGTTGTTTTCACGTGCTTCATCGACCTGAGATACCGAGTCGAATACAGATTCGGAAAAGCATGGAGATCGGCTCCCTTTCCCCCTCGCCCCCCTGGGGGTGAGGGGGTAGCGATCCGACTGACTCACCATAGCCCTGACCGGACTGTCATCATTCCTGGCAGTTACGGTCATTGCTGTAAGGCGCGGTCTTACGGACAATCAACGCCACGTTTCCCGCTCATGGATTTGCCCGTATGTCGCAACCAATCTTTTTCGCCCACGCCAACGGGTTTCCCTCGGGCACCTATGGCAAATTGTTCGCGGCGCTGGCGCCCGAGTACCGGGTTGCGCATCTGGAGCAGCATGCCCATGACCCGCGTTTTCCGGCGGATGACAACTGGTACAACCTCGTCGACGAGTTGATCCACCATTTGCAGCAGCAGGATCAGCCGGTGTGGGGCGTCGGCCATTCGTTCGGCGGCGTACTGCACTTGCACGCGGCGCTGCGTTGCCCTGAGCTGTATCGCGGCGTGGTGATGCTCGATTCGCCGGTGCTGACCCGCACTGATCAGTGGGTAATCCGCGCGGCCAAGCGCTTTGGCTTCATCGACAGACTGACCCCGGCCGGACGGACGCTGGGGCGCCGTGAAGAGTTCGCCGACCTCGACAGTGCGCGCAGCTATTTTGCTGGCAAGACGCTGTTTCGCGGCTTCGATCCGGAATGTTTCGACGCCTACCTGCAGCACGGTTTGCACAAGGTTGGCGACAAACTGCGCCTGCGTTTCGACCCGGCCACCGAGATCAGTATCTATCGCGGTGTGCCGCACACCAGCCCTGGCCGTACCGGTCAATTGCAAGTGCCGCTGGCGGTGGTGCGCGGGCACAAGAGCCGTGTGGTCATGCGCCATCACACCCGTTTCGTTTCGCGTCTGGCCCAGGGCGAGGCGCTGAGCATGCCCGGCGGCCACATGTTCCCGCTTGAGCGGCCACAGGACACCGCACGGCTATTGAAGAATCTGTTTACCCGTTGGGAGCACCGTCAGAACAAGGATTGCGCATGAGTCCGACCTTCGAAGAAGTGCGCCTGAGCCTGCCGCATATCGAACTGGCCGCGCATTTATTCGGGCCCGAGGACGGGCTGCCGGTGATTGCACTGCATGGTTGGCTCGACAATGCCAACAGCTTTGCCCGATTGGCGCCCAAACTCAAAGGCTTGCGCATCATTGCGTTGGACATGGCCGGGCACGGGCACTCCGGGCATCGGCCGAACGGCGCCGGCTATGCGCTGTGGGATTACGCCCATGACGTGCTGCAAGTCGCCGAACAACTGGGCTGGAAGCGTTTCGGCCTGCTCGGGCATTCGATGGGCGCCATCGTTTCCATGGTGCTGGCGGGTTCGCTGCCGGAACGCATCAGCCATCTGGCGCTGATCGACGGCGTCATTCCTCCTACAGACAAAGGCGAAAACGCCGCCGAGCGCATGGGCATGGCCCTGCAAGCGCAACTGGATCTGCGCGAGAAGCGCAAACCGGTTTACAGCACCCTCGACCGTGCCATCGAAGCGCGCATGAAAGGTCTGGTGGCGGTCAGCCGTGAGGCGGCTGAATTGTTGGCCCAGCGCGGTCTGATGCCGGTGCCCGGCGGTTACACCTGGCGCACCGACAATCGCCTGACCCTGCCTTCGCCGCTGCGTCTGACCCAGGAACAGGCAATGGCTTTCGCGCTGCGGGTCAGTTGTCCGGCGCAGCTGGTGGTCGCGGCTGACGGCATGCTCGCCAAACATCCGGAGCTGCTGGAGCGTCTACCCTTTAGCCGGGAACAGTTGGCGGGCGGGCACCATTTGCACCTGAACGACGAGGCGGGTGCCGGCCTTGTAGCAGACTGTTTCAATCGGTTCTTCGCCATTCCTTGACTTGCTGCGGGCAACTGTCGAGGCTGGGCGGGTTGAAATGGGAGACAACTACGATGGATTTCTATACCGCTGCGACCTCGAATTACCCAGTCATGCCGATCCGATGAGCCTGACTATGCGGTCACTCAGTCTGTTGGCACTGTGCTGTTTCAGTACCGTTTCGTTCGCCGCCGATGTGCCGGGCAGTCAGGATCTGCAGATCGTGCCGCGTCTGGCCGATGCACAGATCGTCGACTACCGCCCGCCTGTGGAGCTTGAGCGGATCTATCCGCTGGGCTCGATCCGCAAGATCAGCGGGCAGCTGCGTTTCGACGGTCAGGTCACCGCCCGTGGCCAGACCACTTCGGTGACCTACGAGTTGCCCCCCGAACACTCCGCCACCGAAGCCTTTACTGCCGCTCGTGAAGCCCTGCAAAAGCAGGACGCCGAATTGCTGTTCTGGTGTCAGGCGCGTGATTGCGGTGAAAGCAGCCTGTGGGCCAACGAGGTGTTCGGCAACGCCAAGTTGTACGGTGCTGACGAACAACAGGCGTATCTGTTGTTGAGACTGGCCGTACCGCGTGACAACACGCTGGTGGCGCTTTACAGCATCACGCGCGGCAATCGCAAAGCCTATCTGCATGTCGAACAGTTCGAGGCGGCTGCACCGTTGGGTGAGCTGCTGCCGACCTCGGCCACCCTGTTGCGTCAGTTGAAAAGCACCGGTGAACTGGATTTTCCTGATCGCGTGAATGATCCGGACGATACATGGCTACGCCTGATTTCCCGTGGCCTTAATCTCGATACGACGTTGCGCGTGACGGTGTCCGGGCCGAAAGCCGAGGCATGGCGACAGGCCCTGATCAATCAGGGCGTGCGGGCGGCACGCATGGAGACCGGCAGTGTTGAAGGCTCTGGCCTGCGCATCGATCTGTTGCGTTAAGCTGTTTCGGGCGAGCACGAACTGCGTGTTCGCCTACTCTTTGCCTGACTGACTTTTTCGAGATCTTACATGCTCAATAACGATCGCCTGCTGGTGCAGATCCTGCTGCTGGTGTTGTTTGGTGCCAGCCTGTGGGTGATGGCGCCGTTCTGGTCGGCCCTGTTCTGGGGCGCGGTGCTGGCATTCGCCAGTTGGCCGCTGATGCGTCTGTTGACCCGCTGGCTCAATGGCCGTGAGTCGCTGGCTGCGGGGATTCTGACGCTGGGCTGGATGCTGCTGGTGGCCGCGCCGCTGGTCTGGCTGGGGTTCAACGTGGGGGATCATGTGCGTGATGCCACGGCGTTCATCAAGGATGTGCAGGTCGACGGTCTGCCGGAAGCGCCGGTGTGGCTGGGGACTTTGCCGTTTGTGGGCGAGCGCCTGGTCGGGCTGTGGAACAGCATCGATCAGCAGGGCGCCGCGCTGATGGTGTCGATCAAACCTTATCTGGGGCAGGTCGGTAACTGGCTGCTGGCGCGCAGTGCGCAGATTGGTGGCGGGATTCTCGAGCTGACGTTGAGCATTGTCTTTGTGTTCTTTTTCTATCGTGACGGGCCGCGACTGGCGGCGTTTGTGCACAGTCTGCTGGAGCGCTTGATCGGGGATCGTGCCGGGTATTACATCGAGTTGGTGGCGGGTACGGTGCAGCGGGTGGTCAACGGGGTGATCGGCACGGCGGCGGCGCAGGCGGTTCTGGCGTTGATCGGGTTTTTGATTGCCGGGGTGCCGGGGGCGCTGGTGCTCGGGATTGTCACCTTCCTGTTGAGTCTGATTCCGATGGGGCCGCCGTTGGTGTGGGTGCCGGCGACGGCTTGGCTGGCGTGGAAGGGTGAGTACGGGATGGCGGTGTTTCTCGGGATCTGGGGGACGTTTGTCATCAGTGGGGTGGATAACGTGCTCAAGCCGTATTTGATCAGCCGCGGGGGGAATTTGCCGTTGGTGATTGTGTTGCTTGGGGTGTTTGGCGGGTTGATTGCGTTTGGGTTTATCGGGTTGTTTATCGGGCCTACGTTGTTGGCGGTGGCTTATAGTTTGTTGACGGATTGGAGCAAGAGTCAGGGGCGGGTTGAGGATCGGCGGTAGCTGTTTTGGGTTTGGGTGTATATCCATTGCTGCGGTAACGGCTGCTTAGGGTTCCGCCCTTACGGCGGGTCACCTTTTCCAAACGCCGAAAAGGTAACCCAAAAGGCTTGCTCCTACGTGCGGCCCGCTCGCTGGGGCTCGGGGGTTCCTTCGCTGCGGGATCGATCCGGGCGCAGCGCCTACGGTTTGCTTCGCTGCACCTCCTCTCGCTGTGTTTGGCTGCGCCAAACGGTCGCTGCGCTCCCACGCCCGGATCAATCCCTCCACTCAGCCTTCCGACGTCGCCCGTGGATCAAGATCAAAAGCAGGCGAGCTGACACTCGRCCTATTGAGTGGTGAAGAGCGCGGGTGTTCGGCTTTTGATTTGCGTTGTTGCTGCCCCTCACCCCAGCCCTCTCCCGAGGGAGAGGGGGCTGAAATGTGTGCTTTTCAAAGCCTCAGTTCGACGCGGTATCGCACGTCGGCGTACCTCTCCCAAACACCTCGATCAGTCCCCTCTCCCTCTGGGAGAGGGTTAGGGTGAGGGGCTTTTGATTGTCCGCGGCAAATAGTGTCTTCGACTCAAGTCGCCACATTCAAATACTTGCCCACCGACGCCGTTTTCTCCAGCGAGTACTGTTTGCTCAAATTGGCAATCATGCGGTTCAGGGCTTCGGTGGTGCTCTGGGTAGAAGCGGTCTGTTCTTCATCCGGCCGTTCTCGCCCTGCCTGTAAAGCCGCTTTCAGCTCGTCGCTGCTTACACCGCCGCTGCTGTCGCTATCGAGCACCTTGAGCAGCGCGGCACTGGTGTCAGTGCTGGTGGTTGAAGTCGCGCTGTCGCTGGCTTGCAGTGCGCTGCCGAGTTCTGTCGCGGTCACGCTGCCGTCGCCATCCGCATCAAGTTGGCTGAACAGTTCGTCGCTGTTGATGTGTGGCGGCGGTGGAGGTGGCGGGGTCAAGCTGGCGGTGAGTTCGTCCTGGCTGACGGTGCCGTCCTTGTTCTTGTCGAGGGCGGAGAAGATTTCGTTGCTGTCGGCAGTGCTGCCGGCGCTGGTCAGGCCGCTGCTCAGTTCGTCGCTGCTGATGGCGCCGTCACCGTCGCTGTCGAGGGCGCTGATCAGGGCGTCGGCGAGGTCGGTGTCCGGTGCTTGATCGTGTGGCGGTGGCGGGGGCGCCATGGCGGTCAATTCTTCGGCGCTGAGGCTGCCGCTGGCATCGCTGTCCAGATCACCGAATTGTTTACTCAGTTTGACCAGCAGACCGTCGTCGTTCTTCTGCGACAGGGCGCTTTTCAGTTCGTCCTGATCCACTGCGCCGTCGCCGTTGCTGTCGAGTTTGGCGAACAGTTCTTTTTGCAGTTGCTGGCTGCGGGCGTTTTGCGTGGAGGTACTGCTGGTGCTGGTATAGCTCGTGTAGTTGCTGACGCTACCGATCATCGGACTCACTCCCTGGAATGGAAAACCGGTGGGTGTACCGGCTTATGCAGCGTCGGGGCGCAAGTTGTCGGGGGTATGTGGGATTTGTACCGGTGGGTACACACGATGGAATGAACACCAAATACCTTGTAGGAGTGAGCCTGCTCGCGATAGCGGTTTATCAGTGACATTTACTGTGACTGACACTCCGCTATCGCGAGCAGGCTCACTCCTACAGGTGGATTGTGTGTTTCTCAGGTGCGCGGCAGGCGAATGATGGCGGTGAGGCCGCCGCCGGGGGTTTCTTCGAGGTTGAGCTGGCCACCCAGACGCTGGGCCGCTTCGCGGGCAATCGTCATACCCAGCCCGACGCCGCCAGAGTTGCGATTGCGCGAGCCTTCCAGCCGATAAAATGGTTCAAACACCGCTTCACGCTTGTCCTCGGTGATCCCCGGGCCGTGATCGATTACGCGGATCAGCAGTTGCTCGCGCTGATCCTGCAATTCGATGCGTGCCTGGCCGGCATAACGCAGGGCATTGTCCATGAGGTTGTTGAGGCACGAACGCAGCGCCATCGGCTGTACCGGCAACGGTGCGCAATGGCCGCTGACCTGTACGTCGGCGCCTTGATCCTGCGCGTTTTCGCACAGTGATTCGACCAGCGCCTGCACATCCATCAATTGCAAGGCTTCGCTGGTGCGCTGTTCGTGCAGGTAGGTGAGGGTGGCGTCGAGCATGCCGATCATGTCGTCGAGGTCCTGGCGCATCTGGCCTTGCAGCTTTTCATCGCTGATGTTTTCCAGGCGCAGTTTCAGGCGTGACAACGGTGTGCGCAGATCATGGGAAACCGCGCCCAGCATCCGTGCGCGCTGCTGCACCTGTTCGCGAATGCGTTGCTGCATCAGGTTGAAGGTGTAGGCGGCTTGTCGCGATTCCCGCGGGCCGGACTCGTCGAGCGGCGGACTGTCGAGGTCTTCGCTGAGGCGTTCGGCGGCGTCGCTCAGGCGCTGGATCGGGCGACTGAGCAGTTTGGCGCCGTACCAGGCCGCGATCATCAGCGTGATGAATTGAAAGGTCAGCGGCACCACCGGGCCACCGAACCACGGACGCGGTGGCCGTGGCGGGTAGCGCGGATCATGTGCCATCGGTTGCCCTTCGGCGCCTTGAGAGAACTCCGGTGGCGGCGGGGGCGGCGGGGGCCCGTAGTGGTGGAACCAGGCGAACGCCAGCAGGTGCGCCAGGACAATCGCCACGAACAGCACGCCAAACAGGCGCCCGAACAGCGTGTCGAAGCGCGCCCGCATCAGCCGATGTCCCGCGCGTCGAACAGGTAACCCTCACCGCGCACGGTTTTGATCAACTGCGGGGCTTTCGGGTCGTCGCCGAGTTTCTGCCGCAGACGCGAGACCAGCAAATCGATGCTGCGGTCGAAGGCTTCGATCGAGCGGCCACGGGCAGCATCGAGCAGTTGCTCGCGGCTGAGTACCCGACGCGGACGTTCGATAAACACCCACAGCAGGCGGAATTCGGCGTTGGACAGCGGCACCACCAGACCATCGTCGGCGATCAACTGGCGCAGGACGCTGTTCAGACGCCAGTTGTCGAAACGAATGTTCGCGCGCTGTTCGGTTCGATCGTCGCGCACCCGGCGCAGAATGGTTTGAATGCGCGCGACCAGTTCGCGTGGCTCGAACGGTTTGGCCATATAGTCATCGGCGCCCAGTTCCAGGCCGATGATGCGGTCGGTCGGTTCGCAACGTGCGGTGAGCATCAGGATCGGGATGTCCGATTCGGCGCGCAGCCAGCGGCACAGCGACAAGCCGTCTTCGCCGGGCAGCATCAGATCCAACACGACAACGTCGAAATGTTCGGCGAGCAGCGCCTGACGCATCGCCGCGCCGTCGGTGACGCCGCTGGCGTGGATATTGAAGCGCGCGAGGTAGTCAATCATCAGCTCGCGGATCGGCACGTCATCATCGACGATCAGCGCGCGAATGCTCCAGCGCTTGTCGTCTTTAGGCTCATCCGTCGCGGTCATTTGGGTGTTGTGCATGAGGCTGTTCATCTGCCAGTAGGCCGCCAACCACAAAAGATGGGCTGCGAGGTTGTGGTTTCAGCATAGGCGTCCGGCCGTGAGGCGGGAAGTGCTGATGTAAGGACGTATTGCGGCTGGCGAGGCTAGCGCGGATGCTTGTTGCTGGCATGTCGGTTGTGTATCGGAGTCGACACAATAGCAGCGAGCGCTATGCTGATCACGGCCGAGGCGACGATTTACCGATCATCGGGTGCCGCGCTGCCGCCGGTTCCGCTACAATGCGCGCCGATTTCGACCTGCCTGAGAGCCCATTCATGTCCGCCTGCCAGACTCCTATCATCGTCGCCCTGGATTTCCCTACCCGTGACGCCGCACTGAAGCTGGCCGACCAGTTGGACCCGAAGCTGTGCCGGGTCAAAGTGGGCAAGGAACTGTTCACCAGTTGCGCCGCCGAAATTGTCGGCACCCTGCGTGACAAGGGTTTTGAAGTATTCCTCGACCTGAAATTCCACGACATTCCCAACACCACCGCGATGGCCGTGAAAGCCGCTGCCGAGATGGGCGTGTGGATGGTCAACGTGCATTGCTCCGGTGGTATGCGCATGATGGCCGCTTGCCGTGAAGAGCTGGATAAACGCAGCGGCCCGCAGCCGTTGCTGATCGGCGTGACCGTGCTGACCAGCATGGAGCGCGAAGACCTGGCCGGTATCGGTCTGGATATCGAGCCACAAGAGCAAGTGCTGCGTCTGGCCGCGCTGGCCGAAAAGGCTGGCATGGACGGTCTGGTGTGCTCGGCGCTGGAAGCCTCGGCACTGAAAACTGCGCACCCTTCGCTGCAACTGGTGACCCCGGGAATTCGTCCGGCGGGCAGCGCGCAGGACGATCAGCGCCGCATTCTGACTCCGCGTCAGGCGCTGGATGCCGGTTCCGATTATCTGGTGATTGGCCGTCCGATAAACAACGGTAATGTTGACTGACACACCGCTATCGCGAGCAGGCTCACTCCTACATTTGTTTTGTGGTGGTTTTAGATTTTCAACACCAACTTGCCGAAGTTCTCACCGCTGAACAATTTCATCAGCGTTTCCGGGAAGGTCTCCAGCCCTTCGACGATATCTTCCTTGCTCTTGAGCTGCCCCTTGGCCATCCAGCCGGCCATTTCCTGCGCGGCGCTGGCGTATTGCGCTGCGTAATCCATCACCACAAAACCTTCCATCCGCGCACGGTTGACCAGCAACGACAGGTAGTTGGCTGGCCCCTTGACCGCTTCCTTGTTGTTGTACTGGCTGATCGCGCCGCAGATAACCACCCGCGCCTTCATGTTCAAACGGCTCAACACCGCATCGAGGATGTCGCCGCCAACGTTATCGAAATACACATCGACGCCTTTCGGGCATTCGCGTTTAAGCCCGGCCACGACATCTTCGGACTTGTAGTCGATGGCACCGTCAAAACCCAACTCATCAATAAGGAATTTGCACTTGTCGGCGCCGCCGGCAATGCCAACCACGCGGCAGCCTTTGAGCTTGGCAATCTGCCCGGCGATGCTGCCCACTGCGCCCGCTGCACCGGACAACACCACGGTGTCGCCGGCCTTCGGTGCGCCGACATCCAGCAGGGCGAAGTAGGCGGTCATGCCGGTCATGCCCAGCGCTGACAGGTACACCGGCAGCGGTGCCAGTTTCGGATCGACTTTGTAGAAACCTCTTGGCTCGCCGAGGAAATAATCCTGCACGCCAATGGCGCCGTTGACGTAGTCCCCGACCGCAAAGCCAGGGTTGTTCGAAGCAATGACTTTGCCTACGCCCAGCGCGCGCATGACTTCACCGATACCGACCGGCGGGATGTAGGACTTGCCTTCGTTCATCCAGCCACGCATCGCCGGGTCGAGAGACAGGTACTCGTTCTTGACCAGAATCTGGCCCGCCGCCGGTTCGCCGACCGGTACTTCCTGATAGGTGAAGGTCTCGCGGTTGGCCGCTCCCACCGGGCGTTTGGAGAGCAGGAACTGGCGATTGGTCTGGTTGGTCATGGCAGGCACTCGAACGGAATGAAGCCTTGTTGATAGACCTTCGCCGGCATTGGCGCAAGGTTGGCTGATGCGGCGAATGCACGCCGATCCAGTGCAGTGATGATCACCTGGCCGGTTTTATCACTGCGACGCATGGGCACATAAACAGCCATTGGATAGTGCTGACGCTCGGCAGACCTCAATGGCTATGCTGCCATTCCATACATCCCCTGCATCTATCCCTTCGAGGACATAACAATGAGCATGACGTTTTCCGGTCAGGTTGCTGTAGTCACTGGCGCGGCCAACGGCATCGGCCGTGCGACCGCGCAGGCGTTCGCCGCCGAAGGCCTGAAAGTGGTGGTCGCCGATCTGGACGCGGCAGGGGGCGAGGGCACGGTGGCGCTGATTCGTACAGCCGGCGGCGAAGCGACCTTCGTGCGCTGCAACGTAACCGTCGAAAGCGAAGTGAAAAATCTGATGGACGAGGTCATCAATACCTACGGCCGTCTCGACTACGCCTTCAACAATGCCGGCATCGAAATTGAAAAAGGCAAACTGGCCGACGGCTCGATGGATGAATTCGATGCGATCATGGGCGTCAACGTCAAAGGCGTCTGGCTGTGCATGAAGTATCAACTGCCGCTGTTGCTGGCGCAGGGCGGCGGGGCGATCGTCAACACCGCCTCGGTAGCGGGACTGGGCGCGGCGCCGAAGATGAGCATCTACGCGGCGTCGAAGCACGCGGTGATCGGTCTGACCAAATCGGCAGCCATCGAATACGCGAAGAAGAAAATCCGCGTCAACGCTGTGTGTCCGGCGGTGATCGATACCGACATGTTCCGCCGTGCTTACGAGGCCGACCCGAAGAAGGGTGAGTTCGCCAACGCCATGCACCCGGTCGGGCGCATCGGCAAAGTCGAGGAAATCGCCAGTGCCGTGTTGTACCTGTGCAGCGACGGTGCGGCATTCACCACCGGCCACTCGCTGGCAGTGGATGGCGGCGTCACCGCTTTCTGAATCACGTCCAAGAACAACAGCCCGCATTCGTTGCGGGCTTTTTTGTGGGCAGCGGTCAGTTCCGTGAAGCTTCTTAAACAATGTGTATCAAACGGTTAGAACGGTCGCTTTTGGCGGCGTTGTCGCACAGCCTGTCCGGCGCGGCTGTGATTTACTGCCGCCAGCAAAACGGACAGGAGTTTGCTTGCTCATGGAATTGAGAATTGATCGACAGGCAATGGTGCCGGTCGTGCAGCAGATTGTTGACGGACTGACCGAGTGGATCCTGCAAAGTGGCGTACCGCCGGCCACCCGTTTGCCGTCCGTGCGGCAAATCGCCCGGGGCAATCTGCTCAGCCAGTCGTGTGTGGTCGAGGCGTGTGAGCGGCTGGTATCGCAGGGTGTTCTGAGTTCATGCCAGGGCACCGGGTTCATTGTCGCCGCCTCGCCCTCGGCAACAGGCGTAGAAGATGAGCTGGCGCTATTCGAGGGCCGGTTCGCCTGGTGCGATGCCGTGTGCGAGGCCGCGGGTGGCTTGAAACTTGGCGCGGGCGGACTGCCGCATAGCTGGCGTGAACCTGACGACCTCAGTTATGCCCTGCGCGAGGTGGCTCGCACCGACATGGCCAGCCTGTTCAACTACGGCACGCCCTTGGGGCTTCCAGCGTTGCGCGAGCAAATCGCCAAGCGCCTGAAACTGTTCGGTATCGAGGCCCGCAGTACGCAGTTGCTGAGTACCTGCGGCGCCAGCCATGCGCTTGATCTGATCGTGCGAACCTTGTTCAAGGCCGGAGACTGCGTGGTGGTCGAGACGCCCGGTTACGCGCCGTTGTTCGATCTCCTGCGGATGCACGGCGTGCGCATGCTCGAGGTGCGTCGTACCCCGAACGGGCCGGATATCGAAGCGCTGGAAGCGTTGCTGCAACAGTTTCGCCCCGGCGCGTTATTCATCAACAGCCATCATCACAACCCCACCGGCAGTTGCCTGTCGCCGAGCGTAGCGCAACGCATCCTGCAACTGAGCAAGACCTACGATTTGCGCGTGATCGAAGACGATGTCTACGCAGACTTGCACACCGGCAACGGCACGCGCCTGGCGGCTCTGGATGATGAGGGGCGAGTCATTTACGTGGGCAGTTTTTCCAAGACGCTGAGCAGCTCGTTGCGGGTCGGTTTCGTTTTTGCCGACAGCGACATGGTCAGACGGCTGGCGCAGGTCAAGATGATCAGCGGTCTGGGGGCGTCAAGGTTTACCGAAGCGGTGCTGGCCAGCCTGATGGTCAGCGGCGCTTACCGCAAACTGGTGCAGCGCCAGCGTCAACGCCTGAATGCCGATCGCGCGGCCGCGTTGCAGGCGCTGGAGGACGCCGACTGGGAGGTTTTCGGCAAGCCTGCGGGTGGCTTGTTCATCTGGGCGCGCTCGCGCATGACCGATCAGATTCGGCTGCGTCGGCAGGCTCAACGTTGCGGCGTGTTGCTGTCAGCGCCTGATGCATTCAGTCCCAATGGCGAGTCGGGCGATTGGCTGCGCATCAACGTCGCCTACGCTTGTGATCCACGCGCCCGGCAGTTTTTTCGCTACACCGGTTCGGATCGACCTCAAGTGTTCTGAAAACGACGCAGGCGTAGCTTTTTGCCATTATTCCGACGCCAGAGACTTGTGCTGCTTCATGGCCGTTGCGACTCTTCGCTCTACTGACAATGGCAGGGGACTACGCGCAATGATTTCGGCCATGCAAGGACGTTTTGCCAACCTCGGTATGGCGAAAAAACTGGGTATCGGGTTTGTGCTGGTTTTGCTTCTGACCGCGCTGGTGGCGGCCATCGGCGTCTGGTCCCTGCAAACCATCAGTCAGCGTTTCGACGGGCTGAAACAGATGTCTTCGCTCAACAGCGGCTTGCTCAAGGTGCGCCTGCTTGAGCAGGAATATGCCTTGCGGGGCGATCCGAAGACGGCCGATGCCCTGCGTAAGGGCGTCGACGGACTGGTTGCTCTGGCTGATCAGCTCAAAGCGCAGTCGGCGGCGAATGTGCCGGTCATGAATGATGTGCAGCAGTCGCTGGGCGCTTATCGTAAGGCGTTCGACGAGTTTGTGTCGTTGACTCAGGCCAAGGACCTGGCGCTGGAAATGGCCAGTTGGTCGGTGTCCAGTGTGGCCAACAATCTTGACGTATTGCAGGCCGGACTTGCCGACGACGGTGCTTATACCTTGAAGGACACCGAGGGCAAGGACGGCGCACAGTTCATCGAGCAGGCCAGTCAGGTCAGCCAGGTTTCGCGGTTGATGCTGCAAGCGATGAACGAAGCGCGGATTCGTCTCGATCAAAGCCGCAAGGGCGATGCCGACAGTGCTGGCAAGGGCAATATCGAACAGGCCGCACAAGCGCAGACGCAGGCCGAAGAATTGAAAACCACGGTCAAGGACGAGGGCTATCTCACCGTGCTCAATGAAGTGTCCGGGCACATCGCCGGTTTCAACGACAAACTGGCCGAGTACACCGGGTTGCTCGCGCAGGAAAAAACCGTCTACGAGCAATTGCACCAGCGTGCCAACGAAGTGGTCGAGCGGGTGAATCAGGCGTATGTCGCTGAAGACGGCGCGATGCAGGCAGAACTGAAGAAAAACTCGCTGCTGATCATCGGCTCATCGGCGCTGGCGTTGCTGGTGGGATTACTCGCCGCGTGGCTGATCACCCGACTTATCGTCGCGCCATTGCGCAGTGTGATTCAGGTCGCGCAGCAGATTGCCGCCGGCGACTTGAGTGCGACCGTGGCAGTGACCCGTCGCGACGAGATCGGTCAGTTGATGCTGGCGATGCAACAGATGGGCGCGGGTCTGAGCACCATCGTCAGTGGTTTGCAGGCGGGGATCGAGCAACTGGCCAGTTCGGCGCAATCGTTGTCGGCAGTCACTGAGCAGACCAACCTTGAGGTCAGCAGCCAGAAGGAAGAAACCGAGCAGGTTGCCACGGCGATGAACCAGATGACCGCCACCGTTCACGACGTTGCACGCAACGCCGAAGAAGCGGCGCTGGCCGCGCAGACGGCGGATGACAAGGTCGAGAGTGGACAGCAGGTGGTGCGCCAGAGCATGGCGCGCATCGAGCAATTGGCTGACTCGGCGACGTCGGCCAGTTCGAGCATCGAAAGCCTTAGTGCGGAAATCCAGAATATCGGCACGGTGCTCGGGGTGATCAAGAGTGTTGCCGAACAGACCAATCTATTGGCGCTGAATGCGGCGATCGAGGCTGCGCGGGCTGGGGAGCAGGGCAGGGGCTTTGCGGTGGTGGCTGATGAGGTGCGTGCTTTGGCTCGGCGCACGCAGCAATCGACTGAGGAGATTGAACGGCTGGTCAGTGCTTTGCGCTTGGCGGCGCATTCGTCGGTGCAGCAGATTCAGAGCAGCGGCGAGTTGGTGAAGCTGGCGGTGAGTGATGCGTTGCAGACCGAGAGTGCGCTGGGGAGTATTGCGGCGGCGGTGTCGTTGATTCAGCAGATGAATCAGCAGATTGCGGCGGCGGCCGAGGAGCAGAGTTCGGTGGCGGAGGAGATCAATCGCAGTGTGACGAGTATTCGTGCGAGTGCGGATCAGTCGTCGATCGCGATGCGTGGGAATGCGGCTTCGAGTGTTGAGCTGGCGCAGTTGGGGGGGGAGTTGCGCGGGATGGTTGGGCATTTTCGGCTTTGACGCTTTGACGCTTGGCGGCCTTTGGGCCGACCAGGCTCTTGGGGTTTTGGGGGGATATCCGTTGCTGCGGGTGTTGCTCATTAGGGTTCCGCCCTTACGGCGGGTCACTTTTTACAAACGCCTAAAAAGTAACCAAAAACGCTTGCTCCTACGTGCGGCCCGCTCGCTGGGGCTCGGGGTTCCTTCGCTCCGGGATCGATCCGGGCGCAGCGCCTACGGTTTGCTTCGCTGCACCTCCTCTCGCTGTGTTTGGCTGCGCCAAACGGTCGCTGCGCTCCCACGCCCGGATCAATCCCTCCACTCAGCCTTCCGACGTCGCCCGTGGATCAAGAT
>NZ_JBFUIR010000026.1:0-64417 GCF_056401755.1 Pseudomonas sp. P4_D7 | reverse complement strand
CATTTGGAATGCGTAACCCCTGTGGGAGCGAGCTTGCTCGCGAAGGGGCCATCACGGTTCACACAAGACTCTGGCGCACCATATCGAGAAAGGTCGCCACCACCCGTCGATTGCTTTGCTCGCGCAAGCACACCAGCGTCTCCGTCAACCGTCGGGTGCAGTCGACAATCGGCAACGCGCACACCCGCGAGTCCGCACCAAATTCCGCCGCCGACACCACGCCAACGCCAATCCCGACCACCACCGCCTCACGCGCCGCTTCCCGGCCCTCAACCTGAATCGCCGGACGAATGCGAAACCCCGCGCGGGCCATTTCCTCTTCCAGCGTCTGCCGGGTTACCGAACCGTGCTCACGCAACACCAGCGGCGTGTCATCCAGGTCTGCCAGGCAGATCGATTCACGCTCGGCCCACGGATGATGGCGCGACACGAACGCGACCATCGGATCATTGCGCAGCGGCACGCACAGCAAGCGCTCATCGCTGACGTCACGCCCCAGCAACGCTAGGTCGGCCTGATAGTTGAACAGGCGAAACAACGATTCATCGGTATTGCCGGTCTCGATCTTCACGCTGATCCCCGGATAGCGCTCGCAGAACCGCGCGATCTGCGGCAGCACGTGGACCGGCGCATCCACTGCCAGAATCAGGCTGCCGGTCTGCAGGGCCTGGGATTCCTGCAACAGTTCCTGTGCTTCGGCTTCAATCACAAACAGGCGCTGGGTGATCGCCAGCAAGCGTTCGCCCAGGTCAGTCAGGCGTACGGAACGTTTATTGCGGTGAAACAGCAAAACGCCAAAACGCTCTTCGAGTTTGCGCACTTGGTCGGATATCGCCGGTTGCGTGAGAAAAAGGCGCTCGGCGGCTTTGGTGAAGCTTCCATGCACGGCCACGGCGTGGAAGGCTTTGAGTTGGGCGTGGGACACCGACATGCAGTCACCTGATCGTTTAGTCAGTAACAAGCTGAGCTTATGTGTGAAATACGATAAATCGATTTTATTTATTAAACAGTAATTGCTTTGATCGGCTCACGCCATCGCTGACTGCCCGCTCGGGCCGCACGGTAGCCATGAGCCTGTGCGTGCAACAACAGGACTCATCTGACCGATATCGCCACAGGGACGGGGTGATATCGCAGTGCTCAACAATAAAAACACAGGCGTTTTTCTTAACGATTCTGCCGGCACACTCACACCCTGAGGTCAGAACCACCATGAACAAGCACATCGGCACCATTGCGCGTTGGCGCGTGCAGATTTTCGCGATTACCTGGCTTGCGTACGCCGCTTTCTATTTCACCCGCAAAGCGTTTTCGGTGGCCAAACTCGGCATCGCCGAAGACCCGACCTTCATGCTCGACAAGATGGCCATGGCCAACCTCGATGCGATCTATCTGGCGGCTTATGCCCTCGGCCAGTTCACTTGGGGCATGCTCGCTGACCGCTTTGGCCCACGGGTCGTGGTGCTCGGCGGTTTGCTGATTTCCGCCGCAGCGGCGCTGGTGATGGGCAGTTACGCGACGTTGCCAATCTTCGCCACCTGCATGTTGATTCAGGGCTTGGCGCAGTCCACCGGATGGTCGGGATTGTGCAAAAACCTCGGCAGTTTTTTCCCCTCCCAACAACGCGGGCGAGTGCTCGGGTTATGGAGTTCCTGTTACGCGTTTGGTGGTCTGGTAGCGTCGCCGTTCGCCGGCTGGTGGGCCTATACGTTGGTGGGCACCTGGCACGCGGCGTTCATTTCCAGTGCGGTGGTGGTCGCCGTGGTGGCGGTGTTGTTCTTTATCTTCCAGCGCAACAAGCCGGAAGACGTCGGCTTGCCGGCGGTCGAGCCGGAACCTGAATTGACGGCGGAAGAAACCGAAGCCAACAGCAAGCTCAGCGTCTGGGAGCCCTTGAAGGAAATCCTGCGTAACCGCACGGTGCTGGTATTGGGCCTGGCGTATTTCATGTTGAAACCGGCGCGTTACGCGATTCTGTTGTGGGGCCCGGTGATTGTCTTTGAACAGATGCCGAGTGTCGGCAAGGTCGGCGCGGCGATCATTCCCACTTCGTTTGAACTGGCCGGGTTGCTCGGGCCGATCCTGATTGGCCTGGCCTCGGACAAACTGTTCGGCGCCCGTCGGATGCCGGCCTGCGTGTTGAGCTTGCTGGCGCTGACCGTGACGCTGGCGCTGTTTATGGCCGCGTTGCATACCGGCAGTGTGTTGCTGGTGGTCGCGCTGCTGTTCGTCATGGGCCTGACTTTGTATGGCCCGGACTCGATGATCAGCGGTGCCGCCGCGATCGACTTCGGCAAAGCCAAGGCCGGCGCCACGGCGGCCGGTTTCGTCAACGGCTGCGGCTCGGTTGGTGCGGTACTTGGCGGTTTGCTGCCGGGTTACTTCGACTCGGTGACGGTGTTCATCGTCTTCGCCGGTTGCGCGCTGTTCTCGGCGCTGGTGCTGATTCCGCACTGGAACAGCCGACCGGTTGGCGTGATGGAGCCGCGCGCCTCGATCCCCAATTGCCCGCTGACGATCAAACCCCTGCGTTCCTGAAACCCTTGCCTCGTGGCCTGCTGCGACGCTCGCGGCAGGCTGGGTCGTGGCCATCTGACTTGGAGAAACCCCATGAGACCGTTTTGGCTGGAGCAGGCCTTGCAGGCCGACACCTCGCAAATCTGCCCGCCGTTGCAAGGCGAAGTCCGCGCCGATGTGTGCATCGTCGGCGGCGGGTACACCGGGTTGTGGACAGCGATCATGCTCAAGCAACAAAACCCCGAACTCGATGTCTTGCTGATCGAAGCGGACATCTGCGGCGCCGGCGCCAGCGGGCGCAACGGTGGTTGTGCGCTGTCGTGGTCGGCGAAGTATTTCACCCTTGAACGCTTGTTTGGCGTCGAGGAAGCGGTGCGCCTGGTCAAGGAATCGGAGCGCAGTATCCACGCGATCGGCGAGTTCTGTGAGCAGTACGGCGTCGATGCCGATTATCGGCTCGACGGCACGCTGTACACCGCGACCAACCGCGCGCAAGTCGGCTCGACCGATGCGGTAATCGCTGCACTGGAGCGCAACGGTATCAACTCGTTTACCCAGCGTCCGCTGGCCGATGTGCAGCGCATGGCCGGTTCGAACAAGCATCTGGAAGGCTGGTTCTCGCCGGCGGCGGCCAGTGTGCAACCGGGCAAACTGGTGCGTGGCTTGCGTCGCGTGGCGTTGCAGTTGGGTGTGAAAATTCACGAAAATACGGCAATGACCGGGCTGGAAGAAGGGCGCCCGGCACGCCTGCAAACACCGAACGGCAGTATTGTTGCCGATCGCGTAGTGCTGGCGATGAATGCGTGGATGGCCCGTGCCTTTCCACAGTTCGAACGCAGCGTGGCGATTGTTTCCAGCGACATGCTGATCACCGAGCCGCGCCCGGATCTGTTACAGCAGATCGGCCTGACCAGCGGGGTCACTGTGCTCGATTCGCGGATTTTCGTGCACTACTACCACAACACTCCGGACGGCCGGATCATGCTCGGCAAGGGTGGCAACACCTTCGCGTTTGGCGGGCGCATGCTGCCGGTGTTCGATCAGCCATCGCCTTATGCCGGCCTGCTGAAAAATAGCCTCGCCGACTTCTTCCCGGCGTTTGCCGATGTCAAAGTCGATGCCACCTGGAACGGCCCGTCGGATCGCTCGGTCACCGGTTTGCCGTTCTTCGGCCAGATGAGCAGCGCCGGCAATGTGTTTTACGGCTTCGGCTATTCCGGCAGCGGCGTCGGCCCGTGCCACATGGGCGGGCAGATTCTTGCTTCGTTGGTGCAGGGCCTGGACAACCCGTGGACCCGCTCGCCGCTGGTCAACGGGCCGCTGGGTTATTTCCCGCCGGAGCCAATCCGCTACCTCGGTTCGTTGATGGTGCGCAACGCCATCCGCCGCAAGGAGCGCGCCGAAGATCACGGGCGGCGTCCTCGGCATCTGGATGTGCGTCTGGCGAAATTCGCTGCGGCGGCGGGCAAGGCTGACAAAGCCTGAAGCACGGCGTGTTGATGTAGGAGCTGCCGCAGGCTGCGATCTTTCGATCTGGTTTTTAAGATCAAAATCAAAAGATCGCAGCCTGCGGCCACTCTTACAAAGGGATCAGCGTGCGCCGCTGTCGAGTAGCCAGTCGAGTAATAGGCTGTCACGTGCGGGTGGTTCGCGAGGTGTGGGCTTGCGTGAGTTGCCCAGACACAGAATCGGCCGGTCGGGGTCGCTGTCAAGGAAACTCACCCACACTTCGCTGCCAGCGCAGGGCAGTTCCTCCCGTGCCACTCGGCCATTGGCGCGAGTCATCGCGATGGGCAGCCAGATCGCCTCGTCATCAAGGGTTTGCAGATGTTCCGAGGGCCACAGCCTGACGGCGACCCGACCCTCTTCATCGAGCTGCGCCGGTTGCCCGGCAGGTCCCAGCACCAGCGCCAGGTGATAACCGGCAATGCCGGGACGCGGTTGGTTGAGCGCCGGGCGAAAATCGCTTGACCAGGGCTGGGCGGTAAAATCGTTCTCGTAGCGGTGCAAGGGTGGGGTCGGGTCAAGAATCGACGGATGTTGCCCGTGATGACGTATCGAGGTGAGCCGCCATTGTTCGTTGAAGTGGCTGACCGGATGCGCCGACACTTGCAGCAGTTGTCCACTGAGCAAGCCGATCCGGTCGCTGCGGCCGTTGATCGTGCGATGCTGGCAGCGTTGCCGTTCCAGATGTCGACGGCTGCGTTGTTCGTGGTGTCGTTGTTCGAGGGAAGATGCCTGCGGCAAGGGATTTGCCGTGATGTGGTTGGCGGCCTCGTCGCTGATCGCCCGCTGCCCTCGGTTACGCACGGCATGCAGCGTGGCGACGGGCGCGGCGTGATGATGCTGGTACAGCGAAGTGATGCAGGGAGAAGGCGTTTGCTCACAGGCCTTGAACGGAACCAGTACCGGCGTTTGCGGCAGACTGAGGCTGTCATCGGCAAACACGACAACGTGTCCGTCCATCCGGTGTTCAAAGTGATAGTGAATGCCTTCCTCTTCGCAAAGTCTGTGCAGCAGCGCCAGATCACTTTCTTCGTACTGGATGCAAAAAGGCCGGATCGGGTAGCGGCCGACAGTCATTTCAATCCGGTAGCCGTCGGCGGGCAGGGCGTTTTCCGTGAGCAACTGCTGGAGAATCTGCGGCACACTCTGTTGCACGAACACTCGCCGTTTGCTCGGCTGAGCCAGCCTGTGCAAGCGCGGCACGACCGTCACGCGATAGCCGATCCGGTGCGTACCGCGATGTTCGCAACTGGCACTGTCGATCACGCCGTGGATTCCATGATGGTCGTCCAGACGCAGAAAGGCCCGTTGTTGCAGGAATGTGCCCGGCGTCACGGCGGGGGCCAAACCGATCAGTTCGATGTCGAAACGGTAGGGCTGGTTGAGCGCTTCCTCGCCGTGAAAACGCACCACCGGCAGGCACAGACCGCTGTCGGTCAGGGTCAGGGTAAAAGGACTTTCCTTGTCATTGAGCATTCGAACAGGCTCTGTCAGGCAATACGGGCCTGAGAGGGTACGAAACCGCAGCGTTGAATGGTCATGTCAAAGGCGTTTTTCAGAATTCCCCTACAAGCTCTGGTGAAGATGTCGATTCCACATTGCGTTTTTTTGGTCGATTGCCGACTTTAGGCCGTATAAACTTGGCGCCACGCGTCGGCCAATAGATGTCTCGGCGCCACAGATCAAGAGAGTGAGTAATGGGCGCACAGTGGAAGGTTAAACACAAAGAAGCGGCAGCCAACGCCAAAGGCAAGATCTTCGGCAAATTGGTGAAGGAAATCACCATCGCTGCCCGCAACGGTGCCGATACCACCACCAACGCACACCTGCGTCTGGTGGTCGAACAGGCCAAGAAAGCCTCGATGCCAAAAGAAACCCTCGATCGCGCGATCAAGAAAGGCGCCGGTCTGCTGGGTGAAACCGTGCAATACCATCGCGTGACCTACGAAGGGTTCGCCCCGCACCAGGTGCCGCTGATCGTCGAGTGCGTGACCGACAACATCAACCGTACCGTCGCCGAAATCCGCGTGGCGTTCCGTAAAGGCCAACTGGGGGCTTCCGGCTCCGTGGCCTGGGACTTCAACCACGTCGGCATGATCGAAGCCTCGCCGGACACCCCGGACGCCGATCCGGAAATGGCCGCGATCGAAGCCGGTGCTCAGGATTTCGAGCCGGGCGAAGACGGCGCAACGCTGTTCCTGACCGACCCTACCGACCTGGATTCGGTGCAGAAAGCGTTGCCAGAGCAGGGTTTCACCGTGCTGTCGGCCAAGCTCGGCTACCAGCCGAAGAACCCGGTCAGCGGCTTGAGTGACGAGCAGATGGCTGAAGTTGAAGCGTTCCTCGAAGGCCTCGACAACCATGATGACGTGCAGGACATGTTTGTTGGCCTGGCGGGCTGATCGGCTGCGTCAGTGATGGCCACATCGCGACCAGGCGCAGGCCTACAGGCCAGAGGTGAACACATCATTTGTGATCACCACCGTCCACTGTAGGAGTGAGCCTGCTCGCGATTGACCGCGCAGCGGTCACAGATTCTCAAGCTGCCGCATGACCTCAGCAAACCCCGGTCGCGCCAGCACATCCGCCTGACAGCAACGTCGCTCCAGTTCCTCAAGAACACGACGCCGCTCATCACTCAACCCCGAGTCGACGCGCGCCAGCAACTCACCCAGCAGAATCCCGAACGCACGTACTTCGATGCGTTGCAACGCGCGCGTTTCCAGCGTGTCATCGACAGCATGGAACGACGCCCCGCCAAAATCCCCGAGCAGGCAATCGCCGCGCTCGTTCAACAGAATGTTGTGCCCGTAGAGATCGCCGTGGGTGATGCCTTGCTGATGCAAGTGTTCGGCTGCCGAAGCGATGCCTTTGGCAATGTTCAGCGCGACCTCGGCACTGAACCGGCAATCATCGGCGTACACATCCCGCGAGCAGGACGCCAGGCTGGGCAGGTCGGCGAGGTTGCGGAACGACGGATCGATCAATTGCATCACCAATCCTTGCTGGCCGTCGGGATGGCCACTGATGCGTCCCTCGACGCGGATCAGATTGGGATGCAGGCCGGCGGTGATACACGCATTCATTTCGTGCAGCGGCGAGCCGTCGCTGGTCATTTCACCTTTGTACAACTTCACCGCAACCGGTATCACCGAACCATCGTCGCGTTGCCAGTTCGCCCGGGAAATCACCCCCGAGGCGCCTTCACCCAAGCGTTGCTCCAGACTTAGCGCAGACCAGGGGATCTGTGCCGTCGCGTCGAGCGCGGCAGCGTCCGCCTCGGTTTCCAGCGGGTTACCGGCGTAGGCCAGCCAGGTCAGGCTCGGCAGCGCGAGCAGCCACTGCGGCAGCTCGGTCAGGCGGTTGGCGGAGATGCGCAACAGCTCCAGACGATGGCAGTTGCTCAGCGAGGGTGGCAGCGCTTGCAGACGGTTGCCGGACAGCATGAGCTTTTGCAGGGCAGGGCGCTCACCGAGTTCGCTCGGCAGGCTTTCAAGGCAGTTGTCGGTCAGAATCAGCCAGCGCAGCTGCGGTGGCAGGGCTGCAGCGGGTACGTTGACGATGCGATTGGCTCTGAAGCCGATCATCGTCAGCGCCGCGCACTGGCCGAGGCAGGTCGGCAGTTCGGTAAACGGGTTGTCGGAGCAGAACAGCACCCGCAGGCGCGTCAGACGGTGCAAGTCATCCGGCAGGCGGCTCAGGGCGTTGCCGCTGAGATTGAGGATTTCCAGGGTGTCGGCCAGATCGAAAATCTCGCGCGGGAATTCGGTCAGGCCACAAGACAGATCCAGCCGAGTGATGCCCGACAACTCGCCGGCACGCAATTGAGCAAGGGTGTGCATGTTGGGGTTCGCTATTGATCAGGTGCGCGCCGCTGGGGCGCCGGGAATGGGCGACATGATAACGGCAAAGCGGGTTCCGGGCTTGAGCGGAATGCTGCAAGCGCCATGGAACCCTGTGGGAGCGAGCTTGCTCGCGAAGGCGGAGTGTCGGCCGCTGAGATGTGACTGACAGGGCGCTTTCGCGAGCAGGCTCGCTCCCACAGGGCCGGCGTGCTCAGTCGCTGTTGTGTATCTCTTGCAACTGCCCCAACCGACTGCGCGTGCGCGCCAGGTCAATGGCCTGGCCGTCCAGGCTTTCACGCAAGGGCAAACGACCGAGTAGCGTCAGGTACTTGTCCTGGTCGTAAAGCACGTCGATCAGGTTGATGAAGCGTTGTTGCGCGGCGATCGAGCACTCCGCCAGTTCCGGCAGATCATCGATGATCCAGCGGTCGAAACGGCGACACAGTTCCAGGTAATCCATCACCGCCGTTGGCTGTTCGCACAGATCGTTGAAGGTAAAACCGACCCGCCGCTTCTCAAAAAACCGCGCCTGAAACTGCCGGGTGCCGACCGTTAGCGCAACGGCCGGTGCCTCTGCAGGTGGCAGATCCAGGGCCGTGCGTTGTGCTGGCGTGGCCGGCCACACGTAATGTCCCTGGGTGAATATCTGGTGTGCAGAGTGACGCGTCTGGCTGCGGTAATCGTGCGGGCCGCCGACTTCCATCACCTGCATGTGCGTATTGATCAGTTCGATCACCGGTTTGAAGCGGGCGTGATAAAGCGGATTGGGCAGCAAACCTTCAGGCGCATAGTTGGAGGTCACCAGCAGCAGAATCCGTCGTTTGAACAACGCCTTGAACAGCCGGGTGATCAGCATGGCATCGCCGATGTCATGCACATGAAACTCGTCGAAACACAGCACCCGACAATCTTGCAGCAGTTCGTCGAGAGTCACTTCGAGGGCATCGTCCTGCAGGCGATGGCTGAACATGCCCTGATGCAATTGCGCGAAAAACTGATGGAAATGCAAGCGTCGTTTCTGAGTGATCGGCAGCGCCTGGAAGAAGCCGTCGAGCAGCCAGCTCTTGCCACGCCCGACGGCGCCGAACAGATACAGGCTTGGCGCGGTTCGGCTGTTGGCGGCCAACAGCAGACTGGCCTGCTGCGCCATGCACTCGATGACGCGCTGCTGGCTGTGGCTGAGGGTGTAGCCCTGACCGCTGGCCTTGTGTCGGAAGTAATCGCGGATCGACTGGGCGCTGGCGTCATGCCCGGCGCCGGCCGGCAAACCCTTGCCGAACCAGCGGCGCAACGCCGGCCAGCGCTGGATCAGTCGCGATCGTTTCGGCGGGTGGGCAGGCACTGTCGGCGTCTCCGTGTTCGTCAAAACCGGCTCCCGGGAGCGCGGCGATGTAGTGTAACCAGACGCCGAGATGACCAGCCACCGCGACGTGTCGACAGTGGGCGGTTATTGAACAAATTTGTGCGGCACGTACAGCCATTTTTAGCGACATTACTCGCCCCGTTGTCAATCTTTCGAAACATATCCCGGCCGATCCATGGATCCAATCGACTGGCGGAATCGTCGACCGTTGCTAACCTCAATCACAGAAACGACGTCGCAAGCGATCACTGACAAGGAATGGCGCAGTGAATGTATATGGGGTCATGGGGCTGTTGGGTGTGCTCGCTGCGCCTGCCTATTCGGCGGATCTTCAGGTCGAAGTGCGCGTCGATGTGCAACGCGGCTGCCAGTTGATCGGCCAGCAGCGGCAGGCTGGTATCGAGCAATTGGGTGTGCTCGATTTCGGCAGCACCGCGCGCCTCGATGACCCGGCCGGGCCGTTGGCAGCGGCGCTGACCAATCAACGCCTGCCACGGCTGGAGTGCAACCCTGACACGCCGTACCAGATGCGTGTCGACGGCGGTTTGCATGGCGGTGTCGGCGAAGTCCGTTACATGGCCGGTTCGGTCGGCAGTAAACCGATTCCGTACCGCTTGTATCAGGACGCGGCGCGCCGGGTGCCGCTGGTGGTGGATGTTCCGGTCAGTGGGCGGGTGCCGGACAGCGGCACGGTGGAGTTGCCACTGTACGCGCGGATCGAGCGCCTGGCTGAGGTGCCGCAGGTCAGCCGTTATTCGGATCTGGTCAAGGTGACGGTCACCTGGTGAGTGTGGTTTCAAGGCAGTCGCTGGACGCGGGTGCGCAAGGAAGGCGTTCGATGATGAGCGCGGTGATCGAATCAGCGTAAAGGAGCAGGGACGGGCGCAATGACAGGTAAACACTGGATGGTGGTGGCAGCAGGTACGCTGGCATTGCTCGCAGACGAGGCGCAAGCGGCGGTCAGCGGGCAGATCAATGCGCGGCTGATCCTGATTGCCGGCTGCGAAGTCACCAATACCAGCACACCCGAAAATCCGCTCAGCGCCCTCGGCACCCTCGACTTCGGCCTTCAGGGGCCCACCTGGAACGCACCGATCAAGGCCAGTCTGGACGGCGACAGCAGCGGCAAACTCAACGTCGCCTGCAATCCCTCGGTCACCGGTTTCACCGTCACCATCGACGGCGGCACCCACGGTGACGGCAATACCCGGCGCCTGAGCAACGGTCGCCAGACCCTCCCTTATCAGCTGTTTGTCGATCCCTCCGGCGTCCGGAGTTACAGCATCGGCCAGCAACACAATTTCGCTGTCACCAGCGGTGCGCAGATACCCATTCCGGTATTTGGCACGGTGGTGGCGAATACCCGTGCGGTACCGGCAGGGGTCTATACCGACACCCTGACGGTGACGCTCGACTGGTAACCCCGTAGAGGACGGACACCATGCGTATGTTTGCATCAAGGATAGGTTTGTCGTTGCTTGGCCTGGCGCTGGTTTCCAGTGCCAACGCCGCCACCACGGTCACCGGCCAGATCACCTCCAGCCTGATTCTGATCAGCAGCTGTCAGGTCAACGGTGCTGGCGGTTCCACCGGGCTGAACTTCGGTGCGTTGAACTTCGGCACTGCCAACAGCCTGTTCACCACCGCCACCGGGCAGGTGTTGGGCGGCGGCGGCGGGGCGTTGTCGATTCTCTGCTCCAGCGGCACCACGCCGACGGTCAAGGTACGCGCGGGCTCCCACGACGGAATGTCACCGGGTGGCACGCGGGCGCTGTACGACGGCGTTGCCAATTACGTGCCGTACGACTTGTACACCGATGCCGGACATTCGCAACTGCTGGCGATTGACGGGACGATCAACCTCGCCGCCAGTACTGGTGTGGCGCAGACAGTGAACATCTACGGTCAAGCGGTCGGCAAGGCCGGTTTGCCGGCGGGGACATACACCGATACTGTCGCCGTCGAACTGACGTTCTGATGCCATGCGCCGCCATGGCTGTGCCGCGCTGCTCCTGCTCTGCGCAGGCAGTGCGCCGCTGCCGCTGACAGCGGCGACGAGCCAGAGCTTTCAGGTCAGTGCCACGGTCACTGCCGGGTGTCTGGTGGTGGGCGGGGTGTCGAACTATGGCGGGCTGAATTTCGGTTCGCGTTCGGCACTGGCCACTGGCACCGTGCAGGTCGCGCTGACGGGTGGGGTGCAATTGCAATGCACGCCGGGCGTGACGCTGAACATGAGCGTTGATGGCGGCCAGTACAACAACAGTGGCCGGCACATGCAGGTCAACAGCGGTAATGCGCGGGTGGCGTATGCGCTGTTTAGTGATGCGGCATACAGCCAGAGCCTGGGCATCGGCCAGAGTGTGGCGGTGGCCTACAGCGATGCGAACAACATCAGCCTGCCGATTTACGGTCAGGTGCAATTGCCGGGCAATCAGCCTGGGGGGACGTACAGCGACGTGTTGCAGGTGCAACTGTCGTGGTAAGGCGAAGTTGAATGGCCGACAAGGAGCAGGTTTATGGGGTCAGTTACGTCACGGCATTCGTTCGTGCGCTGTGCGATGTGGACGCTGGTCATGCTTGGGGCAAGTCAGGCACACGCGGCGAGTTCGGTGCTGATCTGGCCGATCGATCCGGTGCTGGAGGCTGATCAGCAGGCCAGTGCGCTGTGGCTGGAGAATCGCGGCAGTGAAACCGCCAATCTGCAGATCCGCGTGTTCGGCTGGAGCCAGAGTGGTTTCGCCGAGCAATACCAGAACCAGCGCGACGTGATCGGCAGCCCGCCGGTGGCGAAAATCGAGCCGGGACAGAAACAATTGGTGCGTCTGACCCGAACCAAGGAAGTGCCACCGGGGCAGGAACTGGCCTATCGGATCATCATTGACGAAATTCCTTCCGCACAACCCGCGACCGCTGACGGAGGCAAAACCGCCGCAGCGATCCGCTTCCAGATGCGTTATTCGGTGCCGCTGTTTGCCTATGGCGCCGGGCTGTGGAGCAAGGAAGATAGCAGCCGCGCGCGTGATCCCAAGGGTGTCGGCCTGCCGCAATTGAGCTGGCGCACGGTGGCCGTGGACGGCAAGCCCTATGTCGAAGTGCGTAATCAGGGCGCGGTGCATGCGCGACTGACTGACGTGGCAATCAAACAGGCAGGGCAGAGCAGACCGCTTGCCGAAGGGCTGCTGGGGTACGTGCTGCCGGGGGCGGTAATGCGCTGGCCGGCACCGGGGCCGTTGGCCGGTGATTCGGCGTTGCAGGTGCGGGTGAACGGCGCGCCGCAGGTGCAGAGCATTACACCTGCCAAGTGAGTGAGTCGTAGCGCAGTTATCTGTCGTCGGCTAAAGCGGTATCAGGGAGGATTCAGTCCATTGACGGACGTAAAACGTGTATGAGCCCAGGACGGGTTCGTCGTATTCAGCGTCCGTTGTGGCTCATCACCGGCGCGTGTTGCCTGATGTTCGTTCAACCATCCGGGGCCGGCGATCTGCCGCCGCCACCGAGCGGCATGGAGGCCGTGAGTGATGCACAGTTGTTTCTGGAACTGGTGGTCAACCAGATGAATACCGGACGCGTGGTGGCGGTGCAGCAGCGCGACGGGCGCTTGTTCGTGCCAGTGACCGCGTTGCGCGAGACCGGCATGAAACTGCCCGACAACCTCGGCGCCGAGGTCGATCTCGACAGTCTGACGGGGCTGCACAGTGATTACGACAGTGTCGGTCAGCGCCTGCTGCTGGACGTGCCGCCGGACTGGCTGCCGGAACAGTTCATCGGCAATCGCCAGGCTTACCCGCGCACTCCGGCGCTGAGCAGTTTCGGCGCGCTGTTCAACTATGACCTGTACCTCAACGACACCGACGATTCCGGCACTTATCTGGCGGCGTGGAACGAAGTGCGGCTGTTCGACAGCTGGGGCACGCTGTCCAACACCGGACAATACCGGCGCACCCTGTCCGGTGACTCGCTCAACACGCTGGACAACGGTTACCTGCGTTACGACACCACCTGGCGTTACTCCGACGATGAGCGAATGCTCACCTACGAGGCCGGTGACGTGATCAGCGGCGCTTTGCCGTGGAGCAGTTCGGTGCGTCTGGGCGGCGTGCAGTTCTCGCGGGACTTTGCCGTACGCCCGGATCTGGTGACCTATCCGCTGCCGCAATTTGCCGGTGAAGCGGCGGTGCCGTCCTCGGTGGATCTGTTCATCAATGGCTACAAGTCCAGCAGCGCAGACTTGCAGCCGGGGCCGTACACACTGACCAATATTCCGTTCATCAACGGTGCGGGCGAAGCGGTGGTGGTGACCACCGATGCACTGGGTCGGCAGGTGTCGACCACGGTGCCGTTCTATGTCACCAGCACGTTGTTGCAAAAAGGCTTGAGCGATTTTTCCGTGGCGGCCGGTACGTTGCGCAGCGACTACGGCTTGAAGGACTTCAGTTATGGCCCAGGTGTCACCTCCGGCAGCCTGCGTTACGGCGTCAGCGACAGTTTTACTCTGGAGAGCCACGCCGAAGCGGCCGATTCGCTGACACTGGGCGGCCTCGGCGGCAACCTGCGGCTGGGTAATTTCGGTGTACTCAATAGTGCCCTGAGTCAAAGCCGCTTCGACGGCGATGACGGTCAGCAATTGAGCCTGGGCTACCAGTACAGCAATCAGCGCTTCAGCTTTTCGTACCAACGCCTGCAACGTCACGATCAATATGCCGACCTGACCGTGGTTGACAGCCCCTACATCAGCCTCAGTCGACGCAGCGAACAGGCGACCTTAAGCCTTAACCTTGAGCGTTGGGGCAGCCTCGGCGCCGGTTATTTCGATGTTCGTGCGGCGGACGACTCGCGCACGCGGCTGCTCAATCTCAGCTGGAGCAAACCGCTGTGGCGCAACAGCAGTTTTTACCTGTCGGCCAACCGCGAAATCGGCGACAGCAACTGGGCGGTGCAGGCGCAACTGGTGATTCCCTTCGATCTGCGTGGCAGCCTGGCGATCAGCAGCGATCGCAGTAAAACCGGGCAGAGCCAGCAACGGGTCAACTACAGTCGTGCGGTGCCGACTGAGGGCGGCGTGGGTTTCAACCTCGGCTACGCCAAGGGTGATGGCGCCGATTATCGCCAGGCCGACGTCACCTGGCGGTTGCAATCGGTGCAGTTGCAGGCTGGTGTCTACGGCACTTCCGAGGCCGAAACCCGTTGGGCCGACGCCAGTGGTTCGCTGGTGTGGATGGACCGTCAGGTGTTCGCCGCCAACCGCATTGACGACGCGTTTGTAGTGGTCAGCACCGATGGTTTTGCCGACATTCCGGTGCGCTACGAAAACCAGCAGGTCGGTCAGACCGACAAGAACGGTCATCTGCTGGTGCCGTGGAGCAGCGCCTATTACCGGGGCAAGTATGAAATCGACCCACTGAATCTGCCGGCCAATGTGCGCAGTCCCAATGTCGAACAACGCATCGCTGTAAGGCGCGGTAGCGGATATCTGCTGGAGTTTCCGCTGGCCCGAGTGATTGCCGCGAGCATCGTGCTGGTCGACGCGCAACAGCGCGAACTGCCGCTGGGCGCGGGTGTGTTGCATGAGCAGAGCGGTACGCGGACGGTGGTCGGTTGGGATGGGCTGGTGTATCTGGAAAACCTGCAGGCGCAGAACTCGCTGCAGGTCACGCTGGCCGACGGCAAGACCTGTCAGGCGCAGTTCAGCGTCGATATGAATCAGGACCAGGTGCCGCTGATTGGCCCGTTGGTGTGTCAATGATCGGCGCACGCTTGCTTCTGTTGCTGGCGCTGATGCTGCCGGGGGCGGCGCAGGCTGCGTGCTCGGTGGTCAGCACCACGCCGGCAGCATTCGGTACGCTCAGTTCGATCGCCGTGCGCACGACGTCGCAGCCCAGCTCCACGCTGAATGCAGGTTTGAGCTGTACCGGTTCGCTGCTGTCCCTGCTGACCAGCAACGACCACTTCTGGGGCACCGTTTCTTCGACTCAAAGTGGTCTGGTCGGGCCGACCGGCGATGTCATCAGTTACACGGTCTACGCCAACAACAGCACCAGCTACCCGCTGACGCGTGGCACGGCCTACGACTTTGCGCGCAACGGCATCATCGATGCCTTGGGCCTGCTCAACGGTACAACGCCGAAAACCGTGCCGCTGTATCTCGGCACAACCATTGGCAGCAACGTCGCCGCCGGGGTGTACACCGAGACCCTGAGCATTTTCTGGAACTGGAATTACTGCTCGGGGATTGGTATTGGTTCTGTCTGTCTTGGGCGCGACATCGCCAGTGGCACGACCTCGTTGACGGTGAACATGACGGTGTCCAACGACTGCACGATTACTGCGCCGAACATTGCGTTCGGCAGCGCTCCGGTGATCAGCGCGTTCACCCCGGTGACCGGGCAAACCATCAATCTGGCCTGCACCAAGGGCAGTGCCTATACCGTGGGGCTGAGCGACGGGCAGAACGCGGTGAGTTTCGGCGGCCGGCGACGGATGATTTCCGGGAGCAATTATCTGGCCTACGACATTTTCAAAAGTGCCGGCACCACGCGCTGGGGCAGCGTCGGCGCGGCGCGGCGGGCGAGTAGCGATGCCGAGGTCAATCCGGGAAACGGCTTGGGCACGGGCAGCCAGATTTTCAACTACAACGCAAAGATCTACACCGACCAGACCACGCCGCCTGCGGGTACTTATCTGGACAATGTGGTGCTCGACGTAGGTTTCTGAGCCTGACGCTGATCCCTCGTGGGAGCAAGCTCGCTCCCACAGGGGAAAGGTGGTGTTCTCAGAATGGCAGTGATTGCTTGAGCTGTTGCGCCGCCGGTGTATCGACCGGGCTGACCATCGCGTAGTTATAGCCACCACCTGACCAGTACTGGGCCTGCAAATCTCCGTCACTGCGCGTGCCACGCGGCAAAAAGGTGTTCTTCGGCCCCGGCGGGCGCACGTAGAAACTCACCTTGTGGCCACTGCCATCCTCATACATCACCATCGCTGCCGGGCCTTCGTCGGTGCTGAGCAGGCGTCCACTGACCGGTTCAAACCCGGCCGCCTTCAGATCTGGTAAACGAGTGGCCCGAGTGAAATAACGATCGAGCCAGCGCTGCATGTCGCCATCACTGTCGACCTTGTAATCGGCTGGCAACATGCCTTGCTGGGCAATCAGGCGATAGGCTTGCAGGGCGTCGGTCATTGGCAACATGGCCGGGCGCGCAAGGGTCATTTCCCGGGCCTGCCAGCCACTGAAACCGCCGAGGCTGACCGCGATCAGCAACACCGCAGCACTGGCCAGATGACGACGCGACTGGCGCTGACGGCGCTGGCGAATCATCGCTGGGTCAAGCGCTGAGTTGGCCGGTTGCTGCAACGCGCCGCTGAGTGCCGCGCGCAATTGCTGGGCATCCTGTTGCCAGGCGCGAACCTGCGCCGCTTCGTTCGGGTGACTGGCCAGCCAGGTGTCCAGCACACGCCGGTCGGCGTCGCTGAGCTGGTGGTCGACATAGGCGTGCAGATCACGCTCGGTGGGAGGCAGGCTGATCATTTGAGTATCCGCAAAGAAGGGCTGCTGATTTCGCCGTCGCTGAGTTGGCGCAAGGCCTGGCGGGCGCGGGACAGGCGCGACATCACGGTGCCGATCGGGGCGCCGAGAATCTCGGCGACCTCTTTATAGGAAAGGCCTTCCACTGAAACCATGAGCAACAGCGCGCGCTGTTCGCTGGGCAGTCGGTCGAAGGCTTGCAGGGTTGACTGAGCGATAACGGTGCGCTCCACCGAGGGTTCGGCATCGTCGCGACCGGTGAAGAATTCGAGCATTCGCGCATAACGCCGCGAGCGCCGGTGGGCGTCGAGAAACTGCCGATAGAGGATCGCGAACAGCCAGGCACGCAAGTCGCCGTCGGCGCGTTTGTCGCCCCAACTCGACAGGGCACGCTCCAGACAGGCCTGCACCAGATCGTCAGCACTGCTGCTGTTGCGCGTCAACGACACGGCAAAGCGGCGCAATCTGGGAATGATTTCTCTCAACTGTTCGTCGAATTCGCTCATGAAATTCTGCTAGTCACTACGCTGTGGACTAGGGAGACGCCCGCCGTTGGAGGTTATTCCACGTTCGGAAAAATAAATACCGTTGTGTGGAATAAACCCGGATGAGGCGCGTCTTGCTGATTCTTCCTACTTGTGGCCATTGGCCCTGGAGTCCTTCATGGTTGATCGCACCTCACCCAACGCTTCACCGCCTGGCGGGCCGCAGCGCCCGCCACTGAGTGTCGCGAGCCTGATATTGCGTCTGGGCGGCATTGCCGTGGTAGTCGCTGCGGTGGCCGGGGCGTTTGCCTACGTTCACGGTAACTTCGACCCACAACGCCTGACGCCAAAGGCGCTGGTCGATGTGCTGGAGAAGAACAATGGCGTGCATCCCGGGTTTCGTCGTAATCACGCCAAAGGCGTGTGCGTGATCGGGCATTTCGAAAGCAGTGGTGAGGCACGGACATTCTCCACTGCGCAGGTGTTCAACGAGCCGCAGACTCCAGTCGTCGGGCGCTTTGCGCTGCCGGCGGGCAATCCCTATGCACCGGACAGCAGCGTGCCGATTCGCAGTCTGGCGTTGCGGTTCACCCAGGCTAACGGGCAGCAATGGCGCACCGGGATGAACAGCATGCCGGTGTTCCCGGTCGGTACGCCTGAGGCGTTTTATCAATTGCAGCAGGCGCAATCGCCAGATCCGGCCACCGGTAAACCTGATCCGGCGAAGGTTCCGGCGTTCTTTGCCGCGCACCCGGAAACCGTGCCGTTTTTGACGTGGGTGAAGACAGCCAAACCGTCGACCAGTTATGCCACCGAAACCTATAACAGCGTCAACGCGTTTTATCTGGTCGACGCCAGCGGTAAAAAACAGGCCGTGCGCTGGAGCATGACACCGTTGGCGCGCGATGCTGCGGGCGCCAGTGCACCTGAGGGCGGTGATTTTCTCGAGAAAGATCTGGTGCAGCGGTTGTCGTCTGCACCGCTGCGTTTTCAGTTGAATATCACTCTGGCCAATCCCGAGGATCCGGTGAACGACGCCAGCAAGACCTGGCCCGAGGGGCGCAAAGTGTTGAACGCCGGTACGCTGGTGCTGGAAAAGACCCAGCCGCAATTGAGCGGCGAATGCCGGGACATCAACTATGACCCGCTGGTGCTGCCGGCCGGGATTCAAGGTTCCGACGACCCGTTGCTCGCGGCGCGTTCCGCCGGTTACGCCAATTCCTACTTGCGTCGCACCAGCGAAGTCAGTCAGTTGCCCGCCGCCAAACAGGAGGCTCGTCCATGAGCACTCAACCGACGCATTTCGCCCTGTTGGCGCGCCTGCTGCACTGGCTGATGGCGCTGATGATCATCGCCATGCTGTTTATCGGCGCCGGCATGGTCACCTCGGTGTCCGAGCGGCATGAATGGTTGATCCATCTGCACAAACCGCTGGGCATCGCGATTCTGGCGCTGGTGATCGTGCGTTTGCTGGTGCGGCTCACCACGCGCCAGCCACCGTTGCCCGCCGATCTGCCGGGCTGGCAAGTACTGGCGGCCAAGGCGTCCCATCTGCTGCTTTACGCGTTGATGCTGGTGTTGCCGTTGCTCGGTTGGGCGATGATCAGCGCTTCTGGTGAACCGGTGATGCTCAGCACAACGTTGCAGTTGCCAGCGATCGTTCCGGCCGATGCGCAGTTGTTCGCGTTTCTGCGCAAGGCTCACGGGTATCTGGCCTATCTGCTGTTCCTGACGGTGCTGCTGCACCTGGCGGCGGCGTTGTTTCATGGCTGGGTCCGCCGCGACGAGGTGCTCGACAGCATGTTGCGTGGTCGCGATCGCAGCTAACCCGTTTGCGTGGCGCATCGTAGCGATGCGCCGCGTTTCAGGGTCAGCCACCAGTACGCCAGCGCCACGGCGTTGATGCTGGCGCCGAGCAGGCACACGCCGATCCAGCCGGCCCACGCGTACATCGCGGTCGAGCCGATAGAACCGAGCGCGCTGCCGATCGAGTAGAACAGCATGTAACCGGCGGTGAGACGGCTTTGCGCTTCGGGGCGCACGCTGTAGATCATGCTCTGGCTGGTGACGTGCACGGCTTGCAGACCCAGATCCAGGGTGATTACGCCGAGCAGCAATGCCCACAGCGAGGATTGAGTCAGGGCGATCGGCAACCATGAGGCGAGCATCAGCAACAGCGAAAGACCGCTGACCCATTGCCCCAGACCACGATCAGCCAGATGCCCGGCCCGTGCGGCTGCCAGCGCACCCGCAGCGCCGGCCAGTCCGAACAGCCCGATTTCACTGTGCGACAACGACAACGGTGGCGCGGCCAGCGGCAGCACCATCGGCGTCCACAGCACCATCGCACTGGCAAAAGTCAGCAATGCGAGGATCGCGCGTTGGCGCAGTACCGGTTCTTCTTTGAACAGGCTGAATACTGAGGCGATCAGGGCGGCGTAAGTCGTAATCGGTTGCGGGACCTCATCCTTCGGCAGAACACGCAACAGCAGCAACGCCATCAACAGTGTCAGCCCGGCTGACAGAACGTAAATCGCTCGCCACCCAGCCAAATCGGCCATACCGCCGGCAACCGTGCGTGCCAGCAAGATGCCGACAACGATGCCGCTGGTGACCACCCCGACCACGCGCCCGCGTTGGGCCGGGATTGCCAGCGTCGCGGCATAAGCTACCAAGACCTGCGTCACTACCGCGAGCAGCCCTGTCAAGGTCATGCCAAGCAGCAGCCACGCACTGTTGGGCGCCAGCGCGATCATCAACAGCGCCGCTGCCGACAGCAGGGTTTGAGTAACGATTAATCGGCGTCGATTGAGCAGATCACCGAGAGGGACCAGTAGCACCAGTCCGATGCCGTAGCCGATTTGCGTCAGGGTGATGACGATGCCGATGGTCGCCGGCGACATCGCGAACGCCTCGGCCATCGCGTCCAGCAATGGCTGGGCGTAATACACATTGCCCACGGCCAGACCGCAGGCCACGGAGAAAAGCAAAACGGCACTGCTCTTTAGAGGTTTCATTTCCCGCATCCTTTTAGGTTTCAAAATAAAACCTTTGGTACCGTATTGATTCGGGTTTTATTTTGCAACCTGTTTGCGCGAGATGGCGAATGGCGGAAAGCAAAAGATCGCAGACAAGCTGCGATCTTTTACAGAACGGAGGAGGGGATCAGCGCAGGGTATCAACCATGTCAGCGATGGTGGTCAGCACGTCTTTGCCCAGCTGTTTGGAGCGTTTACCCGACCAGCCGGTGACCTTGTCGGGATGGTCGTCGTGATCCTTGAACGGCATTTCCAGGGTCAGCGACAGGCAGTCGTATTTCTGGCCGACGCTGTTGCACGCCAGGGTCATGTTGGCCTGACCCGGTTCGTCGCGGGTGTAGCCGTACTTGGTCTGGAAATCTTTGGTGGTGTGTTTCAGGTGATTGCGGAAATGCTCTTCGAGCTTCTCGATACGCGGCGTGTAGCCCGGATTGCCTTCGCAGCCGGCGGTGAATACGTGAGGAATGGTTTCATCGCCATGGGCGTCCAGGAACAGATCGACGCCGTACTTTTCCATTTGCTGCTGGACGAAGAGCACCTCGGGACTGATCTCCTGGTTGGCGTTCTGCCAGGCCCGGTTCAAATCCTGGCCCATGGCGTTGGTGCGCAGATGGCCATGGAACGCGCCGTCCGGATTCATATTCGGCACCAGGTACAGATCGGCACTGGCGAGCAGCTTGTTCAGCACCGGATCATCGTGCCTTTCCAGGCGCTCGATCACGCCTTCCACGAACCATTCGGCCATGTGCTCGCCGGGATGTTGCTGAGCGATTATCCAGATCTTGCGCTGGCCTTCAGCGCCAGTGCCTTTGCGCAGCAATTGAATGTCGCGACCTTCGACACTTTTACCGGTCGCCAGTAATTCGGTGCCGGCCTTGCTTAGCGCCTGCTCGATCAGCCAGTCGTGACGGCCACGGCTATAGGGTTCGAAGTAGGCGAACCAGGCATGGGTCTGCGTGGCCTCGAGGCAAAAGCGCAGGCAGTCGCCCTCGTAAATAGTCGGCACGCGGAACCAGTTGACGTGATCGTAGGACGCTACGGCCTGATAACCGGGCCAGCCCTTGCTGTACGTGGATTGGCTGGCATTGTTCAGGCGGAACCAGTGTTCCTGGCCGACATGCAGGCCGCTGGCCTTGAAGTGAAACCACTGGAAATGCGCGCTGCGAGTATCTGGACGAATGGCCAGAACCGGATTGAGTGGATTGCTGATGTCGATGACTTGGATGTTGCCGCTGTCGAAGTTGGCGCTGATGTCGAACGAAGATTTGGCCACGGTCATAATCGATTCCTGAATATGATTTTTATGGCCGTTACTGTACACGCAGGCAGGGCTGAAACCGAGGGGAATTGCGGTGTGTGGCGGGGGGCGTCCTCCATGACGCGCAAGCAGCTTAGAGACTGTGCGATTGATTCTCAAGTGCTAATTGGCATTAGTTTGCCCCAATGCGGCCGGGCTTCGCTTGCCAACCAATATTCTTTTGATATTATCCGCGCCATCGAATTTGCAGCACCTAAAGACTTCATTAGCCTGAAGCCATAAGCCTGAAAAACGGGCAAAAAAAAGACCCGGCAAAAAGCCGGGTCAAAAACCGTGATTAGCCTGATGAGGAGATAGTCCAGAAGACCGACCTAAGGTCTCTGGTCCATCGACTGATCTCGCGACCAGCTGCTTGCATTAATAATAATTATCATTTGCAAGTCAAATGTTTTTACCTGCTCGATTGGAAAATTCTTTCCCGTCCGCCCGCACTTCCGTTTCTCAGGCTTCATCGCCATCGAGTGAATGGTCGACCATCGCCCGCGCCATATCCACCATATGCACCACTGAAAATGCCAGATCGCGACTCGCGCCTTGCAGGTTTTCGGCTGCCTTGAACGCCGTGGCTGCCGCGCAGCGCAACAGGTCCGAGGCGTGCACCAGGGCTTCCTCGCCACTGAGATGGCGCCTGACATCGAAAAAGCGCTCGTCGACCTCAGGTTCTGACACAGCTGGTTTCAAGTAATAGTCCAGCGCTCGTTGCGCCGCCGCATTGCCTTGGGGCGAGGTGAAGGTGGTGTCCATTTGCAGATCGGGCAAGTCTTTGCTGCTGATATTCATGATGAGGGGGCACTCCTTGGTCGATTGAAAATCCGTGCCTTCAGAATAGTACTCTGTGTAGTTGTGACGAGAATTTAAATACTACAATATGTGTTTTGCTGGCCGAAGGCGTCCACGTAAGGTGCTGCACATGGATAAATGGATTGAGTTGGTCAAGGCCAAGATGAGTGAACTCAAAATCACTCAAACAGAGCTCGGAGAGCGCGTCGGCATGTCCCAGGGCGGGATCGGCCATTGGCTGAACAAGCGTCGCGAACCCGGTATCACTGAAATGAACCGGGTGCTGCAAGCGCTGGGCATGGATTTCCTCGAAGTGGTGCTGGTGATCCGTGAACCGCAACCCACGTCCGAGGACGAGATGCCGCTGGCGCAGAAGTACAACCCGTACTTCCGTTACCCGGTCAGCGATTGGCAGACGACGTGCGAAGTGCGTGAAAGCGATCCGGCGTCCTACGACAAGGCAGCAGGCAAGCAGCGCTTCGAGTTGACGGATTACCACGCGCGAGGCCCGGCGTTCTGGTTGACGGTGACGGGAGATTCAATGACCGCACCCAGTGGCCAGAGCATTGCCGAAGGCATGCTGATTCTGGTCGACCCGGCCGCCGAAGCGCTGCCCGGTAAACTGGTGATCGCCCAGTGGCCCGACAGTACGGAGGCGATTTTTCGCAAACTCGACGAAGAGGGCGGCCAGCGTTACCTGGTGCCGCTCAATCCGACGTGGCCGAAAGCCCTGCTGACCGATGAGTGTCGAATCATCGGTGTTGTGGTGCAGGCAACGGCGCGTTACTAGTCAGATCGATCCTCGCCAGGCGCAGGATCGATCCTCCCGTTCATACTTCTTCCAGCTCAACCAAAGCGCTGCCTTCGCCAACCATTTCACCTTCCTGGCAATACAGCGCTTTGATCACCCCGGCATGCGGCGCGCGGATGCTGTGTTCCATCTTCATCGCTTCCAGCACCACCAGTTGCGCACCGGCCGCAACCGATTGCCCGGCCTCCACCAACACGCGGACGATGCTGCCGTTCATCGGCGCGGTCAGGCCGCCCTGATGACTGTGGCTGGCTTCGATGGCGCTGATCGGATCGTATGTTTCGATACGGCGCAACTCACCTTCCCATTGCAGGTACAGCGCATCGCCCTGGCGAATCGCACGCAACGTACGACGAACGCCTTCGTGCTCGACGATAAGTGCTTCGCCGGACAGTCTGGCGTGGTCGGCAGCATTCAGCGTCAAGGCGCGATCCTGCCCCTCGCAACTCAAATGCAGGGTGATTTCCGGCGGCAGCCCCGCACGCAAACCGCTATTGAGTGACCAAGGCGAAGCAGGGTCATCCTGGCGTGCGAGTTGTGGCAGGCTCTGCGCCACCGCATGAGCTGCCGCCGCCCAGAACGCATCGCTCAGCGTGCCCGGTGCAGGCAGCAATTGCTCCTGGTAACGCGGAATAAACCCGGTATCCAGTTCCGCCGCCGCGAACGCCGGGTGCGCAATGATCCGCCGCAAGAAGTTGATGTTGGTTTTCAAACCGCCAATCGCAAACTCGTCGAGCATGCTCAACAAGCGCAATCGAGCCTGTTCGCGATCCTCGCCCCAGGCAATCAGCTTGCCGAGCATCGGGTCGTAGAACGGCGAAATTTCATCGCCTTCTTCAACCCCGCTATCCACCCGACGCCCTGGCCCTTCGGCCGATTCGCGATACAACGCCAGACGTCCGGTCGCCGGCAGGAAGTCATTCGCAGGATCCTCGGCGTACAAGCGCACTTCAATCGCATGGCCATTCAACGGCACTTGTTCCTGAGTGATCGGCAGTGCTTCACCACGAGCGACGCGGATCTGCCAGGCGACCAGATCCAGGCCAGTGATGGCTTCTGTCACCGGGTGCTCGACCTGCAACCGCGTGTTCATCTCCATAAAGAAGAATTCACCGCGCGCATCCAGCAGGAACTCCACCGTACCGGCGCCGACGTAACCGATCGCCTGTGCCGAACGCACCGCTGCTTCACCCATCGCCCGCCGCAGTTGCGTGGACAGACCGGGTGCCGGCGCTTCTTCGACGACTTTCTGATGGCGCCGTTGAATCGAGCAATCCCGTTCATTGAGGTACAGGCAGTTGCCATGCTGATCGGCGAACACCTGGATTTCCACGTGACGTGGCTTGAGCAGGTATTTCTCCACCAGCATGCGCGAATCGCCGAACGACGACTGCGCTTCACGCTGAGCCGAGGCGAGGGCTTCGGCCAACTGGCTGACGTCCTCGACCACTTTCATGCCTTTGCCACCACCGCCGGCCGTGGCTTTGAGCAGCACTGGATAACCGATGCGTTCGCAGGCATCGCGGAAGGTGTCGAGATCCTGCGCTTCGCCGTGATAACCCGGCACCAGTGGCACACCGGCGGTTTCCATCAGTGCTTTGGCGGCGGATTTGCTGCCCATGGCATCGATGGCCGAGGCGGGCGGGCCGAGGAAAATCAGCCCGGCCGCTTCGATGGCACGAGCGAACCCGGCGTTTTCCGAGAGAAACCCGTAACCCGGATGAATCGCCTGCGCGCCACTGGCCTTGGCCGCTGCGATCAGCTTGTCGATTTGCAGATAACTGTCGGCGGCTTTGCTGCCGCCCAGGTCCACGCGAATATCCGCTTCCCGGCTGTGCCGCGCCTCACGGTCGGTGGCGCTGTGCACGGCAACCGTGGTCAGGCCCAAGGCTTTGGCGGTGCGCATCACGCGGCAGGCAATTTCGCCACGGTTGGCCACCAGCAGGATGGTGAGAACAGGTGCGCTCATCAACGCGGCTCCTTGGTGGTGGTTGCGGCTTGCCAGCTCGGCGGACGTTTTTGCAGAAAGGCGCGCAAGCCTTCCTGACCTTCAGGGCTGACGCGGATACGGGCGATGGCATTTTCGGTGTAGCGGCGCAGCGCCGGGGTCAGCGCGCCGTTACCGACTTCACGCAGCAAGTCCTTGCTGGCACGCATGGCGGCGGGGCTGTTGAGCAGTAAATTGTTGATCCACTGTTCGACTTGCTGATCAAGTTCTGCCGCCGGATAGCTCTCGGACAACAAACCGATTTCGCGCGCACGTTGTCCGCCGAAACGCTCGGCGGTCAGGGCATATCGACGCGCAGCGCGTTCGCCGATGGCCTGCACCACGAACGGACTGATCACCGCCGGCGCCAGACCGATGCGCACTTCCGACAGGCAGAACTGTGCGTCATCGGCGCCAATCGCCATGTCACAGCAACTGATCAACCCCAGCGCGCCACCGAACGCCGCGCCTTGCACCACGGCCACTGTGGGGATCTTCAGCTTGGCGAGGTTGTACATCAGCTCTGCCAGTTCACGGGCGTCGTCGAGGTTGGTGTGGTAATCGAGTTCGGCCGATTGCTGCATCCACGCCAGATCAGCGCCGGCACTGAAGTGCTTGCCACGACCACGCACCAGCAGGAAACGCAGGCTGGCGTCGCTGGCGACTTTGTCCAGCGCGAGGATCAGCTCGCGGATCATCTCGGCGTTGAAGGCGTTGTTCTTTTCTGCACGGTTGAGCCACAGCGTCGCGAAGCCGCGTGGGTCGCTCTGCAGTTCGAGGGTGTTGAAATCACTCATATTCATCCGTCTCCACGGTTCTTGTGGGAGCGAGCCTGCTCGCGAAAGCGTTGTATCAGTCGACCTATCCGCTAGCTGACAAACCGTATTCGCGAGCAGGCTCGCTCCCACAAAAAATCACATCCGGAACACGCCGAAGCGGCTCGGTTCGATAGGCGCGTTCAGCGACGCGGACAAGGCCAGGGCCAGCACATCGCGGGTCTGCGCCGGGTCGATGACGCCGTCGTCCCACAGCCGTGCGCTGGAATAGTAGGGGTGACCCTGCTCTTCATACTGGTCGAGGATCGGTTGCTTGATCTCGGCTTCCTGTTCGGCACTGAAGGCCTGGCCACTGCGTTCAGCCTGTTCGCGTTTGACCTGCACCAACACGCCCGCCGCCTGCTCGGCGCCCATCACGCCGATCCGCGCGTTCGGCCACATCCACAGGAAACGCGGGTCATAAGCGCGGCCGCACATGCCGTAGTTACCGGCGCCGAAGCTGCCGCCGATGATCACGGTGAATTTCGGCACTTTCGCGCAAGCCACGGCCGTGACCAGTTTCGCGCCATGTTTGGCGATGCCGCCGGCCTCGTATTTCTGACCGACCATGAAACCGGTGATGTTCTGCAAAAACAGCAGCGGAATACCGCGCTGGCAGGCCAGTTCAATAAAGTGCGCACCTTTCTGCGCGGCTTCGGCGAAGAGGATGCCGTTGTTCGCCAGAATCGCGATCGGGTAACCGTGCAGATGCGCAAAGCCACACACCAGGGTGGTGCCGAACAAAGCCTTGAATTCATCGAACACCGAACCGTCGACCAGTCGCGCAATCACTTCGCGCACGTCGAACGGCTGCTTGGCGTCAGCGGAGACCACGCCATACAACTCATCGCTGGCGTACAGCGGCGCAATCGGCGCGCGTTGCTGCACGTCACCGAGTTTGCGCCAGTTAAGGTTGGCGATACTGCGGCGGGCGAGGGCGAGGGCGTGTTCGTCGCTCTCGGCGTAATGGTCGGCGACCCCGGAAATCTTGCAGTGCACATCGGCGCCGCCCAGATCTTCGGCGCTGACCACTTCACCGGTCGCGGCCTTCACCAGCGGCGGGCCGGCGAGGAAAATCGTCGCCTGATTGCGCACCATGATCGCTTCGTCCGCCATCGCCGGCACATAGGCGCCGCCGGCAGTGCACGAACCCATGACCACAGCGATCTGCGGGATGCCCATCGCGCTCATGTTGGCCTGATTGAAGAAGATCCGCCCGAAGTGCTCACGATCCGGAAACACCTCGTCCTGACGCGGCAGGTTGGCGCCGCCCGAATCGACCAGATAGATACACGGCAGACGATTCTGTTGCGCGATGGTTTGTGCGCGTAGATGTTTTTTCACGGTCAGCGGGTAGTACGAACCGCCCTTAACCGTCGCGTCGTTGGCGACGATCATGCATTCGACGCCTTCAACCCGGCCGATCCCGGCAATCACACCAGCGGCCGGAACGTCTTCGCCATACACGGCGTGGGCGGCCAGTTGGCTGATTTCCAGAAATGGCGAACCTGGATCAAGCAAGCGGTTGATGCGTTCACGAGGCAACAGTTTGCCGCGTGAGGTGTGGCGTTCCTGGGCTTTCGCGCCGCCGCCCTGCGCCACTTGGGCGAGCAGGGTGTGCAGGGCGTCGACCTGTTTGAGCATCGCCGCGCTGTTGGCGGCGAACTCCGCTGAACGAGGGTTGAGCTGAGTGTGCAGGGTAGCCATGGCCAGCTCCGTTTAGCGGGTTTCGTTGAACAGTTCGCGACCGATCAGCATGCGACGGATCTCACTCGTACCGGCGCCGATTTCGTACAGCTTGGCGTCACGCAGCAAGCGGCCCGCCGGGAATTCGTTGATGTAACCGTTACCACCGAGAATCTGGATCGCGTCGAGGGCCATTTGCGTCGCGCGCTCGGCGGTGTAGAGGATTACCCCGGCGGCATCCTTGCGGGTGGTTTCGCCGCGCTCGCAGGCCTGGGCCACGGCGTAGAGGTAGGCGCGACTGGCGTTGAGCTGGGTGTACATGTCGGCCACTTTGCCCTGGATCAGCTGGAACTCGCCGATGCTCTGGCCGAACTGTTTGCGGTCGTGGATGTATGGAACGATCAGGTCCATGCACGACTGCATGATCCCGGTCGGGCCGCCGGAGAGCACGACGCGTTCGTAATCGAGGCCGCTCATCAACACTTTGACGCCGCCGTTGAGCACGCCGAGGATGTTTTCTTCCGGCACTTCGACGTCATCGAAAAACAGCTCGCAGGTGTTGGAGCCGCGCATGCCGAGCTTGTCGAATTTGTTGCTGCGGCTGAAGCCTTTCCAGTCGCGTTCGACGATGAACGCTGTGATGCCGTGCGGGCCTTTTTCCAGATCGGTCTTGGCGTAGATCACGTAAGTGTTGGCGTCGGGGCCGTTGGTGATCCAGGTCTTGCTGCCGTTGAGGACGAAGCGGTCGCCGCGTTTGTCGGCGCGCAGTTTCATCGAGACCACGTCGGAACCGGCATTCGGTTCGCTCATCGCCAGCGCGCCGACGTGTTCGCCACTGATCAGCTTCGGCAGGTATTTGCTTTTCTGTTCGTGGTTGCCGTTGCGGTTGATCTGGTTGACGCAAAGGTTGGAATGCGCGCCATAGGACAGCGCTACAGAGGCCGAACCACGGCTGATTTCTTCCATCGCCACCACGTGCGCCAGGTAACCCAGGCCAGCGCCGCCGTACTCTTCCGGCACGGTGATGCCGAGCAGGCCCATGTCACCGAATTTGCGCCACATGTCGGCGGGGAACAGGTTGTCGCTGTCGATCTGCGCGGCGCGCGGAGCGATCTCCTTGGCGACAAAGGACTGAACCTGATCGCGCAACATGTCGATGGTTTCACCGAGGGCGAAGTTCAGGGAGGGATAGCTCATGGGTCACCTTTTGGCTTTTTTGTAGGGTGGGGAGGGCTGTTACTCAGCTCTCACCTTTACGTTAACGTAAGCCTGCGATGGATGGCTGTCAATCACCCTTTACGTTAACGTCAACTTAGGCGAGAGTAGGGGCAGTTCAAGATTGAAACGGAGCGGACCTTGTGGGAGCGAGCTTGCTCGCGAAAGCGTCAGATCAGTCAACACGGATGTTGAATCTGCTGGCCTCTTCGCGAGCAAGCTCGCTCCCACAGGGGTTAAATCCGGCAAAACCCACTAATAAAGACAATAGGGGTCGTCATGGATCAACCCAGTGCAAACCCGCAGCGCAGCTACACCCGTGGCTCACAGGACAAAGCCTTGCTGGCACTGACCATCGGGCAGAAGTTCGATCACACCGCCGCGCAATACCCTGACGGTGAAGCGCTCGTCGTGCGCCATCAGCAACTGCGTTACTCCTGGCGACAACTGGCCGATGCGGTGGACCTGCACGCCAGAGCGCTGCTCGCCCTGGGTTTGCAGGCCGGCGATCGCCTCGGTATCTGGGCGCCGAATTGCGCGCAGTGGTGCATCACCCAAGTTGCAACGGCAAAAATCGGCGTGATCCTGGTCAACATCAACCCGGCCTATCGCAGCTCCGAACTCGAATACGTGCTCAAGCAATCCGGCTGCCAATGGCTTGTCTGCGCAGGGGCGTTCAAGTCCTCCAACTACCACGCCATGTTGCAAGGGTTGGTGCCGGAACTGGCCGAGCAATCCATCGGCCAACTGCGCAGCGAAAGCCTCCCCGGACTGCGCGGGGTAATCAGCCTTGACGCGCAACCACCGTCAGGTTTTCTGCCGTGGTCGCAACTGGCCGATCTGGCCACCAGCATCTCTCCCGATCAACTGCGCGAACGCAGCGACAGCCTGCACTTCGATCAACCGGTGAACATCCAGTACACCTCCGGCACCACCGGTTTCCCCAAGGGTGCGACCCTCAGCCACTACAACATCCTCAATAACGGCTACATGGTCGGTGAAAGCATCGGCCTGACCCCGCGCGATCGTCTGGTGATCCCGGTGCCGCTCTACCACTGCTTCGGCATGGTCATGGGCAACCTCGGCTGCATCACCCACGGCAGCACGATGATTTACCCCAACGACGCGTTCGACCCGTTGTTGACCTTGCAAACCGTCGCCGAAGAAAAAGCCACCGGCCTCTACGGCGTACCGACCATGTTCATCGCCATGCTCGATCAGCCACAACGCGCAGAGTTCGACCTGTCGAGCCTGCGTACCGGGATCATGGCCGGTGCGACGTGCCCGATCGAAGTGATGCGCCGGGTCATCAGCGAGATGCACATGAGCGAAGTGCAGATCGCTTACGGCATGACCGAAACCAGCCCGGTGTCGCTGCAAACCGGGCCGACCGATGAGCTGGAATTGCGCGTGACCACCGTCGGCCGCACCCAGCCACAGCTGGAAAGCAAGATCATCGACGAAGCCGGCAACCTCGTGACGCGCGGCACCATCGGCGAACTGTGCACTCGTGGCTACAGCGTGATGCTCGGTTACTGGAACAACCCGCAGGCCACCGCCGAAGCCATCGATGACGCGGGCTGGATGCACACCGGCGACCTGGCGAGCATGAACGAGGAGGGTTACGTCAACATCGCCGGGCGCAACAAGGACATGATCATTCGTGGCGGCGAGAATATTTACCCGCGTGAGCTGGAGGAGTTTTTCTTCACCCATCCGGCCGTGGCGGACGTGCAGGTGATCGGCATTCCGTGCTCGCGTTACGGTGAGGAGATTGTTGCCTGGATCAAGTTCCACCCCGGCCACAGCGCCTCGGAGCTGGAGCTGCAAACCTGGTGCAAGGAACGTATCGCGCACTTCAAGACGCCTCGGCACTTCAAGTTCGTTGAAGAGTTTCCGATGACGGTGACGGGCAAGATCCAGAAGTTCAGGATGCGTGAGATCAGTATCGAAGAACTGAAAACAATCGAGCGGTAACCGCAACCTCTGTGGGAACGAGCTTGCTCGCGAAGGCGTCAGGTCAGCCAATATCTTTGTTGATGACACACCGCATTCGCGAGCAAGCTCGCTCCCACAGGAGATAGGTGTTGAGGAAAACACAAATCACAGAAAGCACAAAGGGGAGCCGAAGCTCCCCTTTAATTTTGTCGTCGCGTGCTCTTTTTTATTATTGAGGGTCGGTCTGTTGTTGTTTTTGGCAACCGTGGCCCTTTACCGCTGTTTTTGGCGACCCCCATCCGGGGTCAAGAGCAAACGTATTTTTTTGAGCGCTGATCTACTTTCTCGCTAAGCGATCCAACCGATTCGGGGGCTACCTGAAGGTAGTTTTATTGTTCTCTGCCCGGTTGCGGGTCACTCCTGAGAGCACCCTGAAAAGCACACCTTCTCCAAAAAAATCTGTTAGCTGCGTCTCTGCCGTGTTGTTTTTGTTATGTCAGAGTCGGTACGTCTTATTTTTATTGGTTGCTGCTTTTTATTCTTGTTATGCCATAGAGATAGCAGAAGCCGTGCCAACTTTTAAAAAGCCTTATAAATCAATGTCTTGAGAATTTCAGAAAATTTTCACTCTAGCGAAACCAGACAATTTGTTTCCGTGTTACTCGCTTGAACCCACATTCCGGACACAGCGGTAACACCTTCCCCCCTCACTGTGCGCTACGAGCCTTGGCCACGCGCGAACCGCTCGGGCGACCCAGCACCGCACTGATCTGCTGACCCGCAGCAATCAAGGCGTCCAGGTTGATACCGGTCTCGATACCCAGGCCGTTGAGCAGGTACACCACATCTTCAGTAGCAACGTTACCGCTCGCGCCTTTGGCGTACGGGCAGCCGCCGAGGCCCGCGATAGAGCTGTCGAACACCGAGATGCCCTCGAGCAGGCTGGCGTAGATATTGGCCATGGCCTGCCCATAGGTGTCGTGGAAGTGCCCGGCCAGTTTGTCCCGTGGTACCTGCGCCGACACCACTTCGAACAAGCGGCGAGTCGCGCCCGCAGTGCCAGTGCCAATGGTGTCGCCCAGCGAAACCTCGTAGCAGCCCATCGCATACAACTCGCGCGCGACCATCGCCACTTGTTCCGGCGCGACCGTGCCTTCATATGGGCAACCGAGCACGCAGGACACGTAACCGCGCACGGTAACGCCGTGCTGTTGCGCCGCCTCCATGATCGGTGCGAAGCGCGCCAGGCTTTCGCTGATCGAGCAGTTGATGTTGCGCTGCGAGAAGGCTTCGGAGGCGGCAGCGAACACGGCGACTTCCTTGACCCCAGCGGCGATGGCATCTTCGAAGCCACGCAGGTTCGGCGCCAGTGCGCCGTAGGTCACGCCGGGTTTGCGCTGGATCTGTGCAAACACTTCGGCCGAACCCGCCATCTGCGGGACCCATTTCGGTGAAACGAAACTGCCGACTTCTATATAGCCAAGACCGGCAGCGCTGAGTGCATCGACCAGTTGCACCTTGTCGGCGACGCTGATCGGTTGGGCTTCATTCTGCAGGCCATCGCGCGGGCCGACTTCGATCAGGCGTACTTGGGAGGGGAGGGACATGGCGGTTGACCTGCTCTTTTGAATTCGTGGAGAACCCTGTGGGAGCGAGCTTGCTCGCGAAAGCGGCGCATCAGTCGACAAACATTTGAATGTCAGACCGTATTCGCGAGCAAGCTCGCTCCCACAGGGAATGGGGTTGTTACTGAATGGCCTGCTGGCTCTTGAGCGTCTGCTCCAGTGCCTGCACACAGCGCTCTTCAGCGGTATCGAGTTCCAGTTTCATCTGTTCGATATCCAGCAACTGCTGTTCCAACTGCTCGCGGCGCTCAGTGATTTTCGCCAGCATGCTGTTGAGCTGTTTGGTGTTACCGCTGGAAGGGTCGTAAAGCTCGATCAGTTCACGGCATTCGGCCAGCGAGAAACCGATGCGCTTGCCGCGCAGGATCAGCTTCAGACTGACCTTGTCGCGTGGCGAATAGATACGTTCCTGGCCACGGCGCTCAGGGCTGAGCAGGCCTTGCTCTTCATAAAAGCGGATCGCCCGGGTGGTGATGTCCAGCTCGCGGGCGAGGTCGGAGATGCTGTAAGTCTGGCTGCTCATGGAAGCGCTCGAAAAAAGGTCTTGGCGCTAAGCTAATGGCAGGTTGACGTTTACGTCAAGCAGGATGATCTGTGGTGTTCATGCTGGCCTCATCGCGAGCAGGCTCACTCCTACAGTTGACCGTGTTTCATCTGAAGAAATGCAACCAATTGCAGGAGTGAGCCTGCTCGCTATGGCAGCGCCGCGGTAAGAAGTCTTACACCTTATCCAGCTTCTTCTCCTGCGCCGTCACCTGCTGGCACAACTCGATCATCTGCTCGCGCATCCAGCGATTCGCCGGATCCTGGTCCGTGCTTTCATGCCAGTACAAGTGCGTCTCCACTGGCGGCACATCATTCACTGGCAGGTTAAACGCCTGCAGCTCATGCCGACGGGCGAAGCGCTCCGGCACCGTCATGACCATGTCGGTCTGCTGCATCACTTGCGACGCCATCAGATAATGCTGCGAGCGCAGGGCAATCTTGCGCTGAATGCCCATTTTGCCCAGCGCCAGATCGACATAACCCAGACCACTGCGACGGCTGGAAATATGGATATGGGTCAGCGACAAGTAATCATCCAGCGAGAGCTTTTCCTTGCCTGCCATCGGATGCCCCTTGCGCATCGCGCAGACGTAACGGTCTTCCATCAGCTTGACGTGGCGCACCTGCGGGTCGGTGTTGAGTGGCGCATCCACGGCGAAATCCAGACGTCCGGCGGCCAGCTCTTTGGTGGTCTCGCGGCGCTTGGACAGAAAGCTTTCGATAATCACGGTCGGCGCCAGACGGCGAAGGCGCTGGAACAGCGGCGGCAGAATCACCGCTTCGGTGAGGTCGGTCATGCTGATGCGGTAGGTCTTGACCGCTTGCGCCGGATTGAAGATGCGACTTTCCTGAACCGACACACGCAGCAGCGACAAAGCGTTGCGCACCGGGCCGATGATGTTCTGCGCCATCGGCGTCGGCACCATGCCCTGAGCCGTGCGCACGAACAGCGGATCGTTGAAGGTTTYGCGCAACCGCGCCAAGGCGTTGGACACCGCCGGCTGGGTGATACCGACAATCTGCCCGGCGCGGGTCAGGTTGGCTTCGGTGTAGATCGCGTCGAAGACGATGAAAAGGTTGAGGTCGACCTTACTCAGATTCATAACGCGGCTTCTCTTGTTATTTAGGGCAGTGTTTTAAGGGCTGGCAATCAGCCGATCATATATCGGTGATGAATGTTTATACACGCCGAGAATAGGCTAGGTAAATTATCAACGCTGTTCTAGCATCGATTGCATGACTTAAACAACCTCTGCCCAAGAAGGTAATTGATCATGGATTTCGCTTATTCGCCCAAGGTGCAAGAACTGCGTGAGCGCGTGACCGCGTTCATGGACACTTACGTTTACCCGGCCGAGGCGGTGTTCGAACGCCAGGTTGCCGAAGGCGATCGCTGGCAGCCGACGGCGATCATGGAAGAGCTCAAAGCCAAGGCCAAGGCCGAAGGTCTGTGGAATTTGTTTCTGCCTGAGTCGGAGCTTGGTGCCGGCCTGACCAATCTCGAATACGCGCCATTGGCGGAAATCATGGGCCGCTCGCTGCTCGGCCCGGAGCCGTTCAACTGCTCGGCGCCGGACACCGGCAACATGGAAGTGCTGGTGCGCTACGCCAACGAAGAGCAGAAACAGCGCTGGCTCGAACCGCTGTTGCGCGGTGAAATCCGCTCGGCATTCGCCATGACCGAACCGGACGTTGCCTCTTCGGACGCGACCAACATGGCCGCCCGCGCCGTGCGTGATGGTGACGAGTGGGTGATCAACGGTAAAAAATGGTGGACCTCCGGCGCCTGCGACCCGCGCTGCAAGATCCTGATCTTCATGGGCCTGAGCAATCCTGAAGCGCCGCGCCATGCGCAGCACTCGATGATCCTCGTGCCGGTCGACACCCCCGGGGTGAAAATCGTCCGTCCGCTACCGGTGTTTGGCTACGACGACGCTCCGCACGGCCACGCCGAAGTGCTGTTCGACAACGTGCGTGTGCCGTACGAAAACGTTTTGCTCGGTGAAGGCCGTGGCTTCGAAATCGCTCAAGGTCGCCTTGGCCCAGGCCGGATTCACCACTGCATGCGCTCGATCGGCATGGCTGAACGGGCCCTGGAATTGATGTGCAAACGGGCGGTGAGCCGCACTGCATTCGGCAAACCGCTGGCGCGCCTGGGCGGTAACGTCGACAAGATCGCCGACTCGCGGATGGAAATCGACATGGCACGTCTGCTGACGCTGAAAGCGGCGTACATGATGGACACCGTCGGTAACAAAGTGGCGAAAAGCGAGATCGCGCAGATCAAAGTCGTTGCGCCGAACGTCGCACTGCGGGTGATCGATCGAGCGATTCAGATGCATGGTGGGGCCGGGGTGTCGAACGATTTCCCGCTGGCCTACATGTACGCCATGCAACGCACATTACGCCTGGCCGACGGCCCGGACGAAGTGCACCGCGCGGCGATCGGCAAATTCGAGATCGGCAAGTATGTGCCGAAGGAAATGTTGCGTAGCGAGCGCTGATCCACCTGATCGTTCCCACGCTCTGCGTGGGAATGCATCCTGTGACGCTCTGCGTCACAGTGGACGCGGAGCGTCCATGGCGGCGTTACCACGCAGAGCGTGGGAACGATCGGGTAGGGCTAATACACCCAAACCTCAACCCGCCGATTCTTGATCCGCCCCTCATCGACATTGTTCGCCGCCACCGGCATCAACGCGCCAAACCCGCGAACCTCGCGCAACACCACGCCGTTCTTCACCAACTCCCGTCGTACCGCCATCGCCCGCAGCTTTGACAGCAGATCCGCGCGTGCCGGGTCGTCCTTGGCATCACCAAACCCGACCAAGGTCACCGCGCGTTCAGTCTTGTCATGACGCTTTATATAGTCGAACACTCGCGCCAGATCCTGATGCGCCTTGTTATCCAGCTTCGCACTGCCTTCTTCAAAGCGGAAATTCACCGTCAGACGCTGGGCGTGACGGCTGAGGGATTGATAGCCCTCGGGCATCAGTGCATTCGGCGCGACGCTCATCGCATGCACGGTCTGGCTGATAAAACCGTTGGCCGCGACAATCGCCTGGCCCTGACGGCTCTGCGCAAACGTCACCAAGGCTTTCGCCCAAGGATTGTTGCTTTCGGGCGGTAGATAGAAGAACAACCGCCGCGACAGTGGATAGTCTTCGGTAGCGATCAGGCTGTTGAGCGGCAGCATCGACTGCGATGCGCCATCAGCAATGGCCACGGCTTTGGCCTGACGCACGTAGGGCAAACCGATGAAACCGATGCCTTGCGGATCGCTACTCACCGCGTCGGACAACTGTTCGCTGGACTCAAACCTTTTCGCCGCGTTGCTCAGACTTTTCCCACGACGACTCAGGACCAACTCCTTAAACGTGTCGTAAGTGCCGGACTGATCATCGCGCGCATATAAATGAATAGCACCACCACGCCCGCCGAGGTCTTCCCAGGTTTTCACCACGCCGGCGAAGATCCGCGCCAGTTGCTCGGTGTCCAGTTGCTGCAGCGGATTGTCGGGATGAAGGATGATCGCCAGGCCATCAATGGCGATGACTTGTTCAGCGGCAGGACTTTTCAGGTCGCCCAGTGATTGCAGGGTCTGTAACTCACTGTCCTTGATCTCGCGGGAAGACGCGGCGAGGTCGGCGCTGGCATTTTTCAACGCGGTGAAACCGGTGCTGGAACCGTGGGCGGCGACTTCAACGACCACGCGTTTACCTTCGCTGGTCTGGCCGACGATGCGCAGTTCGTTGGCGGTGTCCGGGGTTTCGCGGTGGATTTTCAGCAGGCCTTGCTCTTGCAGCAGGCCCTCAACGAGTGCCGGGCCGAGTTCGGCGCCGATCGTGTTGGAACCTTGAATGCGCAGCGCCGGGCCGTTTTCAGGGAGGGGCAGGGCGGCGGCAGAAACCGTCAGCCATGCACTCAAGAGAAACACGCACAAAACACGCAGGGTCATGCCGGCACCGAATCAAGCCAAGGGGATTGCCGGGGAGATTAAGTCAGGCGCATGACCGAAAGATGACACCGATTCAATGTAGGAGTGAGCCTGCTCGCGATAGCGGTGTACCGGTCAACATTTATGTCGTCTGATTCACCGCTATCGCGAGCAGGCTCACTCCTACAGGTATTGCGTAAGGCTAGGGATCAGCTGAGTTCCAACCAGATCGGCGCATGATCGGACGGTTTTTCCATCCCGCGCAATTCATAGTCGACACCCGCTGCCTTCACCCGCGGCAACAAACCATGGGACGCCAGAATCACATCGATGCGCAGCCCGCGCTTCGGTTCATCCTCGAAACCACGGCTGCGGTAATCGAACCAGCTGAACATGTCGGTCACATCCGGGTTCAAGTGGCGATAGCTGTCGGTCAAACCCCAGTTTTTCAGGCGTGCCATCCACTCGCGCTCTTCCGGCAGGAAGCTGCATTTGCCGGTTTTCAGCCAACGCTTCATGTTGTCCGGGCCGATGCCGATGTCGCAGTCCTCCGGGGAAATGTTCACATCGCCCATCACCACCAGCGGCTGTTCGTTGTGGAACTGGCTTTCCAGCAGCGCTTGCAGATCGCTGTAGAAACGCTGCTTGGCGGGGAATTTGGTTGGGTGGTCGCGGCTTTCACCCTGAGGGAAATAGCCGTTCATGATGGTCACCGGTACGCCATTGGCGTCGGCGAACGTGCCCCAGATAAAGCGACGCTGAGCGTCTTCTTCGTCGGTGGCGAAACCTTTATGGATGGCGATCGGCTCCTTGCGCGAGAGCATGGCCACGCCGTAATGGCCTTTCTGGCCGTGGAAATACACGTGGTAGCCGAGGGCGCGGACTTCTTCGAGCGGGAACTGATCGTCGTGGACCTTGGTTTCCTGCAGACCGATCACGTCCGGCTGGTGTTTTTCGATCAGCGCTGCCAGCTGATGCGGACGGGCGCGCAGTCCGTTGATGTTGAAGGAAACGATCTTCATGGTCGGCAGTCCTGGCAAAAGGGCGATGCTAGCTGACATGGGGGAGATGGGCCAGTGTGGGGTAGGAGAAATCACTTTTGTCTGTGGGATTTGTGTTGTCAGCAATGGCGCCATCGCGAGCAGGCTCACTCCTACAGGGGGAACGCATTCCAAATGTAGGAGTGAGCCTGCTCGCGATAGCGTCCGCCCAGTCGATGAAGATCCAAGGTTGGTCTATACCTGTGGGGAACCACGCCACCACTACAGGGTTCGTACCAACAAGAGCGCCGCCATTTGAACGCGCCCCGGGGAGAGTCACTGTCATGCCTGAAACCCAGACCGCCATCGCCGACATTCATATGCTCGACCGCGGCTATTCCCGCGAAGCCCGCTCGCTGCTCTATCAGGCTTATCGCCACGAGCCGACCTTCGGCTACCTGTTCGAAGCCGAGCGTCCCGGCTATGAGCAACGGGTGCGGGCGACGGTGCGGGAACTGGTCAAGCAACACTTTCTGCAGGATCTGCCGGCCATCGGCCTGCTGGTCAACGACCGTCTGATCGGCATCGCCTTGATCGCGCCACCGCAACGACGCCTGGGCATCACCGAAAGCTGGACGTGGCGCCTGCGCATGGTGCTCAGCACCGGTTTCCGCTGCACTCGGCGCTATCTGGAGTACCACGATGCCGTTGCTGCCTGTGTACCCAGCGATTCGGTGCACATGCTGCCATTGCTGGGAATTCATCCGCAGTTCCAGGGCAAACACTTCGGTGAACAATTGCTGACCGCCGTACACAACTGGTGCGCCGTTGACGAAACCTCGCAAGGCGTGGTGCTCGACACCGGCAACCCGCGTTACCTGGAATTCTATAAAAGACAGGGTTACGAAGAGATCGGCGAAGTTGCCGTCGGGCCGGTGCGCGAACACGTATTTTTCCACGCCAATCCGCAGGTGTTACAAACTGCAACAGCATGACAATCGAACTTCTTGGGAAATTTCCTGTTCTATCACGCTCCCAAGCCCGTGATAGCATCCGCGCCTATGAAGTTTCCAGGAAGATTTACCAGTGGCGTGCTCTTGCTGTTATCCAGCTGTGCGGCACTGGCGCAAAGTGAATTGGATGTGCGGATCAAACCGTCCAACGATGAACTCAAGGCCAATATAGAAGGCTATATCGGCAGTCTCGGCGACCGTGACGAAGAAGCCCTGCAGCGCTTCAGTCGCGGTGCCGAAGAGCAGGCGCGCAAAGCGGCTCAGGCGTTGGGCTACTACCAGCCGCAGATCGAAAGTGACGTCAAGGGCGGCGACAAGCCGCGCCTGGTGTTGAACATCGATCCCGGCGAGCCGATTCATCTGCGCAACGTCACCATTCGTGTCGACGGCCCGGCTGCCTCCCTCAAATCCTTTCGTGTACCGAAAAGCGACGCGCTCAAGTCCGGTGCGGTGCTCAACCATGGGCGTTACGAAGACGCCAAAAGACTTATTCAGAATCAGGCCTCGCGCTTCGGTTTCTTCAGTGGCCATTTCACCCGTCAAAAACTCATGGTCGACCCGCGCGCCGGGGTGGCTGACATCGAACTGATCTACGACAGCGGCCCGCGTTATGCGCTGGGCAAAGTCAAATTCGAAGGTGACACGCCGTTCGACGAAGACCTGCTGCAACGCATGGTGCCGTTCAAGGAAGGCGAGCCGTACGATTCCGAGCTGATCGCAGAGCTGAATCGTGATTTGCAATCGAGCGGTTATTTCGAAGGCATACGCGTCGATGCCGCACCGACCGCCGCGAAGAACGATGTGATCCCGGTCGACGTCAAACTCGACACGCGCAAACCACGGACCATGGGCCTGGGCCTCGGTTATTCGACCGACGTCGGCCCGCGCATCAAAGCCAACTGGACGCGCCACTGGGTCAACCCGCAGGGCGACAGCTATGGCTGGGAAGCCGAACTCTCGGCGCCCCGGCAAAACGTCGGGCTGTTCTACGACATCCCGCTCGACCCGCCACTGACCGACAAACTGCGTTGGGCCGGCGGTTATCAGTTCGAAGACATCGACGGCTCCGACACCCTGAGCAAACTGCTGACCTTCGGCCCGGAATGGCACAGCAAATTACCGAGCGGCTGGCAGCGGGTGATCTCGCTGAAATGGCAGCGTGAAGAATATGAACTCGGCGATGACTCCGGCCTGAGTACCTTGCTGATGCCCGGCATCAGTTACTCGTACCTGAAAAGCGACAACCGCATCGACCCGCACAACGGCTATCGCCTGAGCTTCGAAAGCAAAGTGGCGAAGGAAGGCCTCGGTTCGGACAACAACCTGCTGTATGGCACGGCGCTGGTCAAAGGCCTGACCACCGTGTTCGACAAACACCGCTTCCTTGGTCGCGTGCAGGTCGGTGGCAGCGCCACCAACGGCTACAACTCGGTGCCGCCGTCGCTGCGCTTCTTTGCCGGTGGCGATCAAAGTGTGCGCGGTTACGACTACCAGAGCCTGTCCCCGGAAAACTCCAAAGGCGATCGCATCGGTGGCCGCTACATGGTCGCCGGCAGCGTCGAGTATCAATACTCGATCGCCGAAAAATGGCGCGTGGCGACCTTCGTCGACCAAGGCAACTCCTTCAATAAACTCGAACTGCCGAACCTCAAGACCGGGGTCGGCATTGGTGTGCGCTGGGTCTCGCCGGTGGGGCCGATCCGCCTCGACCTGGCCCACGCACTCGACGACGATGGCGGCATCCGGCTGCACTTTTCCATGGGGCCTGAGCTGTGAAGCGTGGTTTGAAAATTACGGCGCTGGCGGTGCTGGCGCTGGTGTTGTTGATTGTATTGAGCGTCACCGCCGTACTCGGCACGGCGGCTGGCAGCCGTTGGGTACTGGGCCTTGTGCCGGGGCTCAGCGTCGAGAATTTCCAGGGGCGCCTTGGCGGGCAATGGAGCGCCGATCATCTGTTGTGGCAGCAGGACAGCAGTCGCGTCGAACTGAACCAGGCAATCTTCGCCTGGTCGCCGCTGTGCCTGACGCGCATGACCCTGTGCATCGAACAGCTCAAGGCTGATCAGGTCATTCTGCAATTCCCGCCGAGCGAAGAAACCACCGAAAGCGGCCCGATCAAACTGCCGGACCTGCAATTGCCGGTGGCCATCGAGCTGGGCGACGTGCAGGTCGGCAGCCTGTTGTTCAACGGCAGCGAACAGCTCAAGGGTTTGCAACTGGCAGCGCACTGGACTGCCCAGGGCATGCAGATTGAAAGCATCAAATTGCAGCGCGACGACCTCAGCCTGAACCTGTCCGGCACACTCGCGCCGACCGGCAACTGGCCGCTGAACATCAGCGGCGACCTGACGTTGCCGTCGCCGGGTACGGAGCCGTGGACGCTGGCGTTGAAGATCGACGGTGACCTGTTGAAAACCCTCAACCTGCACGCCGACAGCCGGGGTTACCTCGACGGCCAGTTGAGTGGTGAATTGCAACCGCTGGCGGAAAACCTGCCGGCCAAAGTGCGCATCACTAGCGAGGCGTTCAAACCGAGCGCCGACCTGCCGGACACCCTGCAACTCAACCAACTGGTGCTGACCGGTGAGGGTGACCTGAAAAGCGGTTACCAGCTCAACGGCAACGCCACGCTGCCTGCCGACAGAGGTCCGGTCGCGCTGTTGCTGCAAGGCAAAGTCGATGCCAGTGGCGCGCAGATTGCCGGCCTCGACCTGACGGCCAACGACAAGCAAAGCCTGAAACTGACCGGCAGTGTTGACTGGAGCAAAGGCCTCAGCGCCCAAGCCAACATCAACTGGCAGGACTTTCCGTGGCATCGGCTCTACAACGAAATCGACGAACCTGAGGTCGCTTTGCGTACCTTCACGGGCGAAGTCTCCTACACCGACGGTCAGTACCTCGGCAACTTCGCCGCCGCACTGGATGGCCCGGCGGGCGCGTTTACCCTGAGCAGTCCGTTCAGCGGAAGCCTTAAACAGATCGCTTTGCCGCAATTGAAAATGCAAGCCGGGCAGGGCAAGGCTGAAGGGCACGTCAATGTGCAGTTCGCCGATGGCATCGCCTGGGACACCGCGCTAGAGCTGTCGGCGCTGAATCCGGCGTACTGGGTCGCCGAGTTGCCGGGCACCTTGGCCGGGCCGCTGAAAAGCCAAGGCGAAATGAAGAACGAGCGCCTGAGCCTGACCGCTGATCTCGACTTGAAAGGCAAACTGCGCGGGCAACCGGCGATCCTCCAGGCCAAGGCTGACGGTGCTGGCGAACAGTGGAATCTGAATGCCCTGCAAATCCGCCTCGGCGACAACAGCATCAGCGGCAAGGGTAGCCTGCAACAGAAGCTCACCGGGCAGATCGATATCAAGCTGTCGCGACTGGCCCAGCTCTGGCCGCAATTGCGCGGGCAGGTCAACGGTCAGGTCAATGTCGCCGGCACGCTGCAAGCGCCGCAGGGCAAACTCGATCTGCAAGGTTCGCAATTGGCCTTCCAGGACAATCGCCTGCAAAGCCTCAACCTCGATGCGACTCTCGACAGCGCACAGCGGGCAAAGATCGATCTGAAAGGCAGCGGCATTCAGGCCGGCGACACTAACTTGGGCGTTTTGACCGCCAGCGCTCAAGGCGACATCAAAAAGCAGAAACTCGACCTCGATCTGATCGGGCCGAAGCTGAAACTGGCCCTCGGTCTGGATGGCAATCTGGACAAGGGCAACTGGCGTGGTCGTCTGGGCAGTGGCGATATTCAGGCCGGTGGCCAGGACTGGAAACTGCAAAGCCCGGCCAAGCTCGAACGTCTGGCAGACGGCAAAATCAACTTTGGCGCGCATTGCTGGATGTCCGGCGACGCCAGCCTGTGCGGTGAAGATCAACGGCTGATGCCGGAGCCGAAACTGCGCTACCACCTCAAGCAATTCCCGATCGAAAGCCTCGCGCAGTGGTTGCCGAAAGACTTTGCCTGGAAGGGTAAGCTCAACGCCGATCTGCAACTGGATCTGCCAGCGAGCGGCCCGAACGGTGTTGTCAGCATTGACGCCAGCGGCGGCACCTTGCGCATGAAGGAAAAGGATCAGTGGCTGGACTTCCCGTACCAGACCCTGAAACTCACCAGTAAACTCACGCCAAAACGCGTCGACACCGAGCTGAATTTCGTCGGCGGCAAACTCGGCGAATTGATGGTGCAGGCGCAGCTCAACCCGCTGCCGAAAAACAAACCGTTGAGCGGCTCGTTCCGCCTCAGCGGGCTGGACCTGTCGGTGGCGCGGCCGTTTGTGCCGATGGTTGAAAAACTCACCGGGCGCCTGAACGGCAGCGGGACGATTTCCGGCGGACTGCTGGCGCCGCTGGTCAACGGCACGGTGCAGCTCAGCGATGGCGAAGTGTCCGGCGCCGAGTTGCCGATGGAGCTGCAGAATCTGCAACTCACCGCTGTGATTGCCGGCGAATCGGTACGCCTCGACGGCGGCTGGAAAAGTGGCAAGGCCGGGCAGGGCAGCCTGACGGGGAACGTCGCCTGGGGCCAGGCACTGATGGTCGATCTGGCGCTCAAGGGCACGCAATTGCCAGTCACGGTCGAGCCGTATGCCAAGCTGGAAGTGGCCCCGGATCTGAAGATTTCCATGGCCGGCGATGAGTTGGCGATTGCCGGTAAGGTGCAGGTTCCGCGAGGCGAAATCACCGTGCGCGAATTGCCGCCATCAACGGTGAAAGTCTCCGATGACACGATCATCGTCGGTGCGCAGACCGAAGAGGGCAAACCGCCGATGGCGATGAAAATGGACATCGACGTGGTGGTCGGCGAAGACAAACTGGCTTTCGCCGGTTTCGGCCTGACCGCCAACGTGAAAGGCCATGTGCACATCGGCGACAACATGGACACCCGTGGCGAACTGTGGCTCAACGACGGTCGCTACAGTGCCTACGGTCAGCGCCTGCAAGTGCGCCGTGCGCGTCTGTTGTTCGCCGGCCCCCTCGATCAGCCGTATCTGGACATCGAAGCGATCCGCCAGACCGACGACGTGATCGCCGGTATTCGCCTGAGCGGCAGTGCCGAGCAGCCGACTACGCAGATCTTCTCCGAGCCGGCGATGAGCCAGGAGCAGGCGTTGTCCTATCTGGTCTTGGGTCGCCCGCTGAGCACCAACGGCGAAGACAACAACATGCTCGCGCAAGCGGCGTTGGGTCTGGGCTTGATGGGCAGCTCCGGGGTCACCAGCAGCCTGGCCAAGGATCTGGGCATTCAGGACTTTCAGCTCGACACGGCGGGCAGCGGCGATGCCACCAGTGTTGTGGCCAGCGGCAATATTACCGAGAAGCTCAGTCTGCGTTATGGCGTGGGCGTGTTTGAACCGGCCAGCACCATTGCGCTGCGCTATAAGCTGAGCAAGAAGGTGTATGTCGAGGCGGCCAGTGGCGTCGCGAGTTCGCTGGATATCTTCTACAAGCGCGATTTCTAGATCGCGCTTTCTCCTGAACCGAGCCGCTTCAATCGCGAGCAGGCTCACCCCTACATTTGGAATGCGTTCCCCTGTAGGAGTGAGCCTGCTCGCGATGGCGTTTTTTCAGTCGATATCAATGGTGCGGCTGATGGCCTTATCGCGAGCAGGCTCACTCCTACACTGATCTGTGGCGGGCAAGGATTTTTTCTTACGGCAAATTAACTGGGGACGGGCGGCACACCAGCGAGGCCCGTTCATAGTTCAACGCCTTGTCACGTTCAGGTAACGCATACGGTGCTTCACAACGCTGGCCCTGCCAGTTGATGGTCAGCGTGCCGGCGTCATCCTCGACCAACGCCAGTGCCTTGCCGCTCGGGTCGGAGATCGCCAGTTGCTTACCCGCGCCATCTTCGAGCGAAGCACCGAAGGGAATCGGCTTGTGCTGCGCATCGAACAAGGCGAATTGCACCCGCCGCCCAGTCTTGCTCGCATAGCGCGCCAGCACCACCGCACCACGGCGCGGCACCACTTGCCGGGTCGCATTATCGATTTCGATATCGGCGCCCAGATCGCGGGTGTCGAGGTTGATCCAGTTCACGCGATAGGGCTGCGCATTGGGCACCACGGCATAGCCGTTACGTCCGGTTTTCGCCCCGGAGAAGCTGCCGATTTTCACCCCGGAAACCCCTTCGACCTGCGCCAGCGCAAATGTCTCACCCACGGTTTGCCCGAGGTTGATCCCGCCGCCGTGGCCGACGATCGAGCCGGCCAGATTGAGATTCTGCGAGTTGTAGCCGCGGCCCTGGCTGTAACCGGCGCTGATATCCATCACCGATGTTCGCGTGCTGATATTGGCCGAACCGCTGCTGCCACCAGTGCCGCTGTTGCCGCCTTGCACCGAATAATAAGTGTCGCTGTCTTCCGTCAGGTAACCGTTGATTCCGACCTGGGTGCTGTCGGTGGCTTTCTGCGTGCTCGCGGAAACGAACGCCCTCGGCGCACGGGGTTTCGAACCCAGCGGGAATGACAGCGACAGGTTGACCAGAGTGTCATTGTTCGCCGGCCCATAGTTGCCGACGTCTTTGGTGTAGGTCGCGCCGAGGTTGTAGCTGACATCGCCCCAGTAATTGCTGTAACCCGCCGACAGGCTTTGCGATCCGCCGCGTCCCCAATAACGCTGGTCACTGGCGTTGAGGTAAACGCTGCCATATTGCTGGTTCGTCCCCAGGCTCTGGTTGATGGTCAGGTCGGTGCGGGTTTTCGAGTTGCCCGTGCGTTTTTCGCCCTCGTGGCTCAGTTCCTCGACGTGGTCGGTGAGGGTGCGATAACCCTCGGTCGAATAGCGATAGGCGGCGAGGGTGAAGCTGGTGTCGGTGCCGGTAAATGTCTTGGCGTACAGCGCGCGCAAACTGTTGCCTTTGACCACTTGGCCAAAGGTGCGGCTGGCGGAATGCGTCACGTCGAGCGATACGGCACCAATCGGCGTATTACGCCCCGCGCCCACGGACAGCGCCTGAAAATTCTCGGTCGCTTGCACGCCGACGATGCCGGACAAGTTGCTGCTGATGCCATAGGCCAGTGTGCTGCTGACGAACTGCGGCGATTGCTGATCATCGCTGTTGCTGTTGTAGCGGCCGGCCGAGACGCTGTACTTCAACTGCCCCTGGCGCACCATGATCGGCAGGCTGGAAAACGCCTGCACCGTCACCCGACGCTGACCGTCGGCTTCGATAATCGTCACCTCCAAATCGCCGTTGGAACCGCTCGGATAAATATCGCTGATCTCGAACGGGCCCGGTGGCACGTTGGCGCTGTAGAGCATGTAGTTGTTCTGACGAATTTCCACCGTGGCGCTGGACTGGGCAATCCCGCGAATCACTGGCGCATAGCCGCGCTCGCTGTCGGCGCGCATGCCGTCATCGGAGGCCAGTTTCAAGCCGCGATAGCGCACGCTGTCGAACAGGTCGGCGTCGGAGAAAATATCCCCGGCACTGAACTGGCCTTTCAATGCGGTCAGGTCATGTTGCAGATAGCTGCGGTTGCTTTTGAAGGTGCTCGGCTGACCGGTGCTGCTGTTGAAGTTCGACTCGTTGCGCAAGCGCCAGCCGCCCAGGTTGATACCGTTGCGCAAGCCGACGTTATTGGAAATCGTATTGGCCGTTTGCGTGCTGTTACGGTTGCTGCTCAGTTGATAGTTGATGAATGCAGCAGGCACGCCTTCGTCCCACAGCGCCGGGTCAACGTAACCCCGTCGACCGCGTTCCATGGCACTTTGCGGCACGCTGACCAACAGGCGCAGGCGCGGCACGTCGTAACGCACGCTGGCATGTTCGATCAATGCCGGCAGGTCGAGGCAGGCGTTCGGGTCGTCAGCGTTGAGTTTGCCGCTGGCATGCAACTTGGCGATGTCGACGCCCAACTGCTGGACCATTTCCAGGGTCAGGCAGGCCTGGATCTTGCCATTGCCGGGGTGGCGGCGGAAGTCGATGTCGCGACGACCGACCAGCGTGTCGTTGCTGTAGAGGTCAACCCGGTAGTTGCCAGGGAGGACGCTGTTGCTGGCGAGCAGCGATTGCACATCAACGGTCGACGCGGCGCCTTGCAGAAACGACGTGTTGAACTGTTCATCGCCGTCAGCCTGGCACGCCGTGCTGATAGCCGAGGCGATCAACAACGATGCCAGGCCGTCGCGTTTGAGTAAAAACATGCAGGAACCCTATATCACCTCCGATACGAACTAACGGAGCGAAGAGAAATACAGTGAAAGTGTGCGATCAGAGCGATTCGCGAGTTATGGCGTTTCTTTCTTTGGACTGGCGCTGGTGTCAGCGCTGTTGGAAAGTTGCGCGGTATAAGGATCTTGGGCTCCATAGTCGTTAATGCTGCTGAACAACAAATTTGCCGCATTAGTTGAATGAAGTTGCTTGAGGGCGAACTCTTTGCGTTCGCCGGGGGCGATCATCATCGAATCAAACGGGTGCTCGCTGAGTGCGCCGGATTGCAAGGTGATATCGGCAATCGACACGTGATACAGGCCGGGATTGTTCACCACCAGCACGCTTTTGCCGGCGCGCTCGGCCAGGCGCCAGGTCAATTCGCTCGGTGCCAGATAGGCGTTTTTTTTCAGACCGGCCGGGCGGAAGAACACCTTGATGCGCTGGCGCACAGCGAGCTGCAAAGTGTTCTGGGTCTTCGCGTTCTGGGGGATTTCCTGCACGTTGAGCCAGACCACCGATTCGCGGTCGCTCGGCATGCCGGTGCCTTCGTAGATGACCCGCAGTATTTGCTGTTCGTCGCCGCTGACGCGCACCAACGGCGGCGTAACCGCAAACGGCACGGAAGCGGATTCGCTGGCGTCGGTGTCGATCCACGACTGGACCAGGACATCTGCACCGCTGTTACGTACGGTGATGCCGGCTTCCTTGTGCTGGCCGTCGAAGACCAGGCGGGTGCTGCTCAAGGAAATGCCGGCGGTGGCCTGATTGACCACGAACAGGCCCAGCAGGCCTGCGCAAAAGGACAATGAGTGACGATAAAACATGATGGTTACCGCGCAAGTGATTGAAAGCGCGGGGCCGCGTGGCCCCGCACCGGGCTCGAGCATTCGCGCGGGTTATTCGTATTGCAGGGTGAACGGCAGGGTGGCATCGCCGCGACCGGCAACGGCAGTTGCCACGTCGGCGGTGGTGACGTAGGCGGCCGAGAATTTCAGCGTGGTGTTGCTGTCTTGCAGGGTGTTTTCGATCTTCGCGGTGGATGGCGAGCTCAGGTCGATCAACGCGCCATTGGAGTCGAGCAAGGCGATACCGATGTTCTTCGCAGCGCCCAGGCCGTCGATCAGCTTCAGCACTTTGGTCCCGGCCACGATGCCCGAGCCTGCGCCTTTGGTCGGTTCGAAGATCATCGCCACTTTTGTGCCGGCGTTGCAGTTGATCTTCATGTCGAAGTTTTCGGCGCTCAGGGTGCCGTTGCCTTTAGGTGCAGTGGCGGTGCCCATGTCCTTGATCGACACTTCGCCCATGTTGACCGAAATGGTTTTGTTGCTGCCAGCGCCTTCGACGGAGCAGGCGTCATTGTTGATGGTGCCGGTGAAGTTGATGGTGCCGCTGCCGGCCTTGGTTGGCACGACCGGGTCAGCGGCCAGGGCGTTACCTGCGGCAGCGAACATCGAAAGGGCGAGAAGTGTTTGGGACAACTTTTTCATGTTGCTTTTTCCATTGGTGGGGTTAAAGCAACACAATAAAACGCGGGTTATCGACGGAACATCAGACGATTCCTAGAAGTTGGGAAGTTGTCGAAAAGTGTCAGGTTTTATTAGCTGAACAAGTTGCGCTCGATGCAATAAGTCAATAACTCCTGATCACTGCCGACTTCCAGTTTGCGCATCGCCGAAATTTTCTGCGTACTGATGGTCTTTGCACTTCTGTTCAAGTAACGGGCAATGTCGTTGACGCCTTGGCCCTGAACGAACAAACGCAGGATTTCATGTTCCTTGGGCGACAACCGGGAAAACCGTTCATCCAGATCAGCGCCGTCGTTCACTACCGATGTCGGCGCGGGTGCCTGCCAGCGCACCGGGTTGCCTTTGGCGATGGCTTTGAGTGCGGTCTCGATTTCGTCGTGCAACTGGTTTTTCTGAATGACTGCCAGCACACCCAGTTCCTGCAGGCGCGTCAGGATCAAGGGGTTGGAGATCATGGTCAGTACCAGCACTCGAACCTTGGGAAAGTGCCTTATCAGGTACTCCACCAGTTTCAGGCCGTCACCGTAGGTCGAATCGGCAGGCATGTTGAAGTCGGTGATCAACAAATCTACGGGCTTGGTCTCCAGCAGTTGGATCAGCTCATCGGAGCCAACGGCTTCGCCCACCACGCGAAAGCGTTGGTCGCGCTCGACCAGTTCCCGTACCCCCAGCAGCACGATGGGATGATCATCGGCAATGACAACGTTGAAGGTTTCCATGAGTGATTTATCCAGAGTGAAGTTATTCGAGGGAGTCGAGCAGATCTTGCAGCCGCGTCAGATTTTGTCGCACCGCCACGGCCAGAGCGGGCGTCACTGCCATGCCGGTCAAGCGACATTCCAGCTCGACAAACGCGCTGGCCAAGGCATTGATCTGCACCGCACCCAGCGCTCCCGCCATGCTGTGCAGTTGCTGCGCCACGCTGTTGGCGTCGGCCGCATCCAGTGCTGCCAGGGTGGTCTGAATATCCTGGCGCAGGGTGGTGACAAACAACTCGCGCATTTTCGCTGAAAGCGTCGGCGGGGCGTCGATAGCCGGCGCCAGGGCGATTTTGCAATGCTGTTCCAGTTGCGCGCGCAACGTCGCGAGGTTCAGCGGCTTGACCATCCACGCGTTCATGCCGACGGCGGCACAGCGTTCGCCTTCTTCGCGCAGGGCGTTGGCGGTGACGCCGATAATGGGCAACATCGCATCCTGTTGGCGTACCGCCTCGGCGAGTCGGTAACCGTTCATGACCGGCATGTTGACGTCGGTCAGCAGCAGATCGAAACGGCCGGGCGCCCACTGCGCCAGAGCCTGTTCGCCGTTCGCGACGACGACCACCGCGCAGCCCAGTGCTTCCAGTTGTTCCTTGATGATCGCAGCGTTGATCACGTTGTCTTCGGCCACCAGCACCTGCAGATTCAGTGGGCGGGTCTTTGCCTGCAACGAGGCTGGGCGCTGCGCATTGGTGCCGTGTTGTGCCAGATCAATCGCCCAGGCAATCGCGCGCACATCGTCGGCGTCGACCGTGCAGTCAGAGCCATTTGATTGCGCCGGGTTGGGGCCGCCCGCTACGGCTACGATCCGAGGCCCGCTCCAGTGCGGGGCGTTGTCGAGAGGGGTGAGGTCCACCAGCAGCGCCGAGGAGGGTGGCATCTCGGTCGTCACCAAGCGGCAATCCAGACCAAAACGTTTGAGCCAGGCAATGAGGTGCAGTGCCAGTTCGCTGACCGGCGCACGTACATAAACGGCGGCGCTGCCTTCCACGAACGCGGGGCAGTCGGCCAATGCGCCCAGCACGTTCTCCAACTCCAGTTGCAGGGTAAAACTGCTGCCCAGTCCGGGTTCACTGACAACGCTCAACTGGCCGTGCATCAACTCGCACAACCATTTGCAAATGGCCAGGCCCAGACCCGCGCCGGCCTGACTGTCGGCATCGTTGACCTGATAGAAAGGGTCGAACAATTGCGCTTGTTGCGCCAGGGAAATCCCCACGCCCGAATCGCTGACCTGCCACTGCACTTGGGCGTTGCCAGCGGCGTTTTGCAACACCCGCACGCGCAATACCACGCGGCCGTTGTCGGTGAACTTGATCGCGTTGCTCAGCAGGTTGTTGAGGATCTGGCGGATGCGCAACGGGTCACCGCGCAGTCGGTCCGGCAACGTCGAATCGATGCAGGCATACAGTTGCAGGCCTTTGGCGCGGGCAAATGCGCTGTAAGTACGCACGACATCTTCAGTCAGCTCCAGCGGGCAGAAGTCCTGAAGCTCAAGGGTCATTTGCCCGGCCTCAATCTTCGACACATCTAGCACATCGCTGATCAGCTTGAACAGGCTGGCGGAGGAACGCTGGATGGTGTCCAGATAATCCTGCTGACGCGGCGCGAGCGGCGTCAGGCCGAGCAATTCGAGGGTGCCCAGCACGCCGTAGAGCGGGGTACGAATTTCATGGCTCATGGTGGCGAGGAAGCGGCTCTTGGCCTGGTTGGCCGAGTCGGCGGCCTGACGGGCTTCTTCCAGGGCGGCAGCGTCTTCGATATGCCGGGTCACGTCATGCAACGCACACAACCAGGCATCCTGGCCTTGATAGCGCGTCGAGACGAAAGCCAGATGCAGATGACGCCCGTCGATCTCCAGATCAGCATGGCCGGACTCGCTGTGTGACTTGAGCAGGCTCATCAAACGGCTGCTGTCGTGCCATTGCTGGGCGCGCTGGTTTTCCAGGAGCACGTGGTGATCGCTGCGGCGAATCACACAGAGGCCGGTCGGTGCGGTGTCGATCACCGCACGGCTGAAAGCCTCGCTTTCGGCGATGCTCGCGTGCGCACTTTGCGCGGGGATGATCACGCGCGCGGTGTACCAGCGATTGATGACCCGACCGCAACCGAGCAACGCCAGCACCACCGCCACGAGGCACAGCAATGGCCACAGCGCATAGCTGAGAAAACTGCGCAGGCTGATGACGTAGATCGCGGTCCAGTGCTGTGCGCCGGGGCTGCTGAGCTTGAACACCAGACCGTCACGGTCGAAATTTATCCCCTCATCCAGTACCTGGTCGGATCTCTGTGCGCCGGTCAAGACCACGCCGGCCGGGGTGATCAAGGTGAAGTCATCGTAAATCGACCACTCCATCAAGCGCTCGATATTGTTGACCTGAGACAGTTTCAGCAACGTGCCGACCACCACCCAGGAATCGGCGCCCTCAATGGTAAGCGTTGGCTGCAGCAGATTGATCCTGACGTAGGCCAGCAGCGTCGGTGTTGCCTCGCTGTCCTGAGTGGGCGGGTAGGGCACCCAATGCACTTGATGATCCGGGACTGATGACGGCTGCTCGCGTGCATGCTGGTTCACCTGGCTCATGACGTGGGCAAACGCGCCGATCTGCATCGGGCCGGCACCGCGCAAGCGCCCGGCGGAGGGCACGGCCACGTCGAAGTTGTCGGGGCCATTGAGCAGGATCACTTGCGGCGACTGATAGTGTGACGCCGCCCAGAATGCGCTGTAGTAGGCGGCCAGATAACTGCCCAGCGCGAAAACCTTGGGGTATTGGTCGGCGGCGATTCTGTTCGGATCGATCTTTACACTGAACGGCAGTGAAAACGGCAAGCCGCGACCTTCATAGATATTCGGGCCTTCCTCGGGCAGGGGTTTTTGCGAATAAGTGGGCAACACCACCAAAGGAAAATATTGGCCCTTGGCACTGGCCTGGGAGATATCGCGCAGAAACACTTCCTGCTCATGGATATTTTCCATCAACCGGGCGAAGTGAAACTGCAGGGTGTCGCGCTGCTCTTCGAGCATGCGCTGCACCCCCAGATAGCTGATGCCCAACAGCAGCAACACCAGGGCGCCGAGTAGCAGCAGACTTTTGTTCAAACGCAGCGAACTGCTGGCCAGTTTGTCCAGAAATGCATTGGTATGCGGCATTACAGCGCCTGGCCAGCGGTGATGGGACAGCCTTGGGACACAGTGACCTCGGTAGCGAGCGACGTTCAACAACAGCCACGTGCCGCTCAATAGGCAGTCGCCGGCCCGTCGTGGGTCAGCAAGTGCTGGAACTGATCGGCTGAAACGGCGTGGGAAATCAGGAAACCCTGAACCTGAGTGCAGTCGATCTTACGCAACAGAGCAAGTTCTTGTGCGGTTTCTACGCCTTCGGCCACCACGGTCAGACCCAATTGGCGACCGAGGCTGACAATGCTGGTCAGTGCTTGCGCGAGTTCGGCGTTGGCATTGCAGCCTTGTACCAGAGCACGGTCGATTTTCAGTTCGGTGAACGGCGCCGACACCAGGTTCATGTATGAGCTGTAGCCCTTGCCGAAATCGTCCTGCGACAGACCGAACCCCTTGATCCGCAAGCGGCACGCGCCGGCGTAGAAATTGCTGATGTCATCGGGCACCGAGCACTCCATCAACTCGAAACAGATCCGCGCGGGCAGGCCTTGATGGGCGAGAACGAAGGCGAGAATGCGGTCGGGCAGGTCGTGGCTGTTGAGCAGGTGCGTGGGAAGGTTGACCGAAACCGGAATGTCATAGCCCTGTTCGCGCCAGGTCGCTTGGGCGGCAATCGCTTGTTTCAGCACGCACCAGAGCAACGGCTCTTCGAGACCGAACGCAATCAACGCTGGCAAAAACACACCGGGCAGCAGCGTGCCATGTTCGGGGTGATTCCAGCGTACCAGCGCTTCGGCGGCTACGATCCGGCCATTGTTCAAAGCCTTCTTCGGTTGAAACCAGGCTTGCAGTTCACCGTTGTCGAGGGCGTTGCAAATACTCTGGCGATCGATGCCGGGATGGATCGCCGCCGGGACGCTCTGGCGCAGCGCCTGCAATTGATCGATCAGGCAGCGCAGGGCGGCGGCGTTCACTGGTTTGGAAATCAGCCCGATGACTTTCACTTGCAGGTTGCTCGCCACCAGGCTCGCGCCCATCAACATGCGCCGTGAGGCGGCGCTCATGATCGCCAATGCCGGGCGCGAACGTTGGGCGGCAAGGCCCTGAATGAATTGCACGCCGTCCATGCCCGGCATCAGCAGGTCGGTGAGCACCAGATCGAAGTCGCGTTGTTTCAGGCAGTCCAGTGCTTCTTCTCCGTCCTTGGCGCACGCCAGATCGAAGTCGCCCAACTCGCTGAACAGGTTCTGCAAGTACAGGTGCTGGAAGGGGTGATCTTCGACAATCAGAATGCTACAGGGCTTCATGGGCGACTCGTTCGTAGGGAGCCAGGACAGCGAACAAGGCTCGTAGCGTAAAAGGTTTGACCAGGCAGTGATTCATGCCCGCAGCCAGACACAGCGCATCCTCACCACGAAGGGCGTTGGCGGTCGCGCCGATGATCGGAATGCTGCAACCGAGGCGCCGCAGCGCTTTGGCCAGTTCGTAACCGTTGAGGCGGGGCATGTTGACGTCAGTCAGGACGATGTCGAACGCAGCGTCGGGCCACAGCGACAAGGCCTCTTCGCCATCGCTGGCCAGCGCTACGGTGCAGCCCAGTTCTTCGAGCTGATCGCGCAGGATCAACTGATTGATGACGTTGTCTTCGGCCACCAGAATGTGCAGGCGCAACGGACGCATCGCGTGGGGTTCACTGTCTTGCGGGCGGTGAACGATCTGGCCGCTCTGGGCCTGGCGCACGGCGCGTTGAATCGCCAGCAGATCATTCAGGTTGACCTGCCAGCCGTCGCCGCTGAACTGCGGCTCATGGGCACCGTCACCGCTGGCCAGTACACGCGGGCCACGCCATGCCAGGTTCGGGCGCTGTCCGAAGGCTGCGGGGTACAGTTCCAGCAGCACAGCCGTCGCATCGGGCTCCCTACCGTCAGGTGCGCCGATATGCGGGCGGGCGCCCCAACGCCGCAGCCAGCCGCTGATGCTGTCGGCCAGTTCGCGGATCGGTGAGACCACATAAACGATATCCGCTGCCAATGGTGGCGAAGCGGCGGCTGGCGCCTCGCAGGAACGTTGCTCCAGCGGCACGCTCAGGGAAAAACTGCTGCCCAGGCCCGGCTCGCTGACCATGCGCAGAGTGCCGTTCATCAAATGCGTCAGACGTTGGCAAATGGGCAGACCGAGGCCCGTGCCGGCGACCACATTGGTGTTGCCGGCGGTCTGGTAGAACGGCTCGAAAATGAACGCCTGATCGTCATGGGCGATGCCTTTGCCGGTGTCCGAAACCTGCCATTGCAGGCACACGCGTTCGCCTTCGCGAGCGATCAGTCTGACCCGCAACACCACGCGCCCGGAATCGGTGAACTTGACCGCGTTGCTCAGCAGATTATTGAGGATCTGCCGTACGCGGCTGACATCGCCCAGCAGGCAATCGGGCAGTTGCGGATCGAGGCAGGCATAGAGTTGCAGGCCTTTGCTTTGCGCGGCGGCGGCATAGCCTTGCACCACTTCGTGCACCAGTTCCGGGACGGAAAACTCGCTCAACTCCAGCGCCAGTTGCCCGGCCTCGATCTTCGACACATCGAGCACGTCGCAAATCAACTGCAGCAACGTCGCCGATGATCCCTCGATCGCCCGCAGGTAACTTTTCTGCTGAGTGTCCAACTGTGTTCGCGCGAGCAGTTCCAGCGTGCCCAGCACACCGTAGAGCGGGGTGCGGATTTCGTGGCTCATGGTCGCCAGAAACAAGGTCTTGGCTTCGTTGGCAGCATCGGCCGATTGGCGTGCCTGTTCCAGCGCTGCTTCGATCTGTCGCCGTGCGCTGATATCGCTAAATGCACAGAGCAACACGTCTTCACCCTTGTAGCGGGTCGGCGCACAGCTCAGGTATAGGTGACGACCGTCGGCGGTCTCGAAGTAATCGGTCAGGCATGGCGTGGTTTCGTCAAATGCATCACGGATCCAGCCCGCGCCCAGTTGCTCGCTGCACTGGCCCAGCCATTGCCGCGCGAGGGTGTTGTCCAGCACCACTTGGCCGTCACTGCGGCGCAGTACGCACAACGCCACGGGCGCAGTCTGAATCACGTCGCGGCTGAACAGCTCGCTTTCCACCAGCGCCTGAATGCGCTGGATTGCCGGGGTGATGAAACGATGCTCCAGACGGCGGACCAACAGGCACACCAGGCTGATACTCAACACACAGAACAGCAGCGTGCCGAGCATTTGTGGCCACAGGGCGCGCAGTACCGCCAGCAAGTCGATGGAGTAAGTCAGCTGCCAGTCCGAGGATTTCAGCTGCTTGCGCAACACCAATTGCTCGGGCAGCCAGCCATTGCCGACGAAGCCGAAGAAATCCTGTTGTCGCAGCAATGGCAGGTTCTGTTCGGGCGGTGGTTTGTGGCTGTTGCTGAACAGCGGTTTGCCTTGTGAGTTGAACATGGTGAACTCGCCGGCGCTGTGGTCGTTCAAGGCGCTGGAGACTTCACGGTCGTCCATTTCCAGGCCGAGCCAGCCGGAGTGGACGTCGCGTTCATCCAGGCGGATGAAGATGTACAGCCGCGAGTGGCCGTCTGCAGCATGGGTCAGCCACAGTTCCGATAATGTCGCTGTGAGCTTGAGCGACTCCAGTTGATCCAGCGTGGCCTGTGGCAATCCGACGACCAGCGGCGTCGCGTTGTATAGCCGCAATACATGACCGCCATTGCTGACATACAGCAGATTGAGCTGCTTGGCTTTCAGGTAATCGCGCATGCGCTGGGTCAGCCAGATGCTCCACTGTTTGCCCGGCGTTTGCCCCAGCAGCAGACGGATTTCCTCCTCGGACACCGGCACGTTTATTTTCGCCTTGCGCGTGGCCGACAGGCTCAGGCTTTCCAGCAGTGCTTCGCGGGTGGTGAAAAAGGTGTGCGCTTCGGCGATGGCGCTGCTCATGTAGCTGCGCCGCTGAGAAATCTCATTGTTGAAGGTAAACAGCAGGAAGCTGTAGACGCCGCCGAGAATGCCCACCAGCAGCACCAGGGCAAAAATGCGCAGCAGGCGCCGCGCCGCATCGGGCGAGGACAGGAGCGGGCTGATCTGATGGAGGTAGTTCTTCAATCTCATCCCGGCACTCTAGGCAGGGCCGGGAGCGGGGAAAATCAGACGATCCTTAGAATGCTATAGGTAGTTGACGATGAAGGTGACTTCGGTGTTGGCGCTGCCGGCCTTGAGTTCGCCCGTGGGCAGACGGTAGTACGCGGCGGTTAACGGGATCTTGAAATCGGTGCCGGTGGTGGTGAAGGCGTTGAACGGGTAGGTGGTATCGAAGGAAATCGGCTGCCCGACATCGTTCATCAATTGCAGGCCGATGCCGCTGGCGGTGGAGGTGCTGTTGAGGGCGACGATGCCCTTGGTCGCGTCGATGACGGGCGTGGTGGCTTTGAGTGAATAGGTGACTTTCTTGATGCCGGTCTGGCACTGATTCAGGGCAATGTCGAAGCGCACGGTGCGGGGTTTGGCGCCCGCGTCGCTAAACTCCAGGAGTTGATAGTCATCGCCCATCGCGACCGGGACGGAAGGGGTCTGGCAGGAGGCGGCGTTCAGCACGATGGGGTTCATCAGGTTAAGTTTCTTCAGGATCAGATCATCGTCCTGCAGGCTGCCCAGATACCCCGCGTCGATGTTGACTTTTGACGTCAGCTCGCCGGTCTTGATGATTTCCAGACGCACGAAGTTCGCGCCGAAGCCATAGGCGGAGTTGGCGGCGATGGCTTGCAAAGCTGTTTCGTAACGGCTCAGGGCTTGGAACCAGACGCGGTAGGACAGTCCGCTCTTGCCCAGCGGAAAAATACTGTCCGTACCGGTGGCAGTGCCCAGTTTCGGATTCATCTGAATGCCAAACAGGGAAATCTTCGAGCAACTCCAGACATGGGCGGTTGACTGCACGGTGTCCTGATAGACCACGGTGCCATTGGGTGTGTCGGCAGGAATGGTCAGACTGGAACTGGCGAGACTGGCGCCAAAATTGAGGGTTTCAGTCTTTGAGTCGACTGCAACACAGCTGCCGGCCATCACGTTCGAGGCGCAGGCAAACAAGGTGGCTGCGATACAGAACAGGAGCGGGCGCTGGACTTTGAAACGCTTCATGAAGAGGATTTACGTAATTGGCCAAAGAGCGGCGTACGTTAAACGCGGTGTATACCGATGGACATCAGGCGATTCTTAGAACACCCTCGCGCGAATCTGCAAACGCAACGATGTATTAGACTCACCTGAGCCTGAAAACCGTGCAGATTGTGCGTCCCCCGGTTTACCAGAGAGGTCATATGGTCCGCTTGAGTATGGTCTTGCTCGGTCACGACTTTGTCCGCAAGCGTTGGTCCGCGCTGGCGTTGACGGGCATTGTCTGGGGCGCGGCCGGTGTGGGCATCTTCATTGATGCGCTGGACGGTGTTCTGTATTTCCCGCTGCATCTTTTCGGTTATCTGTTGTTGCTCGAAGCGCTGATCCTGCTGCTGGTGCCGGCACCGCAAGCCGGGACCGCTGCGGCCCTGCGCAGAGCGCGCGGACTGGCTTTTCTCTTGTTGGGGCTGCTGATCGTCGACCGGCAACATGCTGCCGGGCTGATTCTGGCAGTGCTGTTTGGCGGGGCTTTCATCATTGATGGGGGCTTCAGGCTAGCGGCTGCGCTGGTGGTGCGCTTTGTCGGTTGGCGAGTGTCGCTGCTGGCGGGGCTGTTCGAAATCGGCTTTGGCGTGTTTATCCTTGAGCCGTATCCGACGCTGTATAAGGGCACGGTGCCGTTTTGCATTGGCATGAGCCTGTTTCTTTCGGGCTGCGCGTTGTTGCGGCAATCCGTGCGCTTCAAAAACCAGTTGCCGTTGACCAGTCCTGCTGCAGTGAGTGCGCCGGCCAGCAGCGACGCGTTGGTGATTCATGTCTGGACCCCCAGCGGCACCGTCGATGACACCCTGGTGCGCAATCGGCTACTTAACCGCTACATCGCAGCAGTCGACATCAACGGCGTTATCTCCGCCGGCCATGCGGCACTGGAATGCGGCCCGGACATTTACATCAGCCATTACCCGCAGGACGACATCGATCGTTCGGCGGGAGATTTTGTGCGCTTGCTGCGGGCGACGCCGAACAACGATGTTGCCGGCCGGTTTCTGCCCGACTATGCCGGTGAGGTGGCGGACTGGTGTCCGTCTTCGGTGCAAGTCAGTTTTGCCCATTACGACCCCCGGCGTCTGCATGCATTCTGGACGGAGTATCGGCAGAACAGCACGTACAACCTGACCAGTCGCAACTGTTCCAGTGCCGTCGCCCATAGTCTCGAAGCGGCCTTGGAAGGGGCGATGAACCGGGGGCATTCGAGCATGCTCGATTTCGCTCGAATCATTTTCAGCCCCGAGTTCTGGGTTGCCGCGCAAGTGCGCAAACGCGCCGAGGCGATGGCCTGGACGCCCGGACTGGTGCTCGACTATGCGCGAGCGTTGCATGCTGCGATCGAGCCGGCGCCGCCGGGCTGGCACAGCATTTATGCGGTGAGCAAGCGTGCGCTTGGGTATGTGGCCACTGCGTTGCGCGGGCGTGAGGTGCATCCGGTGCAGCCGCCACCTGTGCATCCTTCCGACGAATCCTGACTGGCTTCACACCGAGTCGCGGCCTTCGCGAGCAAGCTCGCTCCCACAGGTTTTGTGTCGTTGCCAATATTGTTTGGCTGACGCAAGACCCTGTGGGAGCGAGCTTGCTCGCGAAAGCGTCCGCGTGGGCGCCGCAAAAACCAACTCCATTGGTCAACTAATTACCAAGCCTCCTAACTATTACGTTGACATTCGCTGCCTAGGCAGTAACATCTCGACATACATTCACTGCCTAGGCAGTTATTAGGTGAGCAAATGAAGCATTTCACCCCGGACGAATTCAAACATTGCCATCTCGGCCTGTTGCTTGGCCGTGCTGCGCTGCTCAAGGACCGGATCATCGACACCCACATGGAACCCCACGGCATTACCGCCGCGCAGTTCAAGGTGTTGATCATCATGGCCCAGTTCGGCGTCGATACCCCGGCCGAGCTTTGCCGGCACCTGTCGCTCGACAGCGGTTCGATGACGCGCATGCTCGATCGTCTGGAGCAGAAAGGCTTTCTGGCTCGCCAGCGCAGCGAAGGCGATCGCCGTCAGGTGCAACTCAAGCTGACCGAACAAGGCCAGCAACTGGCCGATCGCCTGCCGCACATCGGCGCCGACGCAATGAATGAACTGGCCGGCGCCGTCACTCCGGACGAGTTGAAGACCCTGGAATACATCCTCAAGAAAATCCTGCTGGCAGCCGGTGACCCGATCACCATCCAGCGGTTAGGTGAACACAATGAGCGGTAAAACCTTGCGCAGCAGCCTGACGCTGGTGCTGTCGGCGATGATCCTCGCCGGCTGCGCCAACTACAGCGGCCTCGACACTCAAGGCAAAAGCCTTGATGCGAAAAGCCTCAACGCCAGCCAATCCCTCAACGGCGTGACCCTGTCGCCGGCCGCATGGCCGAAGAGCGACTGGTGGACCAGCCTCGGCGATCCGCAACTCGACGGCCTGATCCGCGAAGCGCTGCACGACAGCCCGGACATGCAAATCGCTGAAGCCCGCGCGCATCAGGCCAGCGCCGCCGCGTATGCCGCCGACGCCGAACGCTATCCGACCCTCGACGCCAGCGCCGGCATCAGCCGTTCGCGTCTGGCCAAGGATCAGGACCCGCGAGGGCAGGGTGATGCCTACGCCACCGTGCGTAACGTCAGCGCCGGTTTCAATTACAACTTCGACCTCTGGGGCGGCCAGCGTGACGCCTGGGAAGCTGCACTCGGTCAGGCCCGCGCGGCTGAAGTTGATCGTCAGGCTGCGCAGTTGACGCTTGCTGCCGATGTCGCCCGTGCCTACAGTGATCTCGGTCAGGCGCACATCGTTTATGACCTGGCGAACGAAGACCTCAAGCGCACCAAACAGATGCTCGACCTGAGCCAGCGTCGCCTGAGTTCCGGGATCGACAGTCAGTACCAGTTCCAGCAAACACAAAGTCTGGAAGCCAGTTCCGAAGCCAGCCTGATCGATGCGGAAAAACGCCTGAACAGCGCCAAGATCGCCCTGGCCGTGCTGCTCGGCAAAGGCCCGGATCGCGGCAACGAAATTGCCCGACCGAACGTCCTGCAAGCCAGCGCTGTCGCCGTGCCGTCAGTGTTGCCGGCGGAACTGCTCGGTCGTCGGCCCGATCTGGTTGCTGCACGCTGGCGGGTAGAAGCCGCGAGCAAAGACATCGACTCGGCGAAAACCCGCTTTTATCCCAACTTGAACCTCACGGCCTCGGCCGGTGCCGAATCTTTGTTGGGTGACGCGATGTTCGGTTCGGCCAGTCGCTTCTTCAACATTGCCCCGACCATCTCGGTGCCGATCTTCGACGGCGGACGCCTGCGCGCCAACCTCGATGCGCGCGACGCCGATTACGATCTGGCGGTGGCGCAGTACAACAAAAGTCTGGTGAAAGCACTGGGCGATGTCAGCGACACGGTCAACCAGTTGCGTGACATCGGCCGGCAGATCGGTGCGCAGCAACACGCCACCGACATTGCTCAGGATTCTTACAACACCGTCGTCCAGCGTTACGGTTCCGGCATCGGCAACTACCTGGACGTGCTCAGCATCGAGCAGCAATTGCTGCAGGCCCAGCGTCAACTGGCCAACCTCAATGCCGAGCAGATCGACCTGTCGATTCAACTGATGCAAGCGCTGGGCGGCGGCTTCCAGGGTGACACCCTGACCGCAGCCAACGCCACCCCAGCCACGCCGCACAACTAATTCAAGGTACTTGTCATGGCCACTGCCGAAAATACCCAAGCTCAAGGCAACACCCCGGACACCGGCAACCCGCGCAAACGCAAAGTCATGCTGCTGGTGCTCGCCGTTGTGGTTGCACTCGCCTGCGCCGGCGTCTGGGCGTATCACGAATTCATCGGGCGCTTTAACGAAAGCACCGACGATGCCTACGTCAACGGCAACGTCGTCGAAATCACCCCGCTGGTGACCGGCACTGTGGTCAGCATCGGTGCTGACGATGGTGATCTGGTTCACGAAGGTCAGGTGCTGATCAACTTCGACCCGAACGACGCTGAAGTCGGTCTGCAAAGCGCCCAGGCGAAACTGGCGCGCACCGTGCGTCAGGTGCGTGGTCTGTACAGCAACGTTGACGGCATGAAAGCCCAGGTCAACGCGCAACAGGCCGAAGTGCAGAAAGCCCAGGACAACTACAACCGCCGGAAGAACCTGGCGCAGGGCGGCGCGATTTCCCAGGAAGAACTGTCCCACGCTCGCGACGACCTGACCTCGGCACAAAACGCCCTGGCCAACGCCAAGCAACAATTGAAAACCACCAGCGCGCTGGTCGATGACACCGTGGTGTCGTCGCATCCGGACGTGATGTCGGCCGCTGCCGATCTGCGTCAGGCTTACCTGACCAATGCCCGCAGCACTTTGATCGCGCCGGTCACCGGTTACGTCGCCAAACGCACCGTGCAACTCGGTCAGCGTGTGCAACCGGGCACGGCGTTGATGGCGGTGATTCCGCTGGATCAACTGTGGATCGACGCCAACTTCAAGGAAACCCAATTGCGTGACATGCGCATCGGTCAGCCGGTCGATATCGAATCCGATATCTACGGCAGCGACGTGAAATACAGCGGCACCGTCGACAGCCTCGGTGCCGGCACCGGTAGCGCGTTCGCTCTGCTGCCAGCGCAGAACGCCACCGGTAACTGGATCAAGATCGTTCAGCGTGTGCCGGTGCGCATTCACATCAACGCCGAAGAATTGGCCAAGCATCCGCTGCGCGTCGGTCTGTCGACCAATGTTGAAGTGAATCTGCATGACCAGAGCGGTCCGGTATTGGCCCAGCAGCCGCCGCAGAAGGCCTCGTTCAGCACCAATGTTTACGACCGCCAACTGGCCGAAGCCGACGCGATGATTGCGCAGCTGATCCACGACAACAGCGCCGCGGTGAGCAAAACCGCGCAACGCTGAGATCACACCTGACCCTGTGGGAGCGAGCTTGCTCGCGAAAGCGGTGTGTCATTCAGCACTACTGTGTCTGACTGACCGCCTTCGCGAGCAAGCTCGCTCCCACAGGGGGCAAGGCGTCAACCTGGTTTCATAGGATTCACAATGAGCAATAACGCCTCTTTCACGCCGCCCAGCCTGTTGCTCAGCACTATCGGCCTGTCGCTGGCGACGTTCATGCAAGTGCTCGACACCACCATTGCCAACGTGGCGCTGCCGACGATTTCCGGCAACCTCGGGGTGAGTTCGGAGCAGGGCACCTGGGTGATCACTTCGTTCGCCGTGAGTAACGCGATTGCGCTGCCGCTGACCGGTTGGCTCAGCCGCCGCTTCGGTGAGGTGAAGCTGTTTCTCTGGGCCACCATTCTGTTCGTGCTGGCCTCGTTCCTCTGCGGTATCTCCACATCGATGCCGGAACTGATCGGCTTCCGCGTCCTGCAAGGTCTGGTCGCCGGGCCGCTGTACCCGATGACGCAAACCCTGTTGATCGCGGTCTATCCGCCCGCGAGGCGAGGCATGGCCCTGGCGTTACTGGCGATGGTCACGGTGGTTGCGCCAATTGCCGGGCCGATTCTCGGCGGCTGGATTACTGACAGCTATAGCTGGCCGTGGATCTTCTTTATCAACGTACCGATCGGCATCTTTGCGGTGATGGTGGTGCGTTCGCAACTGGCCAAACGTCCGGTGGAAACCAGCCGTCAGCCGATGGATTACGTCGGACTGATCACGCTGATCATCGGCGTCGGTGCGTTGCAGGTGATCCTCGATAAGGGCAATGACCTGGATTGGTTCGAGTCGAACTTCATCATCATCGGCGCGGCGATTTCGGTGATCGCGCTGGCGGTGTTCGTTATCTGGGAAATGACCGACCAGCATCCGGTGGTCAACCTGCGGCTGTTCGCCTACCGCAACTTCCGCATCGGCACGCTAGTGTTGGTGCTCGGTTACGCCGGGTTCTTCGGCATCAACCTGATCCTGCCGCAGTGGTTGCAGACGCAAATGGGCTACACCGCGACCTGGGCCGGTCTGGCCGTGGCGCCGATCGGCATTCTGCCGGTGCTGCTGTCGCCGTTTGTCGGCAAGTACGCGAACAAGTTCGACCTGCGGTTACTGGCCGGGCTGGCGTTTCTGGCGATTGGCTTGAGCTGCTTCATGCGGGCGGGTTTCACCAATGAGGTGGACTTCCAGCACATTGCTTTGGTGCAGTTGTTCATGGGTATTGGCGTGGCGCTGTTCTTCATGCCGACGTTGAGCATCCTCATGTCGGACTTGCCGCCGAGCCAGATTGCCGATGGTGCTGGTCTTGCGACTTTCCTGCGGACGTTGGGCGGTAGCTTTGCGGCGTCGCTGACCACGTGGATCTGGATTCGTCGGGCGGATCAGCATCATGCGTATATGAGTGAGAGCATCAGCACCTTCGAGCCGGCGACTCGCGAGACCTTGAATCATTTGGGCGGGGCGAGTCAGTCGGCTTATGCGCAGATGGATCAGATCCTCACCAGTCAGGCGTACATGCTCTCCACCGTGGATTACTTCACGCTGCTGGGCTGGGGGTTTATGGGGTTGATTCTGATTGTGTGGCTGGCGAAGCCGCCGTTTGCTGCCAAGGCAGGGCCAGCGGCTTCCGGGCACTAAGGTCAAGAGCCCCTCACCCTAACCCTCTCCCAGGGGGAGAGGGGACTGACCGTGGTGGATGTTCGAGGTACGCCGACTTGCAATACCGAGCCGAACTCAGGTTTTGAAGAGCATAGAGATCGGCTCCCTTTGCCCTTCGACCCGTTGGGGAGAGGGGACTGTCGGACTTCAGTCGAACTCAGGTTTTGAACTGCATGCGGTCGGCTCCCTTTCCCCCTCGCCCCCCTGGGGGAGAGGGC
>NZ_JBFUIR010000025.1:0-101637 GCF_056401755.1 Pseudomonas sp. P4_D7 | reverse complement strand
GACAGACCGCTATCGCGAGCAGGCTCACTCCTACAGGGGATCGTGTTACTTATCGGACTTGATGTTGGTCCACACCCGCGTACGCACGCGCTCGAGCTTCTGCGGTAATGGCTGCACGACGTAGAGATTTTTCAGCGCTTCGGGGGTCGGTGTCAGGTTCGGGTTGCCGGTGATTTCCTTGTTGATCAGCGGCATCGAATCCTTGTTTGCATTCGGGTAGCCGAGGAAGTCGCTGATCGGTGCGATCACTTTCGGATCGAGCAGGTTATTGAGGAATTCATGCGCCTCGGCGACGTTTTTCGCGCTCTTCGGAATCGCGAAGGTGTCGAACCAGATCGGCGCGCCTTCCTTGGGCAGACGCCAGTCGACCACTACGCCGTTTTTCGCCTCTTTGGCGCGGTTGCCGAACTGATAGAAGCTGCCGGAGTAACCGATCGCCACGCAGATGTCGCCGTTGGCGATGTCGGTCATGTACTTGGCCGAGTTGAAGTAGGTCACGTACGGGCGAACCTTGAGCATCAGCTCCTTGGCTTTTTCATAGTCGGCGGGGTTCTGGCTGTTCGGGTCGAGGCCCAGGTAATGCAGGGCCAACGGGAGGATTTCCGTCGGCGAGTCAAGCATCGCCACGCCGCAGGATTTGAGCTTTTCCATGTTCTCCGGTTTGAACACCAGATCCCAGCTGTCGACCGGCGCGTTGTCGCCCAGTGCAGCCTTGACCTTGGCCGGGTTGAAGCCGATCAGCACAGTGCCGACCATGTAAGGCACGCCGTACTGGTTGCCCGGATCGTTCTTGCCCAGCAGTTTCAACAGTTCCGGATCCTGATGGCTCCAGTTCGGCAGTTTCGATTTATCCAGTTTCTGAAATACGCCAGCCTTGATCTGCGTTTCGAGGAACTGGTTCGACGGCACCACCAGGTCGTAACCGGAGTTGCCGGTCAGCAGCTTGGCTTCGAGGGATTCGTTAGTGTCGAAGGTGTCCCAGGTCACTTTGATGCCGCTTTTTGCAGCGAAATCCTTGGGCACGGACGGCAGGATGTAGTCCGCCCAGTTGTACACGCGCAGTTCGCGTTGCTCAGCCTGGACAGCGCCGGCCAGCAGCGTCAGCCCACACACAGTGGCACCCAGAATGCGTTTCATCGTGACCATGGTTGTTCCCCAAAAGGCAGCGTGAGTTCGATGGTTTTTATGTTCTGTACACGGCAGCGGCTGTAAAGGTAGCCAAGGGTAAAAAGGTTCAGCGTCTGGTTATGGCTTTGATTCTTGCTGACAGCGTAGCCGCAGCACAGTGGGGGATGGGCCAAAAGGGGATAGATGTGGCCAATTTGATTGACCGCCGGGATGCGGAAACAACAATGCCCGGCACTTGGCCGGGCATTGTCGAGTAACGGATCAGCTCAGTCGGTGTAACCCAATCTCGCCGCCCTGCTTTGCTGAGTCTGGCCGCGTGTGGCCAGGCAGTAATACAACGGCACGGTGACCACCAGGCCCACCAGCCAGGACAAGTCCGCGCCCTCGACCAGATTGGCGTACGGCCCGACGTATAGCGAGGTGTTGGCGAATGGCAACTGCACAATAATGCCGATGAAGTAGGCAATGATCGCGTGGAGATTAAAGCGCCCGTAAACCCCGCCATCAGCGCGGAAGATCGAGGTGATGTCGTAGCAGCCGCGCTTGATCAGGTAGAAGTCGATCAGGTTGATCGACGCCCACGGCACCAGCACCAGTAACAACGCCAGAATCAAACCGATGAACTCGGAAATGAAATCCGCCGATGCACCCAACGCAACCACGCAGCAACCCGCCAGTACCACGCTCGACAACACTACGCGCACCTTGATGCTCGGCGTCCATTGGCTGGCGAAGGTCTGGATCGAGGTGATGATCGACAGCACCGCGCCATACAGATTCAGCGCGTTGTGGCTGATGATATTCAGCAGAAACAACACCATCAGAATCGGCCCGAGCCACCCGGTCGATTGCTTGACCGCGACCATCGCTTCGGTGCCTTCCGGGGTCGCCAGCACCGCAACGGCGCCAAAGCTGAACGACAGAATCGTGCCCAGCGTCGCTCCCAGATAAGTCGCCCAGAACGGCTTGGCAATGCCAATGTCCGCCGGCAGGTAACGCGAGTAATCGGACACGTACGGCGAGAAACTGATCTGCCAGATGATCCCCAGCGATACCGTCGCCAGCCAGCCGGACAAGTTAAAACTGCCGCGAGTGAGAAAGTCCGCCGGCAAGTCATGGGCAAAGATATAGATGAACCCGGCGAGCAACGCGCTGCCCATCACCCAAGTGCCGATGCGGTTCAGCGTGTGAATGAAGTTGTAGCCGATCACACCAATCGCCGTGGCCGCCAGTGCGCCGATCAGAATGCTCAATGGCGCCGGCACAGACGGCGCAATGCCGACGATGGATTTACCCGCCAGGACGATGTTGGAAATAAAGAAACCGATGTAGATGAGCGCGGCGAAGAACACGATCAGCAGCGCGCCGTAACGCCCGAACTGGCCGCGACTCTGGACCATTTGCGGAATACCCATGCGCGGACCTTGCGCCGACGCCAGCGCGATCACCACGCCGCCGATCATGTGCCCGAGCGCAATCGCCAGCAGCCCCCAGAGCAAATCGAGATGGAACACCTGAACCACCATTGCGCCGGTGACGATGGGCAGTGGCGCAATGTTGGTGCTGAACCAAAGGGTGAATAGGTCGCGGGCCTTCCCGTGGCGTTCCGCGAGTGGGACGTAGTCGACCGTATGGTTCTCGATCAACGGATCTTGCCGGGACATCTGGGACATATGCATGAACTCGAGTTTGTCTGTTCTTATCGTTGTATGAAGCCAAACCGGGGGGACTCTGTGGCCGCCCCTCAGATGCAGACCATATTATGGTATTCCAAACAATTCACAAGACTGATCCGTAGTTTACGGCGCCAGCTGATACACCATCCTCGCTGAAACCGTGGCCTGCATACCAGCCGAAAGCCCCGTAAATACTGAGTTTCCGACGAACGCGGCACGTTTATCGGTTCAGCTTAAAAGGCCTTGCAAAGATCGAATACTGGTATACCATCAGACCAACAAACACATAAAAACAGCAGCACCACACCCGAGGACCGACCAATGATCGATGCCGCCATCTACAAACAAGTCATGGGCTCGTTCCCGTCCGGCGTAACCGTTATCACCACGCTGGACGATGACGGCCAGATCGTCGGCCTGACGGCCAGTGCGTTCAGCTCGCTGTCGATGGACCCGGCGCTGGTGCTGTTCTGCCCCAACTACAGCTCTGATTCCTACCCGGTGCTGATCAAGAACAAGCGCTTTGCCATTCACGTTCTCTCCGGCGGACAGCAAAGCGAAGCCTACGCCTTCGCCCGCAAAGGCAAGGACAAGGCGCAAGGCATCGAATGGACCTTGAGCGAACTGGGTAACCCGATCCTGGCCAACGCGACAGCTATCATCGAGTGTGAGCTGTGGCGCGAATACGAAGGCGGCGACCACGCCATCATGGTCGGCGCGGTGAAGAACCTGATCGTTCCCGAGCAAATCGCCGGACCGCTGGTGTATTGCCACGGCAAGATGGGCGCCCTGCCCGTCCTGGCCTGATCGTCAGCCCCGCACAAATCAACTGTAGGAGTGAGCCTGCTCGCGATAGCGATTTATCCGATGTCGATATGTTTTCTGACACACCGCCATCGCGAGCAGGCTCACTCCTACAAGTTTTGTAGCCTCAACAACAAAAGATCCGAGGAAGCGTCATGAAATTTTCCCTGTTCATCCACATGGAACGCTGGGACGAAAGCGTCAGCCACCGCCAACTGTTCGAAGACCTCACCGAACTGACCCTGATGGCCGAAGCCGGCGGTTTCAGCACCGTGTGGATCGGCGAACACCACGCCATGGAATACACCATCTCGCCAAGCCCGATGCCATTGCTCGCCTACCTCGCCGCCAAAACCACCACCATCCACCTCGGCGCCGGCACCATCATCGCGCCGTTCTGGCACCCGTTGCGCGTTGCCGGTGAATGCGCGTTGCTCGACGTCATCAGCAACGGTCGCATGGAAGTCGGCCTGGCCCGTGGCGCCTATCAGGTTGAATTCGATCGCATGGCCGGCGGTATGCCTGCCTCCAGCGGTGGCCAGGCACTGCGGGAAATGGTCCCTGTGGTCCGCGCCCTGTGGCAAGGCGACTACGCACACGACGGCGACATCTGGAAATTCCCCACCTCCACCAGCGTGCCAAAACCGATCCAGCAGCCTAACCCGCCGATGTGGATCGCCGCCCGCGACCCCGACTCGCACAACTTCGCAGTGGCTAACGGTTGCAACGTGATGGTCACGCCGCTGATGAAGGGCGACGAAGAAGTCCTCGACCTGAAGAACAAGTTCCAGACTGCGCTGGATAACAACCCGGATGTGCCGCGTCCGCAACTGATGGTGCTGCGCCACACTCACGTGCACACCGCTGACAATCCGGATGGCTGGAAAGTTGGCGCAAAAGCGATCTCACGTTTCTATCGCACCTTCGATGCGTGGTTCGGCAACAAGCAAACCCCGGTCAACGGCTTCCTCGCACCGAGCCCGGAAGAGAAGTTTGCCGGACGTCCGGAGTTTGAGCTGGAAAGCCTGCACAAGACGGCGATGATTGGTACGCCGGAAGAGATCATTCCGCGGATCAAGTACTACCAGGAACTGGGGGTGGATGAGTTCAGTTTCTGGTGTGACAACAGCTTGCCACATGAGGAGAAGAAGAAATCGCTGGAGCTGTTTATCAAGCATGTGGTGCCGGCTTTTCGCTGAGTCACTGCTGATTGCCTGCGCCAAATAAAAAAGCCCCGAGCAGTTCGGGGCTTTTTCTTTTAAATGGGAAAATGCATATTCCTGCCTGCGAACTCAACCACTTTTAAAGCAACATCACACTCGCGCCAATAAACGGCGTGCATGCTCGGACATTTCAGCGTTATCAACTTTGGTCAGCAATCGCAATTTTTCTCTAGCCTTATCGGTACCAATCTCGTGTAAAGCATAAAGGCATTTCACACCCAGAGCATGCTCGGAAGCGATATACGGATAGCAGGTCAGCGCCGTCTTGAATAAATAGTCGACCGCCCCAGAGTATCTGAACCCCTTCAATTCCCTTGCAATATTCTCGTGACTGATGTGCCAGTCTTCAACGAGTAAACGGCATAACACATCCGCACAACCCTGAGTGAAACCGAACACCGCACCGAATATCAGCAAGCATTCCACACTGTCAGCGTCTTTAATTTCAAGCGCAGTTTCGAGCTCAGCACGCAGGTAATCTTCTGGGATCTCCCCACCCTCAAATAGAGACTCAAGAAAACAGTCTTTTGAGATCCGATGCGACACCAGATCAATCATCAAGTCCTGCTGTTGTTGATTCATAGCCCGCCTCCGAAAAAACTGCTCTCATCGCCAGATTTCTATTCATATCCAGGAAAATCAGACGTGATTTCACAAACAAAACCCGCTAACACAAGAAAATTTCTAGCCTGAGAGAAAACGGAGAAACCGGGAGAAACCGGGGACAGACCACGTTTTCGGAGTTCTTTCTAATCGTGGCCTGCCCCCCATTTACCCTCAAGCCCTCCTAACTGATTGAAACGGGACAAATTCCATGTCGAGTTGTGAGAACATAAGATTCAAGACCATTTTCCTCAGGAATTATCTCAAGCAACTTACGATCATCAAACGTTATTACTAACTTTTCTCCTTTTTCTAAACCCGCCTCTTTCACACAACGATTCAATAGTTCAAAAAGGACGACAGCACTATGAAGATGTTCGCCGTGCCCATGTTTCAACGCCCCCTCATCACCGCAGGCGAAGGGGCACTGAATCAGCACTGACACACCATTATCAAAAATCAGAACAAACGATCCTATTCCGACAATCACGCCTGTAAGAATTGCTGATTTAAACTCAGCCAAATCTCTCTGTTCAATCATTATTACCACCTCATCTTTTTGGCGGAAAGGTATCAGGTGCCAAAGGCACATGTGTATGTCCTCTCGTGCCGGTTCCGCCTGTCGCCGGGTCAATCGGTTGCCCATTTTTCACCGAGATCCAATAACCGTTTTCCAATCCTGAAAAAATGGGGACAGACCACATTTTCACTAGATGGTCGATTTTTTTGGCCGCCCCGGGCTCCCTCGCTGCACGCGACGACCGATGATTGCCTCGACATCAACAGCAAACTTTGAACCGCCAAAAACATTATTTCCATTGGTCGCGTCACGAAGCTGGTCAACCAACTCTGACTCTAAGTCATTTTTGAACAGTTCGCGGTAAGCGTTTGCCGGCTGCCCGCCCTGCCCTCCAAGCGCCAAATACTGAGCATGAGGGGTAACAATGTGCGACCGCTCTGATTGTGCGTTAACACGGTAACTTGACCAGCGATATTTTGCCGGATGATTTACCATTTTCGCTCTGACGGGATTCATTTCGATGTATCGATAACAGCACAACAAATATTGTTCACTCTCAACAAGGCATGAACGAAACCGGCCTTCCCGCAAACTTCCGCTGCGACTATACGTACGATTTATATATTGAACGTATCGCTGCCCGACACCTTTCATCAGCAGGCTTGCGCTGTTGGCACTATGAGGACTGACTAACAAATGAACATGATTGGTCATTAAGCACCACGCATGAATATCACAATTATTTTTAGAAGCGTGCTCGACCAAAAGCTCCAAATAAAAAAGGTAATCTTCCTCGGTAAAAAAACAGACAGATCTATTGTTTCCTCGCTGAATCAAGTGCAATGGTACGCCTGGTATCAAAACTCGGGGTCTACGCGGCATCGATGAATCCTTTCAATTGGTCGAACTGAAAGCTTAGCGGGCCGCACAGCACAAATGACGGCAAATTTTTACGTATTGTTGCAGTCAACTACATTAAACGTGGTCTGTCCCCTTTACCCCCTTTACCCTTTCCTCAGTACCCTTTCCTCAGGGTCTGCTCCCATTTCCCCTTGTCCCCATTTACCCGATCCCGGATGACTCTAGCTGGAGGCGATTTGCTAAGCCCCTTCGGTGTCTGCCTCTTTCATCTTTATCCGCAAGAGGTAAAACTTTTCAACAAAGCCATTTTATCAAGGTCCAGGCATGACACTTCAATCGATAACAATTCACCGCTTGATGAAACCCCAAAACTCACTGAACCATTTCTTACTAACTGAACAATGTCCTGCTGCACATCAAAGACGATACAAGCTCTATCGGCATCCACAAACAGATCAAATCCAACACTGAAATCATCTAAAAATCTATTTGAATAACTTTCACCACTCGCCCACCCATCCACACAAAAAAGCGGAACCCCGACATCAAACGCGCAACTTTTCGCCTGACATTCGTAATGCTGCAATGCCACAGAATGAATAGTTACAACAGTTACACTTACAATTTTCCCAGTGGAGGCACTTAAACCGACTTCCAAAAGAGAATCCTTACCATTGCCCGCACGCCAATAGAGGGGCGACGCATCGCGGCCCGACCCAAACCGAACTGTCAAAGGCACGTATTCATCGACTTCGACAACATTGTCTTCACACTCACCAATACTATTAATTTTCAGCATGATTATTTATAAAGTGCATGTTTAACTACCGGAAGCGGCTCTCCGGGACGACCAGCGCTGATAATCAATTCCCATCGCCCCACCTGCATTACCTCCCCATATTTAATTCCCTGTGCTGCAGCGTTGTTAAGAGCAATCTGGAAACTGCTCAGCATCGCTTGGCTAGCCAAGGAAGATGAATGCGAGAGCCCATTGCGCGTCAAAAACTCTTCCATATGCTTAGTGGCATTTGGATGAACCCAGAAACTACCACCATCTGTAGAAATTTCAAACGATTTCGGGATCGATGTACCACGCAACGAAGGGTCAGTAGGTTTGACCTTATCCCAAACTGTACTCGTTAATTTTCCTCCGCCCTTACCTCCACCCAGCATTCCCCCCATGACCGCTAACAGATCACTAAGCCATCCGGCTTTCTCAGGTGAAACCCCTCTATTTATCAAGTCCAACTGTGACTGCGCTTGAGTCAATGTCGTAATAGCGGAGTTATTTTGGAGCTGCAAGCGATGCAGATCCTCCTTGAACATCGAAGGAATATTATCGTCGAAATACATATGCGCGAGGCGTTCTTGCAGACTGTATCGATCGTGGAGTAAATCACCATAGTACTGAACACATTGTTCTGGACTGATTTTACACAAAGAGGCAAGAGCATCATCATCTGCAACCGACTGATTTCGAATATCTTTTTTGACCTTTTCGCAAGTTCCTTTTGATTCGCAGGTGCGTGCGGAGTTTTCAAAATCGTCTAGTTCTTGGTGCCCAGAAAAGTTAAATTGAGTCGCGTTATTGGTAATCCAAGCCGTTTGTTGCAACGTGCTTGCATCTGTATTACCTAAAGCGGTAGCCGAAAGAACTCCAACAATTTGCGACCCCATCAGCAATAAATTTGGATTGCCCTTGAACCAACTGCTCATCTCTTTAACGAGGGCCTCATTCGCACCAGCCGCCAACGCGCCAGTCGCAAAATCCCCACCGGTCATTTCCGACAACAACCCGCCAACCGCAGCATGAATGATGACTTTGCTCGCAGAACCATCATCGACCACACCTTGTGTGAGATCACCCACCAAGTTAAAGCTGAACGCAGCTACTGTATTGAAAAGCGCGGTTTGCAGCAGATCACCAATATCTGCATCGCCGCCCACTGCCTTGGTGATCAGCGCAGAAGTACCGCCTTGAAGGATCTGGCTTCCCGCGAACTTGCTTACACCTTCCCACGTAGCTAATGAGGTCCCGGCATATTTGCCGTTCGCGTCGAATTTCACGCCGGTTAGTTTGGTCAGATATTCAGACATCAATCCGGCCGTCAGCCCGGAAATCACATAGCCCTGCAGCGCATCGGATGAAGTCACGTCCGCGAACACCGCTCCAAGGTTTCCGCCGTTATTGATGAAGCTTGTCGTGGCATTCGTAGCCGCTCCGGTAGCCACAGCAGCAAAGGTTGCGGCCCAGAACGTGCCCATTCCGCTCAACGCTGTCAGGGCAGCCGGTCCGACGACGGCGGCCATGACGATCGCGATGATCATCTGCGATGCCGGACCAAGCCCCGAGTTGTTGTATTTGAACGACTCGTGAATCTCCTTCACAAGCCGCCAATCCACATCCCCCCGCGCCTCGGCTTCTTTCAACCATGCCAACTGCGGGTCAGCCTTGACCATGCTGTCGATGGTCTGGCTGACGGACTGCTGGTTCACATCCTTGATGTCGATTTTCAGACCGTCAACGGCCTTGATCACGATGTTGCCTTTGGCAATCATCTGGGTCTGGCGCAGGGTTTCGTCAGTGTTGCCGCGACCTTTTGAAGAGACCCAGGCGGCGTTGTTATTGGTCTTGGTGTGGCTTTCATTGTGAAGGTCTTTGACACCTTCAAAGGTGATCGCCCCACCGCTGTCCAGGGTGATGTCGTTACCACTTTCAAGCTTGGCAACCTGATAAAGCTGATCGCCCTTGCTCTTGAGCGTCAGATCGCCGCCAGACTTGATCTCGGAGCCGACATACTTGTTGTCGGTCACCTCGTCGTGCTGCATCTTCAGCTTGCCGAAGCTGCCCTTTTTCTTCTTGTCATACAGGGAGTAATCGGTGTCCTGCAGGGCCAGGATTTGCAGGTTGTCACCCGCAACCAGATAGGCTTCGTCTCCTGCAGTAACGCGACTGGAAATCACACTCAGGTCTTTACCCGCATCCAGTCTGACGTCACCGCCCGCGGTAATGCCGGACATGACCTGACTGACATGGTCTTCCTGGCGTGTCACCTTTTTGTTTTTGGACAGCGAGTGCTCCTCATCCGCCGCCGAGGTGATCACCATGTTTTCGACAGCTTTCATCGCCACATCACGCTTGGCATCGATGTCACTGGCAATGATATTGATGTCGCGCTTGGCGTCGGCCTTGAAGTCACGCCCGGCATCGATGTCGGCACCCAGTTGAGTGACGTCACTGCGGTTGTGCTTCGCGTCCAGATATACGCTGTTGTTGACTTGCACTGACGACACGTTAATGTCGCGACCGGCGTTCAACGCCATGTCGCGGCCGCTCGCCATCACGCCGCCGACGATATTGATATCCTTGGCCGCTTCGACAGTCAGGTCATTGGCTGCCTCGATCCGTGCCGCGCTATCGGCATAGTCATGTTGCTGAGTGCCAAATCGGGTGCTGTTGTCGGACGAGGTGATTGTCCTTTCGTTGATCACATCGCCCGTGCGCGTGGTCAGGCTGACATCGCGTCCGGCAATGATTCCGCCAGCCTTGTTGACGATGTTGTTGGTTGCCAACAGATCCAGACGATTGCCAGCCTCGATCGATCCACTGTTAACCAGATCCTTACCCGCCGTCGCCGACAGATTATTCGTCGCCTTCAACGTCCCGACGTTGTCCAGGTTCTCACCGGCAATCAGCGTCACATCATTACCGGCAATCAATGCCCCGGTCGGGCCCAAACGGCCATTGGCCTGCGCCAGATACACCACCGGCACCAGCACTTTTTCGCCATTCACTTCATGCTCTTCGAGCCAGACAATGTCGTGGGTCAGTGCCGCGACTTGCTGCGAGGTGAGACCGACGCCGACCGACAGGTTGAGTGCGTCCTTGCTGGCGATGGCGTTGTTCATCAGGTACTTGAACATGCCCTCGTTGGAGGTCTGGCCATCAAGGAAAGCCTGGCCGGTTCGGGCGGTGACGGCTTGCTGGATCAGGCGTTGTTCGTAGAGACCGTCGCCCAAGCGCTTGGCGCTCTGGTCGGGGTCATAACCGAGTTTTTCCAGCAGGTAGTCGGAGCTCATGAACGACTTGAGGTCGGTGAGTACCGGATTGGTTTCGATCAGGTATTTGTGCGCGCTGGACGGCGCCTTGGTGTCCGGCAGGCCGGCGACGCGGGTCACCGGGCGGTTGTCGATCGAGTCTTTGGCGTCGCTGCCAACACTCGGCGTGCGACGGAATGTATCGACTGCGCGGGTGCTGTCGGAGACCTGAGCCGGCGCGTCAATAAACAGATTGCGCGGACCGCCAGTGGTCGCGACGGCCACATGGTCCTGAGCACTGATCGCGCCACCGCCGACAGTCCAGGTCGGCGCTGGGCCGTTGCCGGACGACGCGGTGCTGCTGCCCTGCCCGCTCAAACGAAACAGGCCGTTTTCACCGGTGGGCAGGGAGAAGCCCGGCAAGCTCAGCGGATTGACTTGCTGCTGCGCAAGATCTGGCGGCAATTGGCTGTTGATGCGGACAACGGTGGTGCCACTCTTGCCGACGTTGGTGTCGGCGATTTTGTTAGTACCGCCAGCGGAGCTGTAGTCCTCATGGATAACGCTGTTTTCGACTTCCCGGGTGGCCGTGATCGAGACTTTGCCGCCCGCCTGGATGACCGCGTTGCGACTGGTGACTGTACCGGTGGAGCCGGTGCTGTCAGTGGGTAGCTCGATGGCATCGCCTTGCTGGTATGGCGCCAGTTCGCTCGGTAACGCAACCAGGTTATTGGGGTCGTACAGCGATGGCATCGAGGTTTCAAAGCCATATTTCAGCCCCGATAGCCCCCGACCATACTTGCGATCACTAACGATTTCGCCTGTTTCACTGTCTGTGAGAATAACGACTCGAAAGGTCTCTCCGTCTCGCCCGCCCTCCCTTTTACTGCCTGATTTCGCGATGGCTTTGCGCACCGTGCTATCAGGGGCGAGGTAATACACATACGGAAAATCGGGGTTGTTGTGCTGGTTGTAAGGCGCAACGTAGTCGGCCATGAAATTTTCCGTGCTGCCGCCCCCCATCTCAAAGGCGTAATTGCGGGTGACTTCGATAGTTCCGCTTTTTGCGCCAATGTTCTTCAGGCTCACGGCGTTAATATCGACGTTGCCACCGGCTGCCACGGTGCTTTTACTGTTGAGAAACGTGCCTCCCTGGAACACAAAATCCTTGCCGACGTTTAGAACGGCAGAGGCACTGACGTCAGTGTCGACACTTTCATAAATCTCACGGGAAGTGAGGAAGTTGCTGAAAGTACCTCCGACGCAGTCGCCACAGCTTGCCGCGATATACCCCGATATCAGCTTGCGTTCAGCCACCGTCGTCGGGCCTTCAGTTCGGTTCTCGAACACATCGGCATTGAGCGTGAACCCGCCCACGCTCTCCATCGAGCCGGAAATGTTGTAGACCCCGGCAGCCCTTGCCGCACCGCCATACCCGCCGATCAGGACATTGCCCAGACTGTAGGAATCACCGCTCTGGTTGGTCAATGTATTAACGCGAAGCGTCATGTCATTGCCGCTGAAAATCAGCCCGCGATCGTTGAGCAACGATGGCGTGTTGATGGACAGGTTCTGCGCTGCACCCAGGCTGCCGTAGTTGACAACGCTGCCGGCGTTGACGGTCAGATCTTCGCTAGATGATATGCGTCCCGAGTTGAGCAGTTGCCCACCGACGCGGAGGGTCGATGTCGCGCCTGCAGCGAAACTGCCGCCTGCACCAATGTTCATCTGTGCGACGGTCAGTTCGCTGCCACGCAGGCTGGTCAAGCGGCCGGTGCCCGCATAAACACCGCCCAACTGCATGTCGAGGGTGCCATCACTGGCGATGAGTCCGTTGTTGGTCCAGTTGCCGCCCCGAGCCTGCAAAGACTCCGAAGCCAGCAGTTTGCCGCTGGCGCTCTGGCTGAATTCGCGCACGTTCACGTTCAGGCGACCGGCCTGAATCGCGCTGGTGTTGTTCCAGCTATCGGCATTGAGTTCCAGCAGCCCACCGGTGACGATGCTGCCACCCGCGCCCAGCACATTGGCTGTGGAGATATCGAACTTGCCGCGCCCAACGTGGTTGAGCTGCCCGCCGCTGTTGAGGAAGCTGCCGACCGCCAGGGTCATGTTAGTGTTAGCGGTTTCCAGTACGCCATTGCGGTTGTCGAGCAAACCTGCAATCTGAAATTCGGTCTTGCCGGTGACGCCCAGCGAGCGCAGGCGCCCGTTCTGGTTATCGAGCGTTCCCGCTTTGACGCTCAGTTGTGTGTCGCTTTCGATGACGCCCGCGCCATTGCGCAGCGCACCGCTGAGGCCGAAGTCGATGCGCTCGGCGGCGATCTGTCCGCCACTGTTATCGAGGCTCGCGCCGGTAACACCCAGCAGTCCTTTCGCGTAAAGCACACCAGCGCTGTTATCCAGCGCAGCCGTGGTGATGCTGCTGTCTGCCGCTTGCGCCGAGATCCGTCCGCCGTTGTTGTTGAGGCCCGCCAATGCCGACAGCGTCAGGCTCTGCGCCTGAATGATGCCACCCTGACGGTTGTTGTTCAGGTCGAAACCATTGCGCAGAACACCAACCGTGCGCGCTTCCAGTGCACCCTTGATGCTGGCGAGCGTACCGCCACGGTTATCAATGTTGGCTGCCTTGATCAGCACATCACCGTTCTGGGCGATGACTTTGCCGCTCTGGTTGTCGAAATCGCCGCTGATTTCCAGAGTCAGCGCGCTGTCGCTCTGGATCGCGCCTTTGCCGTTAAGCAGCCTGGCCGCGTGCAGTTGCACATCGGCACTTTTACTGTAGATCAGGCCGTCGGCATTGTTGCTGACGGCGCCCGAGGCGGTGATCAGTAATTGGTTATTGGCGGCGACGGTGCCCTTGTTGCTGTTGTCCAGCGAGCCGGTACGCAGGTCCAGATTTTTCTGGCTGGCGAGCTGACCGTTCTGGTTATTCAGATCGGTTACACCCTTGATCAGCAGCGGGCCGGCAGCCGCGAGTTTACCGGTGTTGTTGTTCAGCTCACCGCTCAGGTTGAGGGTGATTGCATCGTTGCTGGCGATCTGTCCACCACGGTTGTCGAGGCTCGATGCGGTGGCGTTGAAGACCTGCTCTGCATTGATCACGCCGCCGATATTGCTGAACGCCGTGCTGACGATATCCAGCGCCGCAGCACTGGCAATCAGGCCGCCCTGATTGTTATTAAGCGCACCAGCCAGCGTCAGGGTCTGCCCTGCTCCACTGCTAAGGTTGCCCTTGTCGCTGTTATCGACGCTGCCAGCATTGACGCTCAGATTGCCCTGAGCGACCACGGCACCCGCGCCGCTGTTGAGTAGCGCCCCCTTGAGATCAACAGTGACATCGGCGAACTTGCTGGATAGCGTGCCGCTGTCGCGGTTATCGAGGCTGTCGCCGCTGACCGTGAGCCCTTGCCAGCCGGACAGCAGGCCTTTCTGGTTGATCAGTCCGGTGCCCCGTACGAGCAGCTTTTCACCGCTGATGATTTTACCGGCGCTGTTGTTTATCGTTCGGGCGATGAGGTCAAAACCGAGGTTGCTGGAGACTTCGCCGTTCTGGTTACTCAGATCGCGCAGGCGCTTGAGGGTCAGCGGGCCTTTGGCGGTGAGCAGACCGTTCTGGTTGTCGAGGTCGCCGCTGGCCAGATCCACGGTGAGCGATTTGTCACTCAGCAGTCGCCCACCGTTCTGGGTCAACGAGGTCAGTGTCAGATCAACGTCACCGTTGGCGGAGACTTCGCCATCGTTGCTGGAGTCAAGACCGGTCGCCTTCAGCGTCAGGTTGCCTTTGCTGTTGATCAAACCACTGTTGCGGTTATTGATCTCGGCACTGTCGATGTGCAGCGTTTGTGCAGCGCTGATCAACCCTCTGGCGTCGTTACGCAGTTGGCCGTCGACGGTGATGTCCAGATCGCCTCGACTGACCAGGCCACCACCGCCGTTGCTCACGCTTCCCGCGCGGACATCAATGGAAGCGGCGCCGATCATGCCCTTGACGTTATCCAGTGCTGCGGCAATGCGCAGAGTCAGGCCCTGATTGCTCAAAAGATTGCCGTTGCCGTTATCCAGACTTTGCGCGGTCAGCGTGAAGGCTTCCGCGCTGGAAATCGTCCCGCCCTGGTTGTTGACGCCGTTGAGTTGTTTGAGCAGCAGCGCGCCGGGGGCGTTGATCAAACCGCCGTTGTTCAACTGACCGTGATTCAAATCCAGGCTAAGACGCGTGTTGCTGAACAGCTTGCCGCCCTGTTGATCGAGACCTGTGACCGAAGCTGTCAGAGCGCCTTGACTACCGATAATGCCGTTACCGGCATTGGTGACCTGAGCGGCGATGAGGTTCAGGGTGTCGGCACTGCTGAGCAGGCCATTGCTGTTATCGAATGCGCCGGTGGTAACGGTGACTGCACCTTTACCGCTGAGCGTGCCCTGCTGACGGTTGTCGAGGCTGCCGCTTTCAATGACGAGTGCACCATCAGTAACAACCTTGCCGCCCTGGTTATCGATGCCACGACGGCTGACCAGTTTCAAATCGGCGGCACTGGAAAGACTGCCCTGGACGTTGTTCATCTGTGCAGTGTCGACCGTCAACGTCGATTCACTGCTGACCTTGCCCTGAGTGTTATCGAAGGCGTCGTCGGCGGTCAGGTGCATGGTTTGCTGACTGCGCAATTCACCGCCGTTGTTGGCCAGAGTACGCGCTTGCACAGTCAAGAGCGTGCCCGCATCGATCAGGCCTTTGTTGCGGTTGAGCACTTCATCGATGGTCAGCTTCAGCGCCTTGCCGGAGAACAGCTTGCCGCCATCGCTGTTGTCGAGTTTTTTACCGGTGAGCAGCAGATCGCTGTTGGTGCTGATTTCGCCGCCACGGTTATCCATTTCACCCACGGTCAGGGTCATGGCTTTGGTTGAACCCAACAGACCGTTTTGACGATTATCAAGTTGACCGGCGTTGAGTTTGAGCACACCGGTGGCGATCAACTTACCGTTCTGGTTGTCGGCGTGCTCTGCCAGCACGCTGACGTCCGATTTGCCGGCGACGTTGCCGCCACGGTTGTCCAGAATACCCGCCGTAAGCGAGAGCTGACCGTCGGCAATCACCGTGCCCGACTGATTATCCAACGTCTTGTCGGTGGTCAACAGCAACACGCCGCGACTGCTGATCAGGCCTTCGTGGTTATCGAGACTGGCGCTGTGGCTGTCCACAGAGGCGCCGGAAATCACACCTTTGACGTTGTTCAATGCTTGCGCCATGCGTAGCGTCAAGCCTTGTTGTCCGAGGAGTTGACCATTGCTGTTGTTGAACAGGCCAGTATCAATCCGGCTGTTTTGTTTACTGATGATCAGGCCTTTTTGACTGTTGTCCAGGCTTGCACTGTTGACGGCCAATAGGCTATCGGTGCTGATCGAACCTGCCCGATTCAGCAATACTCCCGCGCTGGTGATCGTGAGCTTGCCGGCACTGCTCAGGTTGCCGGTGCTGTTATCGATACGCCCGGCGTTGAGGGTCAGCGTACCTTCACTGCTGATGACGCCGCCAGCATTGGTCAGCGCATCATCAAGCGTAATCACCAAGCCATTGAGACTGCTGAAATTGCCGCCGCTGTTGTCCAGCCTTTGGCCGGTCAGGATCGTCGCGCCTTTGGCGGTGATCTCGCCCTTGTTGCGATTGTCGAGCAAGCCACTGACGCGCAGCGTCAGACCACCATCGCTGACCACCGAGCCGGCATCGCGGTTATCGACACTGGAGGCTTTGAGGTCTACCGCCCGCCCGGAACCGAGCACGCCATCACGGTTGTCCAGCGCTGCGCTCAGATCAATATTCAACCCGAGATCGCCAAGAATCTGACCGCTGCGGTTGTCCAGAGACCCGCCGGTGAGGGCGATGTTTTTTGCACTGAGCAAACCGTTCTGGTTGTTCAGGGTGGCGGCGTTGACCGTCAGATTGCGGCTGGCGAGCAAGCTCTTGCCGGTGTTGTCCAGATGCTGAGCGGTCAGGCTCAGATCGCCGCTGGCATTGCGGCTGCCGTCGGCGTTGACGCCGGCTTCGATGGCGCCGGCGTTGGTCAGTTGGCCGCCGGCGCTGAGGATGAGGTTGTCGCGGGCTGCGAGGGTCTGGCGGTTGGTCAGGTTGCCCTGGGTTTGCACGTTCAGCGCGGTGCCGGCGTAAACCGGGCCGCGTGCGTCGAGGCTGGCCGCCTTGACGTTGACCGCGCCGGTGGCCGAGGTGTCGGCCAGACTCAGTTGGCCGTTGGCATCGAGTTGAATATCACCGCCGCTGGCAATCAGCTTGCCGTCGAGCTTCACCCCGACGCCTGCTTCGGTGCCAACCAGTTTGATCGCCCCGGCGTACATGCCGCCGAGTGCCGAAGAATCGATGGCCAATTGCGGTTTCGCACTGCCGTCCTCGGCGCGTGCGGTGGCATTGAGGGTTTGTGCATTGACGTCGTTGCGACCGGCGACAATCGTCAGGTTCTGCGCCTGAAGTTGCGCATTGATCTTTGCGCTGCGGGTGATGATTTCAAAACGGTCGACGTTGGTCGCGTTGAGGCCCGCGCCCTCGATGGCCACAGAACCTTGATCAACCTGAAAGCGATCCAGCCGGCCGTTGTCGAGCACCGGTTTGCCAGTGGTCAGCGTCACCCATGGCGAGTTGATGAAACCGCAACCGTTGCAAGTAATGCCATAAGGGTTGGCGACAATCACCCGCGCCGACTGCCCCGCCACTTCGGTGTAACCGCGCAACTGGCTCGGGTTGCCACTGATGACTTCGTTGAGAATCGCCTGCGCCGAACCGCTGTTCTTCAGGTTCGGGTTGTCGACAATGTGCCCACCCAGTTGAGTGAGATTATTCTGCGTCGAGCCGTTATTGAGGATCAGCCCCTGCGCACCGACGTTGTAATCGTGGAACTGGTTATGCGACAGGCCGCTGGCATTGGGCGTGGCGATGTTGATGATGGGCACGCCATTGCCAGCGCGATCGAGCGAGGTGTTCGGGTTGGCCACCACGATGCCGTCGGCCTGCGCCCACATCGGTTGCCAGAACATGACGTTCGCCAACAGGAACGCCAACCCGCGTTTGGGCATGCCCAAGAAGGACTCACGTGTTTTCACGGCCGCAGACGGTTGTTCTGCAAGGAAGGCGAACTGACGAACATCCATGTCGATGGTCTCGAAAAGTTGTTTTTAGATAAAAAAGTCGAGGCGGAAATAGATCGGCGCTTCGCGCTCGGTCAGCGCGTCCGGCCGTTCCAGGGAATGGGCAAAGGTCACGCTGGCAGCCACGTGCTGACCACGGGCGAACAGCTCCAGCGAGTTGCTCGACATGCGCCCATGCTGATTGCCGTTGTAGCGATCACCACGGATCACGCCCTGGTCGTAGCCCAGGCTGGTGCCGTATTCGGCGAACACCGGTTGCAGCCATTCGGCGGTCACCGGGCGCGCCCAGCGCAGATCGTTGCGCCAGTAGCCACCGCTGTCGCCGGATAGCGACTGATCCTTGTAACCACGAATCGATGACGATCCGCCGAGGCTGGTGCGCTGCGGGCTAAATAGCACATCTTCACTGCGCTGACCGGTCATCAGGCTGCTGAAGCTGAACGATTCGCCCCACACCTTGAACGGTTGCAGGTAGCTCAAGGTCGCGGTGTATTTGCGGTAGCGGGCATCCGGTTCACCCGGACCAGGGTCGTGGCTACCCTGCGCGTCGAACGCACCGATGCCTTCCTGCATGCCGGCATCGAAGTTGACGAAGGCGCTGCCGATTCGACGACCATGGTTGATGCCGAACTGCGCTTCGCTGATGCGGTTGCTGCTCAGCTTGAGCTTGCTGTCTTCGATGAAGTTATTGGTGCGCAGGTACGACAGGCCGGCGCTGAGGGACGTCTTGCTGACGGCATCACGATGGACCACCCGCTCGGCGCGCAACTGATGGTTTTCGCTGTCGCCGGTCTGTTTGAAGTTGTAGCCATTGGCGGCGATTTGCGAGCGGTACTCGCTCTGGCTGTAGGTGTAGGTGAAATTCCACCAGCCCCACGGCAGGTTGTAATTGAGCATGGCGTTGTTGGAGGTGTGCTGGTGGTCGGTCATTGCATCGTGACCGCCGCGCAGGCTCAACTGATCGGCCAGGCCGAGCGGGCTGTCCCAGTCAAACGTGGTGCCCCACTGCTGCTCGCCGGTGCTGCGCTGGCCGTCGTTACTGCGTGACAGGCCGGCACGCCATGGTTTTTGCGGCGTGTTGGTGACCAGCACCTCGCTGCCACCGACGTTCTGGCCGGGCGCCAGTTCCATTTTTGCCTGGTTCGAAGGCAGACGATTGAGCTGATCGACCATTTGCTCGATCTCGCGCAGGTTGACCAGGTCACCGGTTTTGCCGGGAAAGGCCATGGCCAGTTCGCGCTCAGAGAGCTGGCTGTTATCCGCGCCCTTCATGCCTTCCAGTTTGCCTTCGACCACCAGCACTTGCAGGTGCCCAGTGGACAGATCTTGCTGCGGCAAGTAGGCGCGGCTGGTCACCAGGCCTTTCTCGATGTAGTGATCGGTGATGACCTTTAGCAGCTCGTTGAGCCGCGGCACGCCCAGGCATTCGCCGATGTAGGGTTTGAGCAGGCGAGTCTTGTCGCGCTCGGAAAGGCTGTCGGCGCCCTTGAGCTCGATGTCTTTGATCGGGAAGCAACGGGTGTCGGCGGGGGCTGCCGGTTGCGCAGGCCTGGCGTCTTTGCCGGGCAAATCCTTGAGCTCTTCGAGGCGCCGCTGCTGCTCTTCGAGCAAGCGATTCTGGCGATCACGGATAAGGTCGGTGTCGCCGGGTGTAGGGGCCGCAATGGCAATCTGGAGTGGAGACAGGCACAGCAACGCTACGCACAACCTCGCCACGAGGGCGGGTGAGGACATGTTCGATCCCTCGATACGAAAGTGACATCAAAATAGTGGCGCGATATTAGATGGCCATCATTTTGACGTCAAACAATCGTTTCGACCTCTTGTCGGGTTTGTAACGAGGAATGTACAAATGGGATCGCAGTCCCGCGAGGCATACCCTGATTAAGCAGCGCCGCCTCTCAGTGTTCAACACCCAGCCGCGTCGCGACGTCTACCGGAGCCAGCGACCGACCATCTGCCGAGATCAATTCCAGCTTGCGAATCGGCTGACGATCCTTTGCATCAACCATCACCGACCCCGGCTCACCCGGCGCGTACATGAATTCTCCGCCCCACTGCGACAGCGCGACGATCACGGTCTGCAAGGCTTTGCCGCGCTCAGTCAGCACGTATTCCTTATAAGCGCCGCCGTCGGCGGCTGGCAGCGCTTGCAAAATCCCCTGCTCCACCAGCCCCTTGAGGCGCGCGCTGAGCATGTTTTTGGCGATATCCAGACTCTTCTGGAAATCATTGAAACGCCGGATGCCATCCAGCGCATCACGAATGATCAGCAGCGACCACCAGTCACCGATCAGGTCCAGCGTGCGGGCGACCGGGCAGGCATTGCCCTGCAGACTTTTGCGTTTCACGTAAACGTACTCCCTCGATTCAGTGGGCGACCGGGCGGCCTTGAGTTGCATCATACAACTCTGGCGCGGATCCACGACCTAGCTGACCTAAAACCAGCACCTGCATACAAGTAGCCGGATCGCTTTGCGTTGATAGTGAATGTCGCCATTTCGGCATCACTCGCGATCCCTGACGCAGGAGTTTCCATGAGCACCTTCACCACGCAAGACGGTACCGAGATTTACTACAAGGATTGGGGCAGCGGTAAACCTGTGCTGTTCAGCCACGGCTGGCCGCTGGATGCCGACATGTGGGAATACCAGATGGAATACCTGAGCAGCCGTGGCTATCGCACCATTGCCTTTGATCGTCGTGGTTTCGGCCGTTCCGATCAGCCGTGGACCGGATATGACTACGACACCTTCGCCGATGACATCGCGCAGCTGATCAACCATTTGGACCTGCGTGACGTGACGCTGGTGGGCTTTTCCATGGGCGGCGGCGACGTCAGCCGCTACATCGCCCGGCATGGCAGCGAGCGCGTTGCCGGTCTGGTGTTGTTGGGCGCGGTGACACCGCTGTTCGGCAAGAAAGCCGACTTCCCGCAGGGCGTCGATAATTCAGTGTTTGACGGCATCAAGGCCGGCCTGCTGCAGGATCGTGCGCAGTTCATCGCCGATTTCGCCGCGCCGTTCTATGGCACCAATCAAGGCCAGAAAGTCTCCGACGGCGTGCTCACGCAAACGCTGAATATCGCTCTGATGGCCTCGCTCAAAGGCACCGTGGATTGCGTCACGGCGTTCTCGGAAACCGACTTCCGCCCGGACATGGCCAGGATCGACGTGCCGACGCTGGTGATTCATGGCGACGGCGACCAGATCGTGCCGTTCGAAACCACCGGCAAACAGGCGGCGGCGCAGATCAAGGGCGCTGAACTGAAGGTTTACGCCGGGGCGCCACACGGTTTTGCGGTGACGCATGCGCAGGCCTTGAATGAGGATCTGCTGGCGTTTCTCAAACGCTGAGAGGCATTGCGTCTGGATTTGATTCACCGTGCGCTGGGTCCGATTCCTTGATTGCCAAATGCCGTCCACGAAAAAGGCGCCCCCTTCCTGAGGTGGGCGCCTTTTTACCGGTTGCCGATTCAAACCACGCCGACAAAGTCACTCGCTGTCAGCGCAACATGCCCAACCAGATCGATTTGAATATCCGCTCCAGATCCCGTGTTTACATTGCCCTCCACATAGGTGTGATCCACGCCGCCAACGTTCACGAAGTGATACTTCAGTTGTGACTGATTACTGAACTCGGTACCCACGCCATTCCATTCGCCGAGGAACGTGAAATCCTGATTACCGGCCGAGCCGGCGCCGGAAGTTCGCGAGTCAATCAGTGACAGATCAATATGATCCTGCCCCTGAGTGAAATCATTGATGACATCGCGCGTGAAAATCGTCGTTCCCGAGTCGCCTGTGGCAGAGAACACAAACAAATCATTGCCTGCGCCGCCAGACAGGATGTCGCGATTGCCGCCGCCTTCGAGCGTGTCATTGCCACCTCCGCCGGCGAGTGTGTCGCTGCTGCCCTGCCCCGTCAGGACGTTGTTGCCAGCATCGCCAGTCAAGGTGTTGGCACCGCTGCTGCCGATCACGTTTTCAACGTTGATCAGTGTGTCGCTACCGGTCTGCGAGCTGCTCGCCAAGCCGGTCGCCAGGTTGACCGTGGCATTGGCCGACGTGCCCGACAAGTCGTATGTATCGTTGTCGCCACCGCCGTCATAGGTGTCATTGCCGTCGTTGACCGACGCGCGCAGAGTGTCATTGCCCTGGCCACCAAACACACTGTCCAGGCCTTGACCGCCGACCAGCGTGTCGTTACCGCTGCCACCGTCCAGCCAGTCATTGCCGCCCTGACCTTGCAGTACGTTGCTGGCGCCGTCGCCCTGGATATGATCATTGCCGGAACTGCCGTTGACGTTCTCAATGCCGGTCAATGTGTCACTGCCGGTCTGTGTGCTGGTCGAGGTGCCCGCCTGCAAGTCCACAGTGGCTGCCGCCGAAGTGGCTGACAGATCATAGGTGTCGGTGCCGGTGCCGCCGTCATAATGGTCATTACCATCGTTGAGCGACGCCAGCATCGTGTCGTTGCCAGCACCACCGGACAGCGTGTCATTGCCGGCCAGCCCGGTGAGCTGGTTGTTGCCACTGTTGCCGGTGATGACGTTGTCCAGAGCGTTCCCGGTGCCATTGATATTGGCCGAGCCGAGCAAGGTCAAGTTCTCGACGTTGGCGCCCAGGGTGTAACTGATCGACGACGTCACAGTGTCGGTGCCCTCATTGAGGTTTTCCTGCACCACATCGCCATTGGCGTCGACCACGTAGATGTCGTTGCCGGCATTGCCACGCATCGTGTCGTTGCCGCTACCGCCATCCAGCAGATCCGAGCCGAGGCCACCATTGAGCACATCGTTGCCCGAGTAGCCCATCAGGATGTCCTGATAGTTGGTGCCATTGAGGGTGTTGCTGAAGAAGTTGGTGCCTTCGATAAAGCGTCCGACCGCTTCCGTCGGATCTGAAGTCAATTGCTCCACGGTGCCGTTATTGTCGGTGTAGGTGGTCAGCACTCGCACCTGTTGACCGAACTGTGCCGAAGTCGGAGCAAATGTCGAAGCATTCGCGCCGGCGATGTTCAGCCACGCAGCGCCTGCCAGTGCCTGCCATTGATAGGAGAAGCCGCTTGATCCGGGTAAACCGTCGGCATCCTGAATCGCCGAGGTGTTCGCGGTCAGCCGGTATTGCGCCGGCACCGGCCGAGCGGGCGTGGTCGGCGCGGTGGCAAATCCGGACACAGCGACATTGCCGGTCGGTAGATGGTTATTGATGCTCAGATTGACCGTGCGATCGGCAAAACGCAGTTTTTCCACACCGATCACGATGTCAGTGCCGTCGACATTGGCCGCCCCCACACGAAGATCGACGACTTTGAACGCCGTGATCAACTCGCCACCCGGACGGGTGTCGGTGAACTTGGTGATGCTGTAGTCGGCGAAGTTGCCACTGAGGATTGCGGTATCGGCTGCACCATCCGCCGTGCCGGGTGCGGCGTGATTGTCGCCCAGAATGAAATCCGGACGGCTGGCCTGCAGGCTAGTGAAATGCTCGGCAAAGCCCTGGCTGGCGAGCAAGTGATTGAGGTCGGCAAGTTTGATCGAATCGCCGACAATCACATCATTGCCACCGTTGCCTTGGGCGACATCATCGCCGCTGCCGCCAATCAGCCAGTTCTCGGTCGTGTTGCCGATCAGGCCGGCCGTCGGATTGGCCGGCGAGGCGCTGTTGGGCCGACTGTCACTGAAGCGCGAACCGATCAGCCCTTCAATGTCGGTGAGCAAGGCGTTGAACGGCTGGAACAGCACGCCGGTACCCGGAGCGGCGACGATGTTCTGGTTGTTCAGGTCCGCCGCCGCATCCAGCGCGATGTTCACGTCGCTGAACGCGGCAATGTCGAAGCCGACATCACCAATGGCCTCATCGCCATCGCCCTGGCCGGGAGCACCACCGAGCCCCGGCAGCAAAATGTCGTCGCCGGCACCACCAAATTCCTGGTCACCAGTGGAGCCGCCGGAAATGATGTCGTCGCCGTCTTCGCCGAAGAGGATGTCCGGGCCGTCGCCGCCATAGATTTCATCGTTGCCGTCGCCGCCATGCACCAGGTCGGTGTCGCCACCGGCGTCGATATAGTCGTTACCAGCGCCACCGTACAGCTCATCAATACCGGCTTCGCCATAGAGGTGATCATTGCCGTTGCCGCCGATGACCACGTCCAGGGCTCCAGCGCTGGTACCGGCATAGATCGTGTCGTCACCCTCACCGCCATCGAGGAAGTCCTCGATGTCGCCACCGTAGATCACGTCGTTACCGTCGCCGCCGTAGATATGGTCGGCGCCGGCCTTGCCATCAAGGATGTCGTCGCCGCCCTCGCCGTAGATCGTATCGTCGCCGTCACCGGCATCGAGCCAGTCGTTGTAGTCAGTACCGACCAGCACCTCGTGAGAGTTGTAGCCCACGGCTGCGGTGCCGTCAGGGTTCTCGCCCTGATCCGGCCGATAGTCACGGATGTAGGTTTGCGCGGTGTGCGTTTCCGGATTGCTCAGGCTCACCAGCAAGCCGTTGCCACCGATCCCGCCGACGCCCCCGGTGGAGTAGACCCCCATGTGATTGGCTTCGATCAGCGTGCCGTACTTGTGTTCGCTCTTGTACGCGGTCGCGCTGGAACCGGAGTCGGTGTAGCTCAACTCGACGTAGCTGTCGGCATAGCCAAACACATCACCGGCCAGGTGCCGCGCGTCGGTGGTGCGTTCGATGATGTCCTTGAACTGCTCGGTGACCACCTGCTCGTTGAGGTTGGTCATCGCTGGCAAGCCGAGGTCGAGGCGGAACAGGTAGTAGAAGCGGTCGCCGTCCATCAGCCGTTCCATCTGGTCTTCGAAGATGGCGTTGAAGGTGGTGCCCAGTTGCCCGGTGTACACATGTTTTTCCGCCAGCCCGCCGATCCACAGATCGATCGCGTTGTAACCGTCATAACCGGCCACGTGATTGCCGGCAGGATCTGCCGCACCGGAGAGGAAATAGGCCGCTTGCTCTGCCGTCACACTGCCGCCGGCATAGTTGGTGGTCAGGCCGGTTGCATCTGCATCGATAATGGCCTGGGCGTGCGCAATATCACCGTCGAACGAATAGGCCGCAATGAAGTTCACCAGCGACTCGGGGTGAATCATGTTGTTGGCGAAGTCGCTCCAGCTGGTATAGGGCGTCAGGCCGTCAACGATCAGGTTGGTGTGGTGCTGCGCACCGGCCGGTGACGCCCGTTCGGCGATCAACGCATCGTGGATCTGCTGCCGCGCCTGGTTCAGGGTTGGCAGCCCCAGATCCCGACCGCGTGCCAGGTTGATGGTCGCCAGATCCAATGGCTGGCCGAGCAAACCTTGCTGCAGCGCCGGGGTAACGAACTCATCGATTTCGTTGCTGATCTGCCGGGTCATGCCCAGCGCAATCGCGGTCGGCCCCACTTCGGCAAAACCACCCGGATTGAGGAAGGCCTGCTCCAGCGCATAGTGGGTGATTGCGCCCGTCAGGTCGTAGCCGCCACTGGCGTTTTTCTCCAGCGCGTCGATGGTTTCGCGCAGTTGCGAGTGGCCGAAGCGGAACGCGGCCTGACCGTATTCCAGCGAGATATTGGTGTTGATGCCCGAGTCATAGGTGACGAATTCGGGCAGGTCCGGCGTGATCAGCCGAGCGTACTGGTCGATCGCCACATGCTGATATTCCATCTCCACGGTGAGCTTGGCGGCATAGAACAGCTTGTCCTGATCCCAAGACACCGTAACGCCATCGGCCAAGCTGAAGTTGCCATTGGCATCGGTGTAAAAACCGCCGCTGCCATTGCTGATCTGAACTTGCCAGTTATGCCGGACATTGACGTCGGTCTGGCTCAGCACTTCGTTCTGCAGGTTGATCAGCTGCACGTTGTGGTCTTCGTGGAACACGTGATGGATCGCCGTGAGACCGAAGTTTTCGTTCACCCGCCCGTCGCCGGCAATGTAGTGATCACCGACCGACTGCAGCAACAACTCGTTGGCCACCGCGTAATCGGCACTGCCCGGCGCCGAGCTGATGGTGAAATCGGCAAAGTTGACGAAACTGAACAGATTCTTCGGCCCGGCATTATCGTAATTGACGACCATGCCGTAAGGGTTATTGGCGTCGAAGGTGATGCTGGTGATATGTGAGTCCAGCGACATCAGGCGGGCCTGGTCGATATGCGCGTCATCGAAGTGCGGGTTCATGTCCAGCAACAGCGCCTCACGGGTGTACACCACCTGCACCCCAGCCGTGTTGGGATCGGCATCGAGCACATGGCCATGGGCATCGCGCACGCGGAAGTTGGCGATGTCGTCCCAGGTCAGATCATCACGACCGGTGGCCAGCACATGGGCACGCAATTCGCTCAGCGTCGGCAGGGTTTGGTGGGTCAGCACGCCGTTGAGTGTCCAGGCCGCTTCATCGCTCAGGGTCGTGCCATCGAACAGCGCTGCGCCGGCGATAAATTGCCCCGGATGATTCGGATCCGCCACCCACTGGCGCAACAACTGCGTGACGGCGTCATTGGAGCCGTAGGTCTGGTTTTGATCAATGTAGGGCGAGTCGAGGTTGACGTACTGCGCCTGCCCTTGGCCGTCCACTTCAGCCACGGAGGCCCGATGAACCTTGATCGAATACACCGGCTGCCCGTCCGGCCCGATCGTACCGTAGAGCGGATCGTCCGGCGCCAGCGGAATGGTGATCGTCGCGTTCTGATTGGGCTTGTTGATGAAGTCCAGCCCGTGGTCGAAGAACTGTCCGAACAGGGTGAACCAGCCCGTGGTCGACGGGTCGCCCGACACAGTGTTCTGGTTACGGATGTAGTACTGACCGGAGTCTGGAGCACTGGTGTCGACTTCACCAATGGTGCCGAGGATGCCGGGATCGGTGACGATCGCCACGCCCGTGGCGGTGTGCTGGATATGGCCATTGGCGTCTGTGGCAAAGGTGACGCCGCCGCTGACGATGGTCTGGCTGATCATCCGTGGCGTGTAGTCCACCAGCGATGCTGTCGGATCGCTATAGAGTGAACTACTGTCAGACATGGGCGTGGCGCCTGCCGGAACGCCAGCGCCGGTCAAGGCGTCGTTACTCAGGTTTTGCTGAACGTAGTGACTGTAATCGGAATGGGTCAGCCGGATGAAGTTCTGACCGAAACTGCCCCAACTCTGTCCATCCTGGGTCAGGTTGTTGAAGTGGCCCGAGACGTTGCGCAGACCGATCGGATCGCGGGCGCCGTTGTACCAGACAGTTTCCCCGGGCGGTGTGTCGAGGGGATTGAAACTGCCAAGCAAACCGAGCACATGGACGTTGCCATCGGAACCGTCATAGCCGTAGAGCGGCTGGCCGGCGCTGTCGTAGCCAACGATATGGATAGTCGGAAATGACACTTGCTGCTCAAGGAACGAAACATCGTTGGCATTGAGGGTGAAGCGCTTTAGCTGGTACATGGCAAACTCCGGATATCCGTTGGCTCGCAAGGTTTTTCAACCGACTTACCACGATCATCAGGAAATCGACGCAATGGCAAAAGATGCAAAAGTCCAATCAAAAAACGAGACTTTTGTCGCCGATGAAACCGAGACTTTGGTCGAACCGGAACCCGCTCACAGAGGGGCCTGGCATTTGCGTGTTAGGTCGCGCGCGCGCCATCTGAGCCGCTCTACGCAGTTTGTACTGGCCGCTGCACTGATACTGGGGTTGACGATGTTTTTCGTCGGCAAACTGGTAAGTGCACGTATTGAGCGTGCAGCCGTACAAAGCGCTGCCGAGGCTGGCGCGCATTACATGGAAGCGTTTCTGGAGCCTTACGTGCAGGAGATGAGTCGCGATAACGGCCTGTCCCCCACCAGCGTCAAATCCCTGGACCGGCTGATGGAAAGCCGCTCGCTGAAGCGCCACATTGTCTCGATCAAGATCTGGCGAGCCGACGGCACGGTGGTTTACAGCACGGACAAATCCATCACCAACCGCCAGTTCCCGATGGATGAAATTGCCGAGGCGGTCAAAGGCAACGTGGTCACTGACCTTGAAGACCTGGATCAGGAAGAGAACGAATTCGAACGCAAGCTCAACGTCCCGCTCTACGAAATCTATGCACCGCTTCGCGAGTTCAATACCCGGAAAATCATCGCCGTGGGCGAGTTCTACGAAAAAGCGGAAAGCCTCGAACAGGAAATCAATCGGGTACGCCAACAAGTATGGCTGGTGGTCGGAACGGCCACGCTGGCAATGCTGACGCTGCTGTTTTTCATCGTCCGGCGCAGCGACCAGATCATCCAGCGTCAACAGGTCACCCTGCGAATGCGGCTGCTGGAGCAGACCCGACTGCACATCAGCAACGCGGCCCTGCATCGCAAAGTCAACACCGCGACCCAAGAGTTCTCGCGCATCAACGAATTGACCCTGCGCCGCATTGGCGCCGATCTGCACGACGGGCCGGCCCAACTGCTGACCCTGATTCTGATCCGCCTGGATGACTTGGCCGAGCACTGCACGACACTGGATCAAGAGTCGCTGGAAACCATCCGCGGCGCCGCCACCGACGCCCTGCGTGAGGTGCGCGACCTTTCACGAGGCCTGGCCCTTCCGGAAATCAATGATTTGACCCTGACGCAAGAACTGCAGTTGGTGGCTCAGCGGCATGAGCAACGCACGGGCAGCAAAGTGCAACTGAATGTCGCGTCATTGCCCGGCTCGGCACCACTGCCGGTCAAACTGTGCCTTTACCGATTTGTTCAGGAGGCATTGAACAATGCCTACCGACATGCCCAAGGCAAAGGTCAGACGATCACCGCGAATCACCAGGAAGGAACACTGACCATCACCGTCAAAGACGATGGGCCGGGCATGGCGGCCGACGCTTTAGTGGTCGATGGCCACGGCCGAAACCGCCTCGGACTGGCCGGCTTGCGCTATCGCGTGGAGTCACTGGGCGGCGCGTTCAGTATCGAGTCCTCGCCGGGCGTCGGCACTGCTGTCAGCGCGCAATTGAAGTGGTAGTCAGGAGCCCCCGTGAACATCCAGCGGCGTCGGCACCGGGTTGATGTGCAAGCGTCCGACAGCCTCGCGTTCCCAGTGACGCCTGAGCGCCGTGACCGCTTCCACACGATTGCGTGCGTGCAACTTCTGCATCACGCAGGTCATGTAGTACTTGACGGTTTTTTCACTGATAAACAGCTTGGATGCCACCTCTTTGTTGGTCAGGCCTTTGGAGACTTCGCGAATGATCTGCTCTTCCCGATGGGTGAGATCGATCTTGCGCACTTCAGCTTCATGCTTTTTGAAATTGCTCAGCAGCCTGTTGGCAAACTCGGGCGTGATAAAAGTTTCGCCTCTGGCAATCGAGCGGATCGCCAACACCAGGTCCGGCCCGCTGACCCCTTTCAACACATAGCCGCGCGCGCCCGCTTCCAGGGCTGAATAGGCGTCATCCTCAGACTCTGACACCGTCAGCATCAGCACTTTCACCTGCGGTAATTGCGTGGAGATGAACTTCACTGCGGCAAACACGTCACCCGGCATGTTGACGTCCATCAACATCACGTCCGGTCTCATCCGCTGAGCAATATCCCGTGCCTCGTCTGCACTGCCGCCCTGTTCCACGACTTGCAGGTCTGCCCTTTTCCTCAGCGTGTTGGCAACACCTTCACGCAGCAGAGGATGATCATCGGCAATGCCGATGCGGATGAAAGGATTCATGACGCGCTCCTGAAAAGGCCATGCGTTTTAACTCCCATTGATTAATAGCAGCTAACCGGCCCAGCCGTCGGGCTTCGATCCGGTGCAAACAGGGTCGCCAGCGCCAAAATTAGACTTAAGTCGGGCGATTTTTCGCCGTCAACAAGCCATCCGCGTAACAAGCGACCACAAAACAGGCCGGCAAACCGTTGTTTCTAAATCAATAAAAAACCGTCAGAAATATAGCGCCAGCAAAAACCCGGCCCTGGTGGCCATCCGACCAACAGTCGCTCTCCTACGCTGAGGTACATCAGGCCACGGCACTGGAACTTTGCGATGAACAAGAAAAATCACCCGCGATCCGAGTTTGCCGACGTGTTTTTTCGGCTGCGCCACACGCTTTATTCCCTGGCCGGATTCAGTGGTGTGATCAACGTGCTGATGCTCTCTCCTGCCATCTACATGCTGCAGGTGTATGACCGGGCGCTGGTCAGCAGCAACCTCACCACCCTGTTGATGCTGACCTTTTTGATGATCGGCCTGTACACCTTGCTGGCGATGCTCGAAGTCGTGCGCACTCGTGTGATGATCCGGGTCGGCAACCGCCTCGACATGGCCCTCAATCGTCGAGTGTTCACCGCCGCGTTCGAGCGCAACTTGCAACGCGCCGGCGGCAACCCCGCCCAGGCGCTGCAGGACCTTTCCCAGGTACGCCAGTTTTTGACCGGCAACGGACTGTTCGCCTTTTTCGACGCGCCGTGGACGCCGATCTACCTGTTTGTCGCTTACCTGATTCACCCGTTGCTGGGCATCGTCACCCTGTGCGGCTCGCTGATCCTGGTGGCGCTGACCTGGCTCACCGAAATCGCCACGAAGAAGCCCTTGGCCGAAGCCAATATGGCGGCTCAGGTCTCAGGCACATTCGCCAACAACAATTTGCGCAATGCCGAAGTCATCGAAGCGATGGGCATGCTGCCGGCAATCACCGGCCGCTGGTTTGGCAGCCATCTGCAGATTCTGCAAATGCAGACCCTGGCCTCGGATCGCGCGGCCTACATCAGCGGGCTGGGGCGTTTTGTGCGCATTACCTTGCAATCGCTGATCCTCGGCACCGGCGCCTTGCTGGCCATCGAAGGTTCGATCACACCGGGCATGATGATCGCCTGTTCCATACTCAGTGGTCGGGCGCTGGCCCCCGTTGAACAGCTGATTGGTGCCTGGAAACAACTGCTGACCAGTCGTCGTGCCTGGGCGCGCCTGAGGAGCCTGTTGCAGGACTTCCCGGCCCGCGCCGATGCGATGAAACTGCAAAAACCGTTGGGCATGATCTCGGTGGAACACCTGCACGCGGGTGCGCCGGGCATGACGCAAGCCATCATTCACGGGCCTAACTTCAACCTTTCACCGGGTGAATCACTGGGCATCATCGGACCTTCGGCGTCGGGCAAATCGACCCTGGCGCGTTTACTGGTCGGTATCTGGCCGGCGCTCAGCGGCAAGGTGCGACTCGACGGCGCCGACGTCTACCTGTGGAACAAACAAGAGCTGGGCCCGTGGATCGGCTACCTGCCGCAGGACGTGGAATTGTTCGAAGGGACCATCGCCGACAACATCGCGCGTTTCGGCAACCTCGACAGTGAAGCGGTGATCATCGCCGCCAGGCGCGCCGGCGTGCACGACATGATCCTGCGCTTTGCCCGAGGTTACGACACCACACTGGACGTCGACGGTAACCCATTGTCCGGTGGTCAGCGTCAACGCATCGGCCTGGCCCGAGCGCTGTATGGCGAACCTTCGCTGATTGTGCTCGATGAACCCAACGCCAACCTCGACGATGCCGGCGAGAAAGCACTGATCGAAGTGCTGGAGGACCTGAAGCAGCGGCGCTGCACCACGGTGTTGATCAGCCATAGGCCGAGCATCCTCGGCACCGTCGATAAAATCCTGATGCTGCGCGAAGGCAGCACCCAATTGTTCGGCCCACGGGAAGAGGTATTCGCGGCGTTGCGCCAAACCAGTGTGCTGCCGACCGTGGGCTCACCCACCCTGTCAGCCGTGCGCGGGAGAGAGTAAATGGGGGCCTTGAGCGTTGACCCGCATGGCCAGGAACTGCTACGTGCAGTGGCCGAGATCGACGTCGACGACCGACGCCCGGCGCGCTGGGGCGTGCTGTTGGTGATCGTCGGCTTCGGCAGTTTTTTACTCTGGTCATGGCTCGCGCCGCTGGACGCGGGGATCGTTGCCACCGCCACGGTCAAGGTCACCAGTAACCGCAAGGCCATTCAGCACCAGACCGGCGGCACCATTGACGCAATTCTGGTACGGGAAGGCGACAACGTCAGCAAGGATCAGGAACTGGTCAGGCTCGATGCCACTCAGGCGCTCTCCGAGCAAGGAGTGGTCAACGCCCAATTCATCGCCACGAAAACCATGGAAAATCGTCTGCAAGCCGAGCGCGACGGTTTATCGGAGGTGGTCTTCGACCCGCTCATGCTGCAGCGCTACGCCGACAATGAGCACCTGAACGAGGCGATCCGCCTGCAGCGTCATCTGTTCGAAACGCGCCGCGCCAGCCTCGCCGGCGAGCTCGATATTCTGCGCGAGTCGCTCAACTCCGCCGACGCGCAAATCAAGGGGCTGCAGCGCGTCTACAACGCCCGCTCATCACAGATCGGCTTCCTCAATCAGGAACTGACAGGCGTGCGCCAACTCGCCGCCGAAGGCTACGTGCCGCGCAACCGCATGCTGGAACTGGAGCGTACCGGTTCCGACCTGAATGCCTCTCAGGCCGATAACCTCAACAACATCGCCCGCGCCCGGGGCCAGGCCGCCGATATCAAGTTACGCATCATTCAGCGCGAGTACGACTACCGCAAGGAAGTGCAATCGCTGCTGGCCGATGTGCAGAAGGAAAACAGCGCCCTCACCGATCGCTTGCAGGCGCTGGACTATCAGGTGCGGCACACGGTGATCCGCTCGCCCATCGACGGCATCGTCCAGGGCTTGAGTGTGTCGACCGTCGGCGGAGTCATCGCCCCCGGATTCAAGATCATGGAAGTCGTTCCCGCCCATGAGCCGCTGCAAATCGATGCGATGATTCCGGTCCAGGCCATCGACCGCATGAACCCCGGGCTGCCGGTGATGATTTCGTTCCCCGCGTTCAACCATGTGCAGACGCCCAACATTCCCGGCAAGGTGCTGACCATCTCTGCCGACCGCCTGATGAGTGAGGACAACAAGCAGCCCTATTACCTGGCCCAGATCGAAGTGACTCAAGCCGGTATGGCCATGCTCGGCGACAATCACATCCGTGCCGGCATGCCTGCTTCGGTCACCATCAAGACCGGCGAGCGCAACCTGCTCAGCTACCTGTTGAAACCCCTGCTCGACCGCGTCAACAGCGCGTTCAAGGAGCAATGAGGTGAATGGCATGCGGCGGGTGATCGCGATGGCCACGCTACTGGGGCTGGCGCAATCAGCTGCAGCGCTGGACCTGCGCGAATCCTGGAACCTGATGCAGTTCCAGGGTCCGACCTTCCTGTCTGCCGGGCACGAGCGAGATGCCGCGTTGGAAAACCGCGCCATCGGCAAATCCGGCCTGCTGCCGAAAATAGGTATCACCGCGTTCGACAACCACATCAACGGCACGCAGCAACAGCCGGATTTCTACGGTAACAACCACACCAACGACCTCAACTACGCCTCACGCGGCGCCACCCTGCAACTGCGCCAGCCGTTGTTCAACAAGCAGAAAATGGCCGAGTATCGCCAGGGCCAGTATCAGGCCGAGTACGGCAACGCGGTATACGACGGCAAGGCCCAGGATTCGGCGGTGCGCCTGGCCGGGCGCTACTTCGACGTGCTTCTGGCCCATGAAACCGTCAAGCTGGCAACGGCCAAACTCAACGCACTCAATGAACAGGTGGCGTCAACTCAGCGCCGTCGGGAACTAGGCGATGGCACCATCACCGATGTCGACGAGGCCGTGGCCAGACGCGATCTCGCTCAGGCTGAACTGATTGAGGCGCAAGACAGCCTTGTCGTCGCCAAACGCCAGTTGCAGGAGTTCGTCGGTGAGGCTCCTGAGCAGATCGCGACGTTGCAGGAGAGCTTTCCCACGCCACCGTTGCAGCCCGACAATCTTCAGGAATGGATCATTCGCGCAGGCACCGACAATCCTTCTGTTCGCGCCCGCCGCCTGAATGTAAACACCGCCGATGAAGAGGTGGCCAAAGCCAAGGCGGGCCACTGGCCTACCCTTGATCTGGTACTGGGCTATACCGCCGCCGACAGCGAAACCCTGTCTACCCAGAATCAACGCAACCGTTACACCTCGGCCGGCGTGGAGCTGAACATTCCGCTGTACAGCGGTGGTTATGTGAGTGCCCGGGCCCGGCAAAGTGTGGCCACGCGCGACCAGGCTGAAGAGGATCTGAATGCCACCCGCGAAGAGATCATCTCGGGTACGACCCGAGAGTTTCGTGCAGTACAAAGTGGTGAAGCGCGCATCCATGCCCTGGAAAAAGCCGTCAGCTCCAGCGAGCGCTCGCTTTTGTCATCAAAGAAAGGGTTCCAGGCCGGCAGCAGCACCAACATCGACATCCTCAACGCACAGGAACAGATCTTCAACGCACGCCGGGACCTGTTCGAAGCCAAACTTCGCTATCTGCTGGCCAGGCTGCGTCTTGCCGCCGACGTCGGCGCGCTGGGCGACGACGATATCGCCGACGCCAATGCCTATCTGGGTCCACGTTTGACGTTCTGAGCCACCCCGACTGACCCTACAGCCCTTGATATACGCGGACTTTGAGTTTCTGCATCAGAATTTTATCTTCACATCCCAGCTTAATAATATTTTACCGATATCCCCCTCCTCCCTAGTCTGACCTCAAGCCAAACGGACAAGCCAACAGCGGCCCGAATCCCACTGCCTTGCTAGGAAGGATGTAGAAATGACCCCTGAGATAATAAAAACAGACACGCTGATCGTGGGTGCCGGCCAGGCAGGCGTCGCCATGAGCGAGCACCTGAGCAAACTCGGTGTGCCGCACCTGGTGCTGGAGCGCAATCGCATTGCCGAACGCTGGCGCAGCGGGCGCTGGGACTCGCTGGTGGCCAACGGCCCGGCGTGGCACGACCGCTTTCCCGGCCTGGAATTCGATGACGTGGATCCCGACGGTTTCGCCCCGAAAGAACGTGTAGCTGACTACTTCGAAGCCTACGCAAAGAAATTCAATGCACCGGTCCGTACCGGTGTGGAAGTGAAAAGCGTGGTACGCAATGTCGGCCGCCCGGGTTTCACTGTCGAGACCTCCGAAGGCGTGATCGAAGCCAGCCGCGTAGTCGCCGCGACCGGACCATTTCAGAAACCGGTGATCCCGGCGATTGCCCCGCAAGACCAACGTCTGTTGCAGATCCACTCCGCTGACTATCGCAACCCGCAGCAACTGCCGGCAGGCGCAGTGCTGGTGGTCGGTGCCGGTTCTTCCGGCGTGCAGATCGCCGATGAGCTGCAACGTTCCGGCAAACAGGTTTACCTGTCGGTCGGCGCCCATGACCGCCCGCCTCGCGCTTATCGCAACCGCGATTTCTGCTGGTGGCTCGGCGTGCTCGGCGAGTGGGATCAAGCGGCGATGAAACCCGGTCGTGAGCACGTGACCATCGCAGTCAGCGGCGCACATGGCGGTCGCACCATCGATTTCCGTGGTCTGGCCCATCGCGGCATGACCCTGGTCGGCGTCACCGAATCGTTCAATAACGGCGTGGTGACTTTCAAGCAGGACCTGGTCGGCAACCTCACTCGCGGCGACGAGAATTATCTGGCGCTGCTCGATGCCGCCGATGCCTACATTGAGCGCAACGGCCTCGATCTGCCGGAAGAACCAGAAGCGCGCGAAACCTATCCCGACCCTGAGTGCGTGAAAAATCCGCTAGTCGACCTGGATCTGGCCAAGGCTGGCGTCACCGCGATCATCTGGGCCACCGGGTTTGCCGTGGATTACTCGTGGTTGCAGGTCGCAGCGTTCGATGACAAGGGCAAGCCTGTGCATCAGCGCGGCGTGTCGAGTGAGCCGGGGGTGTATTTCCTCGGTCTGCCGTGGCAGTCGCGCCGTGGCTCGTCATTTATCTGGGGCGTTTGGCACGACGCCAAACATGTCGCCGACCACATCGCCACCCAGCGCAAGTACCTCGACTACCGCGATGCCGAACAGCGCGAGGCCGAGTTGCACCAGAACAGCCACAGCAAAGCCGCCGACACCGTCGACGCTTGACAGCCCTTTACGCCCCGGCGCCGATTGCGCCGGGCATACCTTCTTCAGGAGCTTTCCATGAGCCAGCCCACCCACACTCGCATTCGTATGTTCAACACCAAGGACACCTACCCGAACCAGACGCTGGACAATGACCTGTGCCAGGCCGTGCGCGCCGGCAACACGGTGTATGTGCGCGGCCAGGTCGGCACAGATTTCGACGGCAATCTGGTCGGCCTTGGAGATCCGCGCGCGCAGGCTGAACAGGCCATGCGCAACGTCAAGCAATTGCTCGAAGAGGCTGGCAGCGACATGAGCCATATCGTCAAAACCACCACTTACCTGATCGATCCGCGTTATCGCGAGGCGGTGTATGGCGAAGTCGGCAAGTGGCTCAAGGGTGTGTTCCCAATTTCAACTGGGTTGGTGGTGTCGGCACTGGGGCAGCCGCAGTGGTTGATGGAGATTGATGTGATTGCGGTGATTCCTGAGTAAGGCATCACACCGAGTCGCGGCCTTCGCGAGCAAGCTCGCTCCCACAGGGGAATGTATTTCAATGTGGGAGTGAGCCTGCTCGCGAAGAGGCCAGTCCAGACACACAAGGAGTTCAATAGATGACCTTTTCAATCGCAGCCCGCTGCGCCGAAACCGGCCAGTTCGGTGTCGCCATCAGTTCCTCCAGCATCGCCGTCGGCGCCCGTTGCCCGTGGCTGCTGCCGGGTGTTGGCGCGGTGTCGAGCCAGAACATCACCCTGCCGTCTCTCGGCCCGGAAGTCCTTGCGCTGATGGAGCAAGGTCTAGCGCCGGACGATGCGCTGGACAAAGTCCTCACGCGCAACGGCTACAGCCAGTACCGGCAGATCACTGCGATCAACCATCTCGGCCAGACCGCGTATTTCAGCGGTGCGCAAACCCTCGGCGTGCACAATGCTGTCACCGGCGAGCAGTGCGTCGCCGCTGGCAACATGCTCGCCGGGCGTTCGGTGATCGAAGCCATGGTCAGCGCCTTCGAGAATGGCGAAGGGCAACTCGCTGATCGTCTGCTCAAGGCCCTGCACGCCGCGCAAGCCCTCGGTGGTGAAGCCGGCCCGGTGCATTCGGCCGCTGTCGTGGTGGTCGGCGAGCAGACCTGGCCGATCGTCAATCTACGCGTGGATTGGGCTGAGGAAGATCCGATCGGCGAGTTGCAAACTCTCTGGGATGCCTATGCGCCGCAGCTTCAGGATTACATCGACCGCGCCCTCGATCCGGCCAAGGCACCGGGTTATGGCGTGGCCGGTGATGACCGATGAACAGCGTCGAGTTGCTCAAGACGTTGGTGGGTTTCGATACCACCAGCCGTGAATCCAACTTGCAGCTGATCAAATTCGTCCGCGATTACCTCGAAGGTTTCGACGTGCCATGCGCGCTGATCTACAACGATGAGCGCAGCAAAGCCAACCTGTTCGCCACGATCGGCCCGGTGGATCAACCGGGCATTGTGCTGTCCGGGCACACCGATGTGGTGCCGGTCGATGGCCAGCCGTGGACGCTGCCGCCGTTCGAACTGACCGAGCGCGACGGCAAAGTGTTCGGCCGTGGCACGGCGGACATGAAGGGCTACATCGCCTGTGTGCTCGCACTGGTGCCGTCACTGGTTAAAACGCCGCTGCGCATGCCGGTGCACATTGCTTTGTCCTATGACGAAGAAGTCGGCTGCCTCGGCGTGCGTTCGTTGCTCAAGGTTTTGCAGCAACGCCCAATCAAACCGTTGCTGTGCATCATCGGCGAACCGACCGAACTGAAACCGGTGCTCGGCCACAAGGGCAAACTGGCGATGCGCTGCGATGTGCAGGGCCATCCGTGCCATTCGGCGTACGCGCCGCTCGGGGTCAACGCGATTGAATACGCCGCCGAACTGATCGGCGAACTGGGTCGCCTCGGCCAGCAACTGAAAGCGCCGGAGCATCACGACGCGCGCTTCGACCCGCCCTACAGCACGGTGCAGACCGGTGTGATCAGCGGCGGCAAGGCCTTGAACATCGTGCCGGCCGATTGCCGTTTCGATTTCGAGATCCGCGCCCTGCCCTCGCAGGATCCGGCGCTCGTTGCCGAAGCGCTGCAAGCCTACGCCGAGCGCGAAGTGCTGCCGCGTATGCGCGCGGTCAGTGCGCAGAGTGATATTCGCTTCAGCGCCTTGTCGGCGTATCCGGGACTGGCCACCGATGCGCAAAGCCAGGCCGCCGAGTTGATCTCTGCGTTCTGCGGTTCAACGGATTTCGGCACCGTGGCCTTCGGCACTGAAGGCGGGTTGTTTGATGCAGTAGGCATTCCCACGGTGGTCTGCGGTCCAGGCAGCATGGATCAGGGTCACAAGCCCGATGAGTTTGTCAGCCTCGATCAGTTGCAGGCGTGCGATCAGATGCTTCAGCGCATGCGTGCGTTTATCAGTGATTGAACCCCGGCCCGACCGCCCTCACGGGTGCACTCGGGCCAGTTCTTCGCGGCAATGATCGACAAACAACTGCGCCGGTTTGGTCAGTTGCACCCGCCGCAGCCAGGCCGCCGACAATCCCGAACCGGTGACGTTTTCCGCCAGCGGCACGCACACGACTTGCTGGCCGTCGTAGGTGTAGTCGCTGAACGGTTTGGTCACCAGAATCGAAAAGCCGAAACCATTGCCGACCATGCCGCGCACCATCTCTATCGACGGTGAGCTGAAGACAATATTCGGCGTCAGCCCGCGCTCTTCGAAGATGCTCACGAAATAGGTGCGGCTCGGCACCACGTCGAGCAGGATCATCGGTTCCAGCACCAGATCAGCCAGCGAGACCTTTGCCTGTTGCGCAAAGCGGTGGCTGGCCGGCAGCAACGCATAAGGCTGCTGCGGCGGCATCAGCGGCGTGGTTTCGATGGTGCTGTCCAGGTCGTGTTCAAACATCATCGCAACGTCGATGCTGCCGGCGGTGAGGGCCTGCACCAACTCTTGTTGTTCGCCATCACGAATACGGATTTCCACCCCTGGCCAGCGCGCCTTGAACCCGGCGATCAAGCGCGGCAGGTACAGCGGCGCGACGGTTTCGAAACAACCAATATCGATCTGCCCCGCGACCACATCATTGTCAGCCAGCGCGTTCTGCTCGAACTCGTGCGCCACCCGTAGCAACTCCAGTGCCTTGCGATAGAACCGCGAGCCACTGGGCGTCAGCGAAACCCCTTGGGCATGGTGGCGGATGAACAACTGCACGCCGAAACTTTCTTCCAGATGCTTAATGGCCGTGGAGACCGACGGTTGCGCGATGTAGAGCTTACGCGATGCCTCGGCGACGCTGCCGCAGTCGGCGGTGGTGACGAAGTATTTGAGCTGGCGCAGGTTGTAGGCAGCCATGTGAGTCTCCCGAAGAGCGCGAGTGTTCGCCCTGTTTCCCTGGCGCACGATCAAGCTTGAACATACCGGACGCAGGCACCAGCCGAAGCATATTTTTTTTAAGGTCTGTAGCAACAAACTTACTAATTTATCTATCCCGACGCTTTGCACATGATCACTTCAACAAGAAATGCGCCGCCCGTGCCGGCGCTTGCCGAAGTACGTCCACGTACTCATCCTTGCCTTGGAGTTCGTCATGGCTACCCCAACAGCATCCTCCGCTCCGCTGATTGAAAAACACACGATAGGATACGTGCCCCCCGAAGATCGCCACGGAAAGGTCAGGGATCTGTTCACGCTCTGGTTCGGCGGCAATATCGCGCCGTTGCCCATCGTCACCGGTGCACTGGGCGTGCAGTTGTTTCACTTGAATCTGCTCTGGGGCATCGTCGCGATTCTCGTCGGCCATCTGGTCGGCGGCGTGTTGATGGCGCTGCACTCGGCGCAAGGCCCGCAGATGGGCATCCCGCAGATGATCCAGAGCCGTGCGCAGTTCGGCTCCCTCGGCGCGCTGTTGGTGGTGTTGATTGCCGGCGTCATGTACATCGGCTTTTTCGCCTCCAACATCGTGCTGGCCGGCAAGTCGCTGCATGGCGTGGTCGACAGCGTTCCGGTGCCGGTCGGCATCGTCATCGGCGCAGTCGGTTCGGGAGTCATCGGCATCATCGGCTACCGCTTTATCCACGTGCTCAACCGCATCGGCACCTGGGTGTTGGGAGTCGGCATCGTCGTCGGTTTCGGCTACATCTTTACCCACATTCAAACCGATGATTTCCTCACTCGTGGCAGCTTCAACCTGTCCGGCTGGCTGGCCACTGTGTCGTTGGCGGCGTTGTGGCAGATCGCGTTTGCGCCCTACGTGTCTGATTATTCGCGTTACTTGCCGGCCGACGTCAAAGTCTCGTCGACGTTCTGGACCACGTATCTGGGTTCAGCGCTGGGGTCGAGTCTGGCGTTCATCTTCGGTGCCGTCGCGGTGCTGGCGACACCGGTGGGGATGGACACCATGGACGCGGTGAAGCTCGCCACCGGTTCCATTGGCCCGCTGATGCTGGTGCTGTTTCTGCTCAGCGTGATCAGCCACAACGCCCTCAACCTCTACGGCGCGGTGCTGTCGTTGATCACTCTGGTGCAAACCTTCGCCTACCGCTGGATCCCCACCGCCAAGAGCCGCGCGGTGATCTCGATCATCGTGTTGCTGGCCTGCTGCTTTGCCGCCGTCGGCGCCTCGAAGGACTTTATTGGCCACTTCGTCGACATGGTGCTGGTGTTGTTGGTGGTGCTAGTGCCGTGGACCGCGATCAACCTGATCGACTTCTACGCGATCCACAAAGGTCAGTACGACATCCAGTCGATCTTCCAGGTCGACGGCGGCATCTACGGCCGCTACAACCCGCAAGCGCTGCTGGCCTACGCGATCGGCATCGCCGTGCAGATCCCGTTCATGAACACGCCGCTGTACGTCGGCCCGGTGTCGGCGCACATCAACGGCGCGGACCTGTCCTGGCTGGTGGGGCTGCTGGTGACCTCGCCGCTGTACTTCTGGCTGGCCAATCGGGACACCTCCTACCGTCGGCGGATGATGGGCGGGAAACTGGCGAGCAGTCTGTGATTTTGACCTGATGAACAACCAAGGCCCGCCCAGTGCGGGCCTTGTCTATTGCGGTGTGGTATTACTTCAGGCCTGACGATTATTGGGTAAGGGAAATCCAATGCTGCGAATACTGGGTAAAGCCTCATCGATCAACGTGCGCAAAGTCCTGTGRACTTGCGCTGAACTGCAGATTCCCTTCGAGCGTGAAGACTGGGGTTCGGGATTCAGATCGACGCACGATGCGCAGTTTCTCGCGCTCAATCCCTGTGCCATGGTGCCGGTGATTCAGGACGGCGATTTCACGTTGTGGGAATCGAACACGATCATTCGTTATCTGGTGTCGAGCTACAACGGTTCGCAGCTTTATCCCCTTGAGTCGATGGCGCGGGCGCGGATTGATCAATGGATTGACTGGCAGGCTTCGGAGCTGAATCGCTCGTGGTCGTATGCGTTTCTATCGCTGGTGCGTCAGTCGCCGGGGCATCAGGACAGCACGGCATTGGCTGCAGGGATCAAACAATGGTCGAAGAACATGGCCATCCTCGACCGGCAACTGGACAAGACCGGCGCCTACGTCAGCGGCGAACAGTTTTCCCTGGCGGACATTCCCATCGGGCTGTCGGTGAACCGCTGGTTCGAAACCCCACTGGCTCACCCGGATTTTGCCGCAGTGAAAGCCTATTACGAACGTTTGAGCCTGCGCCCAGGCTACTTGCTGCACGGTCGCAACGGCACGCCGTAATCGCGGTTATTTGCTTTTGAACGCCTCACGCCGCGCCAGCCGTTCGGCGGCGTAGGCTTCTTGTGGCTGGCTGATCAGATCTTGCCGACGCAACGGTTCGCCGCAGTGCTCGCACAGCGGCCCGAGGCCGGCGCTATGGTTGCAGTTTTTGTGGGTCATGTTCACCGCCAGCCCCTCTTCCGGTGATTTGCACCAGGTCTCTCCCCACGCTCGCAACGCAATGATCACCGGGTAGAACGCCTCACCTTTCGCCGTGAGGTGGTACTCGTAGCGTTTCGGCCGTTCGTTGTACAACCGGCGCTCAACCAGCCCCTCCGCTTCCAGGCATTTCAGACGCGCGGCAACCATCTGCGGCGTACCGCCGGTCTGCGCCTGAATCTCGTCATAGCGATGATTGGCCATGAACAACTCGCGCAAAACCAGCACGGTCCAGCGGTCGCCGACGATCGTCTCGGCCCGGGAAATCGGGCACAGCGTGTCGGGAAGGCTATCGTTTACTGCCATCAGGGCTTGCCTCTTTTACAGTTACTATGATTATCATATCTACACGATGCCGGGACAAGCCCTGTGCACCGATAATCCCATTGCCGGAGCAAGCAGCCATGTCGAATATCCCCTATCCGCTGGACAGAACCGCCTACCTGTTGGTCGATCCGTACAACGATTTTCTCTCGGAGGGTGGCAAGATTTTCCCTTTGATCAAACCCATGGCCGAGCAGAACGGCCTGCTCGACAACCTGCGCAAACTCGACCGCACGGTGCGCGACCTGAACATTCCGGTGGTCATCGTACCCCATCATCGCTGGGAAAAAGGCGACTACGAAACCTGGGACCACCCGACCCCGACCCAATGCAAAATCATGCACATGCATCATTTTGCCCGGGGCGAATGGGGCGGCGAATGGCACCCGGATTTTGCGCCGAAGGACGGCGACATCGTGGTTCAAGAACACTGGGGTTCCAGTGGTTTCGCCAACACCGACCTGGATTTTCGCCTGAAGCAGCAAGGCATCACCCACGTAATCATCGTCGGCCTGCTGGCCAACACCTGCATCGAAGCCACCGCGCGCTATGCCTCGGAACTGGGCTACCACGTCACCCTGGTCCGCGATGCAACAGCGGCCTTCAAAGCGGAAATGATGCACGCCGCCCACGAACTCAACGGCCCGACATTCGCTCACGTGATTGCCAGCACCGACGAACTGATTGCCAACCTCAAATCCCAAGGTGAATCGAAATGAGCCTGACCGGCCATTTGCTGATCGGCGCGGCGGATGTCGCCGCCACCGAAGGCACGATGAAAGCGCTGAACCCGGCCACCGATCAACGGATAGAACCGGACTTCGCTTTCGGCGGTGCGGCACAGGTTGATCAGGCTGCAACACTCGCCGATGCCGCGTTCGACCACTACAGCCACACCTCGCTGGCCGAGCGTGCCGCGTTTCTCGAGAGCATCGCTGACAACCTCGATGAGGTGCGCAGCGAACTGGCGGCACGCGCGGCACTCGAAACCGGGCTGCCCGAAGCTCAGCTTGAGGGCGAAGCTTTGAGAGCCGCAATCCAGTTCCGCCAGTTCGCCGATGTGGTGCGCCGGGGCCGCTTTCTACAACTGGCGATCGACCCGGCACAACCCCAGCGTCAGCCGCGTCCACGGATGGATCATCGCTTGCAAAAAATCGCCATCGGCCCGGTGGCGATTTTCGGCGCGAGCAACTTCCCGATTTCCTACTCGGTGGCGGGTGGCGATACCGCGTCAGCATTGGCGGCCGGCGCTACCGTGATTCTCAAGGCGCACAACGCCCACCCCGGCGCCTCGGAAATCCAGGCGCGAGCCATTCGTAAAGCCGTGCAGGCGCATGACTTGCCCGAAGGGGTTTTCTCAATGGTGCGTGGCGGCGGCAATGCCATCGGCGAAGCGCTGGTCGATCATCCGTTGATCAAAACCGTGACCTTCACCGGCTCCGAACCGGGTGGCATGGCGCTCTACCGCCGTGCGCAATTGCGCCCCGAGCCGATCCCGGTGTTCACCGAAATGACCAGCGTCAACCCGACCTTCATCCTGCCCGAGGCGCTGGCGGCTCGCGGCGCCGAAATCGGCGACGGCTTTATCGAACGGATGCTGGTCAACGTCGGGCAGGCCTGTTTGTGTCCGTCGATCCTGATCGCCATCCGTGGTGCGGGGTTTGAAGAGCTGCGCAACGCCATGCGCAATCGGGTCAGCGAGGCATCGGCGCGGACAATGCTGACGCCGGGCATTCATGGTGCCTACGTCGAGGGTCTGATTGCGATGGAAGGTACCGGCGCGCAGGTGATAGCGGCAGGCACGCCGGCCGATGCCACATTCGCTGGACGCGCTGTGTTGCTGGAAGTCGAGGGCCACCAATTACTCAGCGAGCCGGCATTGGCTCATGAGGTGTTTGGTCCATCGGCGCTCCTGGTTGCTGTCAACGATGAAGCCGAGCTGCTGGCAGTCGCCCGTTCGTTCAAGGGACAGCTCAGCGCGGCGATTCACCTTGAAGGTGGCGATCTGGGATTGGCGCGGCGCCTGCTGCCGATTCTCGAACGCCGCACTGGACGCATCGTGGTCAACGCCTTCGCGCATCCACAGGAAGTGACCTTTGCTACGGTGCACGGCGGCCCTTTTCCGGCTACATCGGACAGCCGCTTCACTTCCGTGGGCATGACCTCGATCGAGCGCTTCTTACGGCCCGTGGCTTATCAGGGGTTTCCGGATGAGTTGTTGCCAGAGGTGTTGCGCGAGAGTAATCCGCTGAATCTGCCGCGCAGCATCGACGGGCAATAACGGCAACCCAGTGCGCGGCAGACGCGATCATGCATCTGCACGCACCACCCCGCGCTCTTCCAGCAAGCGCACAAACATGCTCAAACTGCGCGATACCGTACCCCGCCGCCATACCAGCCACGTGGTCAGATAGCGAAAATCCGCCGCCAATGGCCAGACGCTGACGGTCGCGCTGCCGGGCATGCTCTGCAGCATTTTGCGCGGCATCAGCGCCAGCCCGGCGCCTGCACTGACGCAGGCGAGCATGCCGTGATAGGACTCCATTTCGAAAATCTTGCCCGGTACGGCGGCGTCGGTGCTGAACCATTTTTCAAAGTGGTGACGGTAGGAACAGTTGGAACGGAAGGCATAAATATTCTCGCCGTTGACATCCGCCGCGCGCTTGACGGGCGCGTGGTTGAGCGGCGCGATGATGACCATTTCTTCCTCGAATGCCGGCACACCTTCCAGCGTCGGATGCAGCACCGGGCCGTCGACAAACGCTGCAGCCAGACGCCCGGACAGCACGCCGTCGATCATCGTGCCCGAGGGGCCGGTGGACAGGTCGAGATCGACCTTGGGGTGCAATTGATTGTACGCCGCGAGCAATTCGGGAATGCGCACCGCCGCCGTGCTTTCCAGTGAGCCTAGCGGAAACGCGCCCTGCGGTTCCTCTCCCGCCACCGTCGCCCGGGCCTCTTGCACCAGGTCGAGAATTCGCCGCGCGTATTCAAGGAAACTCCACCCGGCCGGGGACAAACGCAAACGGCTTTTCTCACGGATAAACAGATCAACCCCGAGATCCTGCTCAAGTTGCTTGATCCGCGTGGTCAGGTTCGACGGCACGCGATGAATCTGCGTGGCGGCGGCGCTGATGCTGCCGTGCTCGGCAACGGCTTTGAAGATTTCCAGCTGCACCAGATCCACAGTCATTCTCCAATCGTGAAAGAAACGATCTTTATTATTCAGTTTCCAGAAAACAAACACCACCCTACTCTAGGCCCATCCGACGAACATGCAGGACGATGCCATGAGCCAGATTTCCAGCCAGACCCACGCCATCTCGATCAACCCCGCCACCGGCGAGCAGATCGGTCACTACGCGTTTGAGTCCGCCACTGCCCTTGACGCTGCGCTGACCCGCGCCGCCTATGGCTTTGGCAAGTGGAAGCGCAAGCCGCTGCAAGATCGCTCGCGCTTGTTGAGCGCCCTGGCCGGTGCGTTGCGTGAAACCAGCGAAGCCATGGCCACGATGATCACCCAGGAAATGGGCAAGCCGATTGCTCAGGCCCGTGGTGAAATCGAGAAATGCGCCAAGCTCTGCGAGTGGTACGCCGAGAATGGCCCGGCCATGCTTGACGCTGAACCGACCCAGGTTGAAGGCGGCAAGGCGCGCATCGAATACCGTCCGCTCGGCCCGATCCTCGCGGTAATGCCGTGGAACTTCCCGATCTGGCAAGTGCTGCGCGGTGCCGTGCCGGCGCTGATCGCCGGCAACACTTACGTGCTCAAACATGCGCCGAACGTGATGGGCAGCGCCTATCTGCTGCGCGACGCCTTCACCCGCGCAGGTTTCGCCGATGGCGTGTTTGAAGTGATCAACGTCACCCCGGAAGGCGTTTCCACTGCCATCGCCGACTCGCGTATCGCCGCCGTGACCCTGACCGGCAGCGTGCGTGCCGGCATGGCCATCGGCGCTCAGGCCGGTGCCGCGCTGAAGAAATGCGTGCTGGAACTCGGCGGTTCCGATCCGTTTATCGTGCTCAACGACGCCGATCTGGATGAAGCCGTGCAAGCCGCTGTGATCGGTCGCTATCAGAACTCCGGTCAGGTCTGCGCAGCGGCCAAACGATTGATCATCGAAGCAGGCGTGGTTGAAGAGTTCACCCGCAAGTTCGTCGAGGCCACGCGCAAGTTGAAGGTCGGTGATCCGCTGTCTGCCGAGACCTACATCGGCCCGATGGCACGTTTCGACCTGCGTGATGAACTCGACCAGCAAGTGCGCGACACCCTTGAAGAAGGCGCAACGCTGTTGCTCGGCGGCGGCAAGTCTGAAGGACCGGGCAACTACTACGAGCCGACCGTGCTGGCCGATGTCACCGACCGCATGACTTCGTTCAAACAGGAACTGTTCGGCCCGGTCGCCTCGATCATCACCGCTCGCGATTGCGCGCATGCCGTGGCCTTGGCCAACGACAGCGAATTCGGCCTGACCGCAACCATTTACACCGCCAACGTCGCACTGGCCCAGCAACTGACCAGCGAACTGGACACCGGCGGCGTGTTCATCAACGGCTACTCCGCCAGCGATCCGCGCGTGACCTTTGGCGGTGTAAAGAAGAGTGGTTTCGGCCGTGAGCTCTCGCACTTCGGCGTGCGCGAGTTCTGCAATGCGCAGACGGTGTGGCTGGATCGCAAATAATCCAGAGACCGGAAACCCCTGTAGCGAGCCTGCTCGCGATGAGGCCGGCCCAGTCAACATCTCCATTGTCTGACTCACCGCTTTCGCGAGCAGGTTCGCTCCCACATTGGGTTTATGCAGCAGCCTGTTGTGGCTCGGCGACACTGCGATCCTTGCTCAACAATCCCAGCACCACCGCCGCCGATGCGAGGGTGATCACCGTCAGGATGTGCAGCAGATACTGAAACGCCGCCGCATAACCTTGCACCAAACGTTCATTGGCCAGACCTGGCACGGTGTTGATCGCATGCGCCATATCGCCGGTGGTCACCCGGTGCGCGTTCTCGGCGATCAGCGACGCCTCGGCACCCGCCACCACGTGCACGGCACTGGCAGACTGGTGCCCGTACTATCCGGGTCTGCACTTGTACTACCCGAGCCGCCGTCATGTGCCGGCAGTGCTGAAGGCGTTTATCGACTTCGTGCGCAACCGGCGTTAGGCGTTTACAGATACTTCAACCAGGCAATGTCGCGGCGCCGCGCCTTCAACGCCGAAAACCAACGCACGGCCGGGAACAGTGCAATCGCCAGAATGACTGCGGCCAGCCAGATTGCCGAGACGGACGAAAAACCGAAATAGCTACCCTGATTCAGCCCGAACAAAGCCACGCCAATCAGGTACAAAACCTTCAACGCGTACAGATGCAGCAGATAGAAAAACATCGGCGCCGAACCGAACACAGTCAGCCAGCGAATCCAGCGACGATCCTGTACACGCTCGAAGGCCAGCAGCAGCAACAGCCCGACGCTCACGGTCAGCGCGATAAACAACAATGACGGCGGGTACTTGGTGATGTTGAAAAAACTCATCAGGGTTTGCACCGACGTGTCACCCACGGCCCATGGTTTTTCGCCATAGCCGTTGATCAGCCGCAGCCCGACAAAACCCAGCAGTCCGGCGCTACCCGCGATCAGCAGGTGGCGCTGACGCAAACCTGCTTCAACGCCACGAGCAAACCACGGCCCGAGCGCATAACCCAGACCGATCACACCGATCCACGGCAGTAACGGATAGGAGGTGCGCAGGCGCAGATTTTCACTGACTTCGATCCAGCCACGATCATGCAAAATCGCCCACGGCACATGCAGCGCCGACTCCACCGGGAAATGCACCGCGTCGAGCAGGTTGTGTCCGGCGATGATCATCAGGCTCAACGCCAGCAACAACCAGCGCGGCAGCCACACCAGCAATGACAAGGCGATCATGCTCAAACCGATCGCCCAGATCACTTGCAGATAAATCACACTCGGTGGCAGTTGGAAGGTCCACGCGAAGTTCACCAGCGTGAACTCCAGCACCACCAGAAACAGACCGCGTTTGAACAGAAACGCACTGACATCGGCCTTGCCTGCGTACTTTTCGCCGAACAACCACGCCGACAATCCCGTCAGCAGCACGAACACTGGCGCACACAGATGCGCCAGCGTGCGACTGAAAAACAACGCCGGTTCAGTGCTGGCAATGTCCATCGGGTCGGCGACCTGGCGGTGCAGCAAAAAAGTTTCGCGCACGTGGTCCAGCAGCATGAACAGAATGACCAGGCCTCTGAGGGCGTCAATGGACAGCAGCCGGCCAGTGGGCGAGGCAGAATGGGGGAGCGCAATTGTCATGAGCGTTTCGCAATCGAAGGGTTAACAGCGGGCGCCGACAAGGACGGCCCTGAAAATTTTTCGTTACCTTATAACACTAAAAAGCAAAATCCAAAGCCCAATCGATAGCAATTCTCAGAAAACCGCAGCCGATCACACCGTCCAGGTTGCCCAATAGCCTCAGGCTTCTATAGTGATCAGGTCCCCCTGCCCTTGCGGCCTGTTGTCGAGCGTTGTCCATGGTCAACACCGAACACCTGATCATTTGCGAGCACTGCGACTGCGTGTACGAAAAAGCCGTGCTGGCCAAACACCAGAAAACCTCGTGCGTGCGTTGTGGCGGCGTGCTCCAGCGCTTCAACGGTTTGACCGTCGAACAGCGCCTGGCCCTGACCTTCACGGCGGCGATGCTGTGGCTGTTTGCCAATTTCTATCCGGTGATGAGCATCAGCCTCAAAGGCCTGAAAAACAGTGCGACGCTGTGGGATTCTGTGCTGGCGCTGAGTCAGGGGCCGATCACCTTCATAGCGATGGTCGCGGCAATTTCGATCATTATTGCCCCGGCATTTCAACTGGTCCTGCTGACCTGGGTGCTTAGCTTCGCGCTGTCATCGCGACGCGCACCGGGGTTCAAGTTGTGCATGCGCTGGCTGGAAACCCTGCGGCCGTGGAGCATGCTCGAAGTGTGCCTGCTGGGGGCGATGGTCGCGGTGTTCAAACTGGCGGGATTGCTCGACGTGTTGCCCGGCATCGGCCTGTTCGCATTGGCCGTGCTGAGTTTGATGATGATCAGGATTGCCGGCCGCGATATCCGCGACCTATGGGATATTCCATGAACCGACCCGCGACTGCCAGCGAACTCAACCTGTGCCTGTGCCACAGCTGTGGCCTGGCTTGCGACATGACCGACGAGCCGCATGAATGCCCGCGCTGCGATGCGCCGCTGCACCGGCGCAAGACCAATTCACTGGCGCGCACCTGGGCCTACATGCTCGCGGCGCTGGCGTTTTACGTGCCGGCCAATCTGCTGCCGGTGATGAACACCACCATGCTTGGCAGCGGGTCTGACAGCACGATCATGAGCGGCGTGCTGGAGTTCTGGCAGCATGGCGCGTGGGACATCGCACTGATCATCTTCATCGCCAGTATCGCCGTGCCGGGCGTCAAGTTCGTCGCCCTGTCGCTGTTGTTGATCACTGTGCAACGCGACAGTAGCTGGGCACGCCGGGAGCGCTCGAAAATGTTCCGCTTCGTCGAGCTGATCGGCTACTGGTCAATGCTCGATGTGCTGGTGGTCGCACTGGTCGCAGCGTTGGTGAAGTTCCAGACACTGGGCGATATCGAACCGCGACCGGGCATCCTGTTCTTCGGCATGGTCGTGGTGCTGACCATGCTTTCGGCAATGAGCTTCGACCCTCGGCTGATCTGGGACAACGCTCCAGACGATGAACCACTCAGCGACGCAGAGCCGTCAGCAACACCTGCAACGGATGGCGCAGTGCCTGATCCGACTGGCGCTTGACCTGACTGCGGCAGGAATACCCCGTGGCCAACGCTTCGCCCTGCTCTGCCGGAGCCGCCACCTGACGGGCCCACGACTGCTCGTAGATCACCGCTGAGGTTTCGCGGTTGCGCGCTTCGTGGCCGTAGGTCCCGGACATGCCGCAGCAACCGGTGGCTTGCGTGGCCAGTTTTAACCCTGCGCGCTCGAACACCTGTTCCCACTGCCGAGTCGCGGCCGGGGCGTTGGTTTTCTCGGTGCAATGGGCGAGCAGTCGGAACGAGGCGGTTTTATCCTGCGGCGCCTGCTCTGGCATCACCTTGAGCAACCATTCCTGCACCAGTGCCACCTCCGGGCATTGCTGCATTCCCGGGACTTTCAGGTATTCCTGGCGATACACCAGCGTCATCGCCGGATCGAGGCCCAGCAACGGCACACCGATGTCCGCCAAATCACGCAACTGCCGAGCGTTGCTCAACGCCGCGCGGTTGAACGCCGAGAGGAAGCCTTGCACATGCAATGGCTTGCCGTTGGCGCTGAACGGCGCGAGATACACCTGATAACCCAGACGCGAAATCAGCTCGACCAGATCGGCCAACAGCGGCGCTTCGAAGTAGCGCGTGAAGGCATCCTGCACGATGACCACACTGCGTTCGCGTTGCGCTGGAGTCAGCGCCGCCAAGGTCGACACCGTCGCTGGCTGCACTTGCCAACGGCGCATCGCCGCGTGGAAATCGAAGCGACTGAGCAACGGCACATCGATCATGCCGCCGACGCGTTCCAGCAGCCCGCGAACCCATGCAGCGCCCATCAACCCGTTATACAGCGCCGGAATCCGCGCCATGTACGGGATGCTATATTCCAGCGAGGCGATCAGGTAATCCCGCGCCGGGCGCAGATAACGGCTGTGATACAGCTCGAGAAAGCGCGAACGAAACTCCGGCACGTTGACCTTGACCGGGCACTGCCCCGCGCAGGACTTGCACGCCAGGCAACCGGCCATGGCGTCGTAGACTTCGTGGGAGAAGTCTTCGGCCTGCGCACGACTGTTGCGCCAGCGCTGCCACAACGTGCTGAAAAACGCCGGCTTGCGAATCGCCTCGGACAACACATCGACACCCGCCTCGCCCTGCAAACGCAGCCACTCGCGGATCAACGAGGCACGGCCCTTGGGCGACTGAGCGCGCTCGCGGGTGGCTTTCCACGACGGGCACATGGCGTCGTCGGGGTCAAAGTTGTAGCAGGCGCCGTTGCCATTGCAGTGCATGGCCGCGCCGTAGCTCTGCCAGACCTTTTCGTCGATCTGTCGATCGAGTTCACCGCGCAAAGTGACTTCGTCGATTTTCAGCAGCGCTGCGCCAGTGTTGGCCGGGGTGGCGATTTTGCCGGGGTTGAACTGATTGAACGGGTCGAACGCGGCTTTCAAGGCTTGCAGCGCCGGGTACAGTTCACCGAAGAAGGCCGGCGCATATTCCGAGCGCAAGCCTTTGCCGTGCTCGCCCCACAGAAGGCCACCGTAACGCTGGGTCAGCGCGGCGACACCATCGGACACCGGACGCACCAGCGCCGCTTGCTGCGGATCTTTCATGTCGAGGATCGGCCGCACGTGCAGCACGCCTGCATCGACGTGACCGAACATGCCGTATTGCAAACCGTGGCTGTCGAGCAGGTCGCGCAATTCAGCGATGTACTCGGCCAAGTGCTGCGGCGGTACCGCGGTGTCTTCCACAAACGGCTGCGGCCGCGCTTCACCGGCAACGTTGCCGAGCAGGCCTACCGCGCGTTTGCGCATGCCGTAGACCTTGTTTACCGCAGCGTGCCCGACCGCCAGCGTGTGGCCCAAACGCTCGACTGTGCGGTCGCTGCTCAAGTGCTCGACGAACGCCTCGACCCGACCTCGCAGCTCTTCAGGATCGTCGCCGCAGAACTCCACCAGGTTGATGCCCAGGGTCGGCCGCTCGGCGCTTTCCGGGAAATACTCGGCGACGCCGTGCCAGACGATGTCCTGCATCGCCAGCAGCAAGACTTTCGAGTCAACGGTTTCGATCGACAACGGTTTGAGCGCCATCAAGGCGCGGGCGTCGCGCAGTGCGTCCATGAACCCGGCGTAGCGGATATTCACCAACATTGTGTGCTTGGGGATCGGCAAGACATTCAGCCGCGCTTCGACGACAAATCCCAGCGAGCCTTCGGCACCGCAGAGCACGCTGTTGAGGTTGAAACGGTTGTCCGCCTCACGCAGGTGCGCCAGGTCATAACCGGTCAGGCAACGGTTGAGATCGGGGAAACGCTGTTTGATCAGCTCGCCCTGCTCATCAATGATTTGCCGCGCACAGCGGTAGACTTCACCGACGCGATCTTCGCGGGCGCACTGGGCTTCGAGTTCGCTTTCCTCAAGAGGCAGACCGTGAAGACGCTCACCGCCACGCAAGATCATGTCGAGTTCGAGCACATGGTCGCGCGTCTTGCCATAGGTGCAACTGCCCTGACCACTGGCATCGGTGTTGATCATGCCGCCGACGGTGGCGCGGTTGGAGGTCGACAATTCCGGGGCGAAAAACAGCCCGGCGGATTTCAGCGCGGCGTTGAGCTGATCCTTGACCACTCCGGCCTGCACTCGCACCCAGCGCTGCTCGACGTTGATTTCCAGAATGCGGTTCATGTGCCGCGACAGGTCGACGACAATACCGTCCGTCAGCGATTGGCCGTTGGTGCCGGTGCCGCCACCGCGCGGGGTGATCACCACTTGTTGATAGGCCGGTTCGGCGATCAGCCGCGCCACTCGTGCCACGTCATCAGCGTCCAGCGGAAACACCGCCGCTTGCGGCAGGCGCTGATAGATCGAGTTGTCAGTCGCCAGCACGACACGGCTGGCGTAATCGGCGCTGATTTCACCGCGAAAGCCGCTGGCTTTCAGGGCTTTGAGGAACTGCTGGTAATCGCTGGTCAGGGCTTTGGCGGGGGACAGCTGGGCAATCATCGGTCAGGTTATCTCGGTCAAATCGGGCCGCGTGGCGGTGAACAGTTGTACGCAACGAATGATTGCGTCAGGCTCCGCCATCTCATGGTGTCCATGTTCATTGCTGGCGAACGCCGGGACAACCGTAAATTCGACCCGCTATTGATGACTTTTACGAATGAATCCGCGCACACTCACGCCTTCCATGTCGTTATTGCTGGCTTTCGAGGCCGCCGCACGCCACGAAAGCTACACCCGCGCTGCTCATGAACTGTCGCTGACGCAGAGTGCGGTCAGCCGTCAGGTGCAGATTCTCGAGAAAATGCTCGGCATGCGCCTGTTCACGCGCGAAGGCCGGCAAGTGGTGCTGACCGATGTCGGACGCATGTATCAGCGCGAACTTGCTGAAGCGCTTGGGCAGATTCGCAGCGCGACGTTGCAGGCCATGGCGTTTGGTTCGGGCATTCACAGCTTGCGCCTGGCAACGCTGCCGACTTTCGGTTCGAAGTGGCTATTGCCGCGACTCAAGGATTTCTACACCGCGCACCCGGGTATGACCGTGCATTTGCATTCGCGGATCGAAGCGATTGATTTCGATACCAGCGAAATCGATGCGGCAATCTGTGTCGGCGGTGGTGACTGGCCGGGGCTGGCCGCCCTGCCCCTGCACACGGAAGAATTGGTGGTGATTGCCAGTGCGCAGCTGTCCGACGCCGAACGCGACGACGCCGAACAACACATCGCCGGGCAACTGCTGCTCAATGTCAGCAGCAATGCCCAGGCGTGGGCGGAGTGGTTCAGCCATCAAGGTCTGCCGCACCGCAGCATGCGTATCGGGCCGAGCTTTGAAATGACTTCGCACTTGATTCAGGCAGTGCGGGCCAATATTGGTGTGGGGTTGGTGCCGCGGATTCTGGTTGAGGATGAGTTGTTGAAGGGTGAACTGCTGCAGCTGGGTGAGGCGATTACCAGTCGGCGCAGCTATTACCTGGTGTATCCGCCGCGCAATGAGAATTTACCGTCGCTGAAAGCGTTTCGGGATTGGCTGGTGCATACACTCTGAAGGAATGAGTCGCCCCCTTCGCGAGCAAGCTCGCTCCCACAAAGGATTTGTGAACGCCACAGATCAAATGTGGGAGCGAGCTTGCTCGCGAAGAGGCCAGCGAGCACGACATCAAAATCTCGGCTTGACCGCCTTCCAGTCCGGCTTGTAGCGCTGCATCTGCCGCACATCATCGCGCTGACGAATCCCGCACGTCAGGTACTGATCATGCAGCTTGCCCAACTGATCCCGGTCCAGCTCCAGCCCAAGCCCCGGCGCGCGGGTGATCTTCACGCAACCATCGACAATCGGCAGTTTGCCACCCTTGATCACCTCCTCATCCGGCTCCTGCCACGGGTAATGGGTGTCGCAGGCGTAATCCAGATTCGGCACCGCCGCCGCGACATGCGCCATCGCCATCAGGCTGATACCCAGGTGTGAATTGGAATGCATCGACACACCGAGACCGAACACATCGCACATCTTCGCCAGCGTCTGCGTGTCGCGCAGGCCACCCCAGTAATGGTGATCGGCAAGCACGATCTGCACACTGTTCTGCGCAACGCTGCGACGGAACTCGTCGAAATCGGTGACCACCATATTGGTCGCCAGCGGCAGACCAGTACGCTTGTGCAGTTCGGCCATGCCGTCGAGGCCCGGGGTCGGGTCTTCGTAATACTGCAAATCATCGCCGAGCAACTCGGCCATGCGAATCGAGGTTTCCAGCGACCAGTTGCCGTTCGGATCGATGCGCAACGGGTAACCGGGAAAAGCCTTTTTCAACGCTTTGATGCACGCCACCTCATGCTCCGGCGGCAAGGTGCCGGCCTTGAGCTTGATGCTCTTGAAACCGTACGCCTCGATCATCCGCGCGGCTTGGGCGACGATCTGCTGCTCGCTGAGCGCCTCGCCCCAATTGTCCGGTTTGTACGGCGAATCAACATGCTGCGCATACTTGAAGAACAGGTAGGCGCTGAACGGCACTTCATCGCGAATGGCACCGCCGAGCAGATCCACCAGCGGCACATTGAGGTAATGCGCCTGCAAATCGAGGAACGCCACTTCGAACGCCGAATAGGCATTGCTCACTGCTTTACTGGCGTGGGAACCGGGCGCCAGTTCGGCACCAGCAATGCTTGCAGGTTTGTTCGCGGCAACGGTGGCCTGCACGATCGCGCGCAACTGGTTGAGGTTGAACGGGTCGAGGCCGATCAGTTGCCCCTGCAACTGCTGCTGGATCGCCAGCGCCGGGGCATCGCCATAGCTTTCGCCGAGGCCGATGTAGCCGTTATCGCTTTCGATCTCGATGATCGAACGCAGGGCAAACGGTTCGTGGATGCCGCTGGCGTTGAGCAGCGGCGGATCACGAAAGGCAATCGGGGTCACGGTGACACGGGTGATTTTCAAGATAACGCTCCTGACAGATCAACAATCAATTCAATGGCTCGCGGCCGGTCTGGCCGTCGCGACAACGGCGGTCTCGTCATGGGGCTTTGCCGGAGTTTTACCCTTGGCACCCGGGGCCGTGCGAGCAAAGAAGATCACCACCGCAGCGACCAGTGACGTCGCCGCCAGGCCATAAAGACCGCCCTCGATGGAGCCGGTGGTTTCTTCGAGGATGCCGAACGCCGTCGGTGCAACGAAGCCGCCGAGGTTGCCGATGGAGTTGATCAACGCGATCACTGCAGCGGCAATGCGCGCATCCAGATAGCTTTGCGGAATCGGCCAGAACAACGCCGACGCAGCCTTGAAGCCGATGGCGGCGAAACAGATGGCAACGAAGGCGAAGATCGGCCCGCCAGTGGTCGACATGAACATGCCGATCGCCGCGATCACCAGTGTCAGCGCGACCCAGGCCTGCTGGAATTTCCACTTGCCGGCCATCGCCGCGAAACCATACATAGCAACAATCGAAATGATCCACGGAATCGAATTGAGCAGGCCGACCTGGAAGTCACCGAGGTTGCCCATCTTCTTGATCATGCTCGGCAGCCAGAACGTCGCGCCGTAAATGGTCAGGGCAATGGAGAAGTAGATGAAACAGAACAGCGCAATCTGCCGATCCGCCAACAGCTTGAACATCGACGGTTTGGCCACTTGCACCGCCTCACGAGCACGCTGCTCCTCGGCAATCGCCGCCACCAGCGCTTCGCGTTCCTCTTCGCTCAGCCACTTGGCCTGACGCGGATGCGATTGCACCCAGAACCAGACAAATGCGCAGAGCACCACCGATGCGGCACCCTCGATCAGGAACATCCACTGCCAGCCATGCAAACCCAGGCCACTGATATGCAGCAACGCACCGGACACCGGGCCGGAGATCACCGAAGCAATCGCCGAACCGCTGAGAAACACCGCCATGGTCTTGCCGCGCTCGGAGGCTGGCAGCCATTGGGTGAAGTAATAAATGATCCCCGGAAAGAACCCTGCTTCGGCCGCGCCGAGAATAAAGCGCAGCACATAGAAACTGGTTTCACCTCTAACGAACGCCATGGCCATGGCGGCCGCGCCCCAGGTGAACATGATCCGCGTCAGCCAGACCCGTGCGCCGTAACGTTGCAGGAGCATGTTGGACGGCACTTCGAACAGCGCGTAGCCAACAAAGAACAAACCGGCACCGAGGCCGTAAGCCGCCGCACCGATGCCGAGGTCGGTTTCCATGTGGCTGCGCACGAAACCGATGTTGACCCGATCGATGTAGTTGACGATGAACATCACCACGAACAGCGGCAGCACGTGGCGCTTGACCTTGGCGGCGGCACGGGCAAGCACCGTGACGTCCAGCGGACTCTGGAGGGTTTTCAAGGGGCGACTCCCGATCTTGTTTTTTTAGGGATGGCGTAAAGCGATGGGCCGATCATGGACGGGGTCATTGATCCCGTCTAATCTAACTTGGCATTCGATTGATACCCGGATTAGATCAATGTTCGAACTGACTCAACTGCGCTGCTTCACCACGGTCGCCACCGAACTCAACTTTCGCCGCGCCGCTGAGCGACTGAACATGACCCAGCCGCCACTGAGCCGGCAGATTCAATTGCTCGAGCATCACCTCGGCGTCGAACTGTTTACCCGCAGCACTCGTAGCGTCGCGCTAACGGCTGCCGGTCGGGCGTTCTTCGTCGAAGCACAGAACCTGCTGGAGCGCGCACAGCAAGCAGCCGTCACTGCCCGACGGTTCGCAGAGGGCGACATCGGTACGGTGAACATCAGTTTTGTCGGCAGCGCGGTGTATGAATTTCTGCCTAAGGTGATTGCCGAGGCGCGCCTGAAACAACCGCAGGTGAAAATCGATCTGTCGGAGATGAACACTTACCAGCAGCACGAAGCCCTGCGCGCGCGACGCATCGATTTGGGCATCGCCCGCGCGCCGCTATTGGAGCCTGGCTACGCGACTGAATGCCTGGTGCGCGAACCGTTTGTACTGGCGGTGCCGAGCGGACACCCATTGGCGTCGGCGGCTGAAGTGGCGGTCAGTGATCTGGATAAACAACCGTTCCTGATGTACTCCCATGCCGCGTATCCGCCATTCAACGAATTGCTCACCGGAATGCTGCGCTCGGCTCGGGTTRCGCCGGATTATGTGCAGTGGCTGGGCTCATCGTTGACGATTCTGGCACTGGTGAATGCCGGGATGGGCCTGGCGCTGGTACCGCGCTGCGCCACCAGTGTGGTGTTCAAGAATGTGGTATTTCGCGATATCGATCTGGGTGAAGGCGTGCAGAGCGAGCTGCATCTGATCTGGCGCGAGAACAACGACAACCCGGCGTTTGCGATGTTGCTGGAAGCAATTCGCCGGGCAGTGGCTGAGGGTTGGGGCTAAGGAAATACTAGCTCTTCAGCGGTGGTGGAGCGCTCGGTGCTCTAGGCTGCGCATTTGCCACTGGCTTGCCATCTTTCGTGTAACGACGCGCTACCCATTCCGGCATTGGTTGCGGTGCTCTGGCTGTCATAAAGAAACCTCCGATTTCGGGCCGAATTCGACCCACTTGACCTTGCCGGAATCTATCAGCAAAAACTCAGCGCCAAAAGGCACTTCTGCCCCTTCGGCATCCAGCCAACAGGGATTCTGCATCACGAACTGGCCACTGCTGGATTCCGGTGGCCACTCCACGGGCCAGCCAAAAACGCGCCTTTCATCGTTCAAATGTAGCGTGACCAGACGATGATGTTGGGCAAAAACGCTGAACCATTCGCTGGGGTAGGAAGTTTGTTTCGTGACATTTCGACTGCGTAACCAGCCATGCAATTTGTCATTCGTGGCCAGGTAGCAGGAAAGCAACCCGAGCGTCACCGACACAACGAATGCCCAAATTGTTTCGGCCTTGGCATCCCAACGTCCTACAGAAAAGCCTTTCGAGCCTACCCACAAACACATCGCCCCAATCCCCAAAACCGCTCCCTGAATCACAAATGTAAAAATCAGCGCCTGGACAATCTGCCCGAACGTATCGGGTCGTTTGAATGCCGTCAGCGAATAAAAAATCCACGCCGACAAAAAACCGGGAATCAGGTACTGCAACAGCGGAATTACTTCTTTGACCAGATCATCCATGATCCGCGGCTCCTTGAAAGACCGGCCGATCTGACTATCGACCGCCCCTCAAAAGCCTAGTGCACACGGCTGAAAACCCTCACGCGCAACTGTCACCACTCATTACGCATCCTGCAAAATCAGATCCGCGCCCTTCTCCGCCACCATCAACACCGCTGCGTGAGTATTGCCCGAGGTCACATTCGGAAAGATCGACGCATCAACAATCCGCAACCCTTGGAAACCGTGCACCTTAAGCCGCTTGTCGACCACCGACGTCTGCTCGTCAGCGCCCATCGCGCACGAACCGCATAGGTGATAAATCGAGCCACAGTTATCGCGGAAGTACTGCAACATCTGTTCGTCTGTTTCTACCGCCGGCCCAGGCAAAACCTCGTCAACGGTAATGGCCTTTAGCGCCGGCGCATTCATGATCTTGCGCATCAGGCGACTGCCTTGAATCACCTCGTCGATATCCTTTCGCGTGCTCAGGTAATTCGGATCGATCAGCGCCGCATCCCGGGGATTTTTCGAGGCGATTTCGATATGCCCACGGCTGGTCGGCCGGCACGGATTGAAGCACAGCAGAAAGCCGGAATACGGCTCAGGCTTGAGGCTGGCCTTGTTGTTTTTCGGGATCTGGTACGACAGCGGGTTGAAATACAGCTGCAGGTTCGGGTGATTCTGCTGCGCGTCGCCACGGAAGAAACCACCGGCCTGATTGACGCTCATGGCCAAGGCGCCCTTGCGCGTCAGCAGGTATTTCACGCCGAGTTTGAACTGACCGAACAGCGAACTCAGTTCATCGTTGAGCGTCGGGATATTGGCCTTGTAGTAATAGCTGGCGCACAGGTGATCCTGCAGGTTCTGCCCGACTGCCGGCAGGTGTTTGACCAAGGGAATCTGATGTTTGGCCAGAAGCTCACGATCCGCCACGCCGGACAGTTGCAGGATCTTCGGTGTGTCGACGGCACCTGCACACAAGATCACTTCCTTGCGTGCGGTAAAGGTTCGTACTACGCCATGCTGAGTAATCGAGATCCCGGTCGCCTGTTGTTGCGCGTCATCAAACAACACCCGATCCACCAGCGCGAAGTGCTCGACCGTCAGGTTCGGCCGTTTCAGTGCTGGATGCAGATGCGCGAAGCTGCTGGAGCAGCGCTGACCGTTCTTGGTGTTGACGTCGTAGAGACCCGCCCCTTCGAACTTCGCTCCGTTGAAATCTTCACTGCGCGGATAGCCAAGTTCCGAGCAGCCCTCAAGAAACACATCGCAGATCGGGTGAGTCTGGCCCTTCATCGGCGTAATGCTGATCGGGCCGCTGCCACCGTGGTATTCGCTGTCGCCGAGCGGGTGGTTTTCCAGTTTGCGGAAGTACGGCAACACGTCCTTGAAGCCCCAGCCGTCGTTGCCGTTGGCCGCCCAATCATCAAAATCATGAGCCTGGCCGCGCACGTAGATCATCGCGTTGATCGAGCCGGAACCGCCCTGCACTTTGCCGCGCGGTGCGTAGATTTCGCGGTTGCTCAGTTGTTTCTGTGGCTGGCTGTAATACATCCAGTTGAAGGTCGGGTTGTAATACATTTTGGCGAAGCCGACCGGAATCTTGAACCACAGGGAACTGTCCTTGCCGCCCGCTTCCAGCAACAGCACGGTGTATTGGCCCGAGGCCGAGAGCCGGTTGGCCAGCACGCAGCCAGCGGCGCCGGCGCCAGCGATGATGTAGTCGTATGTCATGCACGGTTACCGCGTAAGTCGTTGTACAAAATTCGCCGCCCTTGTGGGAGCGAGCTTGCTCGCGAAGACTGCCTGTCAGCTCGCATTTTCATTGCCTGACACCCCGTCGGTTCGCGAGCGAGCTCACGCCCACAGGGGACTGGCCTGGCAATCAAAGCCTGTGTCAGCCGCGAGCGGGTGAGTTGTCTTTCACGTCCACCGGGGTCGGCGCCATCTGCAAGTGCAAACGCTCGCCGGTGTACGGCGAATGCTTGCGCACCACGTCCATGTTCAGCTCAACCCCCAGGCCCGGCTCGGTGGACGGAATGATGTAGCCGTCCTCCCACTGCAACGGTTTGGTCAGCACTTGCGCGTGGAAGCCACCCCACGTCTCGATGCTTTCCTGAATCAGGAAATTCGGCGTACAGGTCGCCAACTGGAAACTCGCCGCCGCGCCAATCGGCCCGTTGTACAAATGCGGGGCGATTTGCGCGTAGTAGGCTTCGGCCATGCTGGCGATCTTCTTGGCTTCGAGCAGACCGCCGCAGCGCGCCACGTTCATCTGCAGAATCGACGCGCCGCCAGCCTGCAACAGCTTGAAGAATTCGTACTTGGTGGTCAGGCGCTCGCCAGTGGCGATCGGGATGCTGGTCTTCGCCGCGACCTGCGCCATGGCCTCTTCCTGTCCCGGCGGCACTGGCTCTTCGAACCACAGCGGGTCGTATTTCTCCAGACGCTTGGCCAGGCGGATTGCCGACGAGGGCACCATCTGCCCGTGGGTACCGAAGAGCAGGTCGCACTTGTCGCCGACTGCTTCGCGAATCCTGCGGCAGAAGGTTTCGCATCGCTCCAGCACTTCCAGCGAAATCTGGTGCCCGGAGTACGCGGTGTAAGGGCCGGCCGGATCAAACTTCACGGCGGTGAAGCCCTTGTTCATGTTCTCTATCGCGCACTCGGCGGCCAGATCCGGGTCGTCGTAGTCGTACTCGCCACGGCTGTTGACGGGGTACAGGTAGGTGTAGGAACGCAGACGTTCATTGACCTTGCCGCCGAGCAACTCGTAAACCGGTTTGTTCGCGGCTTTGCCGATGATGTCCCAGCAGGCCATCTCCAGACCGCTGACCACGCCCATCATGGTCAAATCGGGACGCTGGGTGAATCCGCTGGAATACGCCTGGCGAAAGAAGCGCTCGATGTGGTGCGGATCGTGATTGAGCAGGTAACGTTCGAACACGTCCTCAATGATCGGCAACATGGCTTTCGGGCCAAAGGTCGCGGCGTAGATCTCGCCGACACCTTCAATGCCACAATCGGTCTTCAGCTTGACGAACAGCCAGTACATGCCGCCGATGTGCGGTGGCGGTACGGCAACGATATGGGTTTCAAGGGCGATGATTTTCATCTCAGGCACCTGCTTTTTTCGAAGATTGACGATTGATTCGGGCACGCAAGGTCACGGCAGCGAGGGTGCCGATCAGACCGATAGTCGCGATGTAGCCGAAGTAGAGCTTGTAGCCGAGCGCGCCGGGAAAGTGCTCGGTGAGGTAGCCGTTGATCAGCGGGATAAAGGCATCCGGCATGTAACCGACCACCGAGACGATACCGATGGCCAGACCGGTGATGCGCAGCGGAATGTTGCAGCTGTCGAGAATCGCCCAGTACAGACCACGAATCGCGTAAGTCATCAGGCCGATGAAAATCACCGTGCCGATCAGCAGCCCCATACTGTTGAGTCCCGGAAATACGATAAGCCCGACGATGGCCAGACTGGCCAGCAGCAGCGCGACGATCAGCACCGAGATATTCGAGAATTTGTCGCCCAGCCAGCCGCCACCGATGCCGCCGATCGGGCGCATCCACAACTTGATCGTGGTGATGGTGCCGGCCATGACCGCCGTCATGCCGCTGCCTTGCAAGTAATCGGAGAAACTGTAGGTCGCCCAGAAGATGTGATACCCGCAGAACACGATGGCGGTCACCAGCCACAGCTCCGGGATCTTCACCAGCGTGCCCAGATCGCTGAGCAGATTGAACTTGCCCTTCTCCACCGCGGGCGTGTCTTCCATCGACTTCGGGTCCTTGATCAGCACCAGCAAGCAGCCGATGGCGATACAGGTGAAGGCATACAGATAAACCACGTGTTTGAAGCCTTCGGCGGTCGACTCGCCCCGGGTCTCCGTGGCAAACGCGAACAGACCCAGCGCGACCGTCGCCAGCAACGCCTCAACCAGCCCGCGACCACCGTCGAGAATCCCGAAGAACCGGCCCTGTTCCGTGTGATGAGCAATCATCTTCACGCGCTTGAGCACCGAGGCCCAAAAGGTCAAACCGGTGGTCACCCCCCAGCAACCGAAGATGATCATCAGCCCGCTCATCGACGGTGCCGTCGAGTACCAAAGGCCCAGAGCACCAGTGGCCACCAGCGAGAAGAAAATCAGAAAGCGCGGCGCAACGCGGTCGGCCAGCCAACCGCTAGGTAGGTAGCTGAGCAGAAAAATCGTGCCAAGCATCGAGTACAGATAACCCAGCTCGCTGTGGTTGATCTGGAACACCTCGAGCATGGTCGTTTGATAGACCTGACGAAGATAGAGAATCGGATAGATTGCGCCGGCGGCGAGCACCAGCAACATCAATTGGAAATAGCGACTTCCCTTGTCGCTCTGGCTTTTCACAGCCGACGTGGAACCCTGAACAGCGGCAGCAGAGGATGCATGCTTGGACATTGAAGTGACCTCGGGCGACCCGTGCTCCGGGCGCCCCTGATAATTGTTTTTATAGGTGCAGCGTGAGGCGTGTTGCGGTGGATCAGTACTTCATGACCACGAGTCGGGTCTGGGTGAATTCGAGCATGCCGTGCTTGCCGTCATCGCCGCCCAGGCCCGAGCGTTTCCAGCCGGCGTGGTAGCCCTGATACGGGTCGGCCGGGGTGCGATTGACGTACAACTCGCCGGCCTCGATGGCGTTGGCGACTTTCTGTGCGGTGCGGTAGTTCTCGGTGTAGAGCACCGACGACAGACCGAACTGATGATCGTTGGCCATGGCCAGCGCTTCGTCGATGTCGCGGTATTTGAGTACCGGCAGCACCGGGCCGAAGATTTCTTCCTGAACGATTTCCATGTCCTGACGGCAACCGCTGAGCAGTGTCGGCGGGTAGAAATGCCCCGGGCCTTGCGGCAGCACGCCACCGCTTTCGAGGATTGCGCCGGCAGCGATGGCGCGCTCGACCAAAGCATGGATGTTCCGCTGCGAACTGGCGTTGACCAGCGGTCCCATCAGGTTGGCGTCGGTGGCGCGGTCGCCGAATTTCACTTCAGCGATTTTGGCCTTGAGCAGTGCGAGGAACCGGTCGTAGACACTTTCCTGCACATAGACACGCTCTACCGCCGTGCACAACTGGCCGCAATGCGTGGTTTTCGACGCGATGATTGCTGTCGCGGCCGCTTCCAGGTCGGCATCCGCTTCGATGATCGCCGGGGTCTTGCCACCCAGTTCCAGCGAAGGTTTGGCGATGTTTGCCTTGCAATAATCGAGAACGATGCGCCCGGCGTTGACGCTGCCGGTCAGGGTAATAAGGCCCACGGCCTTATGTGTGCAAACCGCCGCTGCCGTGGCGTGATCCATGGTCAGGATGTTGATCACACCGGCCGGCATGCCCGATTGCTGCACCGCTTTGGCAATTTCAAATGCCGAGGTCGGTGTGTTGTTGCTCGGGCGCACCACCACGGTGTTACCGGCGATCAATGCCGGGGCGATTTTGCGCAGCAACGTGTAAACCGGGTAGTTGAACGGGATCAGGCAGGCAACGACGCCGATCGGCTCGCGGTGCAGAAACAGGTTTTCGTCAGGGCTGTCGCTGGGGATGATTTCGCCTTCGATACGGCGCGCCCACTCTGCGTGGTAGCGAGTGATCTGCGCGGCGTAACGGGCTTCGTTGCTGGCATCGCTAACGCTTTTGCCGGATTCGGCGGCCAGTGCGGCACCGATGGTTTCAGCGCGATCTTCAAGGGCGGTGGCCAAGGCTCGCAGATGTTCGGCGCGCTCGATGCTGGTGAGTTTGCCCCAGACCTTTTGTGCCGCTGCCGCCGCATCGACCGCCGCGGTGGCTTCTTCGGCGGTGGCACCCGACACATGGCCGAGCAACGCTTCGGTAGCAGGGTTGTAGACCGCGATCAGCGCCGCGCTGGCAGGCTCGATAAATTGGCCGTTAACAAAATTTCGCTCGATTCGCATGTGCATCGCCCATCGTTTGTTTTTATCAATGCCACCAGTCTTGTCATCATTCAACGATGATGTGACTGATACACCGCCATCGCGAGCAGGCTCACTCCTACAAGGGAATCTGGGCTGATTCAGATAGCAGCGGTCGAGGGCTCTAACTGGCGCTGCGCCAGCCAGATTTCCTCTTGCAGCCATTGCGAAAAAACCTGCAACTGCGGCATCTCGGTCTGCTCCGGCCGGGTCACCAGCCAATACGACTGGTGCCCCTCCACATGCACATTCAGCACTTGCGTCAACTGCCCGCTGGCCAGTTCCGCAGCGACCATGTGCCAGTCGGCTATGGTGATGCCCAGACCATCGGTCGCCGCCCGAATCGCCAGATCCAGCAGATCGAACTCGTAGCCGCCCTGGGTATCCACGCCGGTGATCCGCGCCGCATCGAGCCAATGTTTCCAGGTCAGATAACGCTGATCCTCTTTGGCCAATACGTGCAACAAGGTAAGGCGATTGAGATCAATGCCCGACTCGCCACTTTCGCGGGCATACAGAGAGGGGGCGCACACGGCGATATGGCGCTCCTGAATCAACAATGAACTGTCGAGACCGTCCCACTCGCCGTCGCCAAAACGGATCGCACAATCGAGCGTGCTGGTTTCCGCGAGGCTGTCCTGCAAGCGTGTGGTGATGCTCAACTCAAGCTCCGGGTGTTGCTCGCGCAAACGGCCCAGACGCGGCATCAACCAGCGGCTGGTAAAGGTGGGCGGTGCGTTGATGTGCAAGCGGTTGGAGTGGGTTTTCTGCTGAATACTGCGCACTGTCAGCTCGATCTTGTCGAATGACTGGTGCAATGCCCGCAGGAGAATCTTGCCGGCACCGGTCAGCTCCAAATGGTGATGGCGGCGCTCCAGCAAACTCTCGCCGAGCTGTTCTTCCAATTGCCGCACCTGCCGGCTGACGGCGCTTTGGGTGACATTGAGCAACTCGGCGGCGCGGGTAAAACTACCGGTGCTGCCGGCCACCTCGAACGCTTTGAGTGCGTTCAGGCCGGGCATTTTGCGTTTCATATCAAGGCACTCGAAAACCACTGACAGGGCACAAAGCATCCCACGACTGTGCCGGACTGTCCTACAGGAATTTCCGAGTAACATGCATTCGATGCAGGTTTACTCACCGTTTTTATCGTTTGTTCAACCACCAGCGGATGGCAAAACTGCGCGGCATCTCTAATAAAAACAATCGAGAGCCGCTCCATGCCCTTCTCTGCTTCCTTTCGCTTGCGCACCACGTCCATCGTCCTGTTCTGCAGCATTGCCGCTCCGGCGATGGCTGTGCAGGTCACCGACAATCTTGATCTGGGCGGCGCCATTCGTGCGCGCTGGGACCTGGACCCGGATCGCGACATTCAGAAGTTCGGTCTCGACACGGTATTCCTCAGTGCCAAGTACAATTCCGACAGCTGGATCGGTGAAGCGCAGTACCGCTTTTACGGTCGTTCGTATCCCTACCAGTACACGAAAAACTACGGCGACATCCAGTTCGCCAAGTTCGCGTGGGTCGGCTACAAATTCAATCCCGATCAGCAAGTGCAGGTCGGCCTGAACACCGTGCCGTTCGGCTTGCAGCCGTACTTCGGCAGCACCTTCTACGAAACCCTTGGCAACGTTATCGGCCTCGAAGACGTGCAACAGGTCGGCGCCAAGTACATCCAGCAAAGTGGCGACTGGAACGTCCAGGCCGGTTACTACCTGCGCCCGGCGTGGCAAGGCAAAGGCACCAGCAATGGCGTGAGCTACTCCAGCATCGTCTCCGAGGCCGACAGTTACGTGGCTGACGGCAGCGACAATCAGGAGCGCAACACCCTGGTGCTGCGCGTGGCCAAGGCACTCGATCTGGGCCCGTGGAAGTCCGAGGTCGGCGTCTCCGGCCTGACTTCCAGCCTGCAAAACCGCGACACCCACAGCGATGGCCGGCGCAACGCCGTGGCCATCCACTATCTGGGCAAGAACGGGCCTTGGGGCGTGCAACTGCAAGCGGCGCGGCAACAGATGTCGCCGCGCAATCCCGGCAGTGATGAAGTGGTCACCCTCGGCGGCTACGACGGCACCTACAACGTCGCCAGTCGCGGCAATCTGTACGTGGCCGACCTGAGCTATGACGTCGGAGGCAAATACCTCTTTGATCAGGTCAGCGGGGTCAAGCTTTACGCCAACTACAGCGCCTTCGACAAATCCGCCAGCGGCTACAAGACGTCAGAGCGGATGATCCTCGGCAGCTCGTTTTCGGTGAGCAAATTGTGGGTCGCGGCCGAGTGGTTGTTTGGCCGGAATGATCCGTACATTGGCGGCAGCAGTTACACCCAGAGTCTGGCTGCGGGCGGGCTGGATCAGTGGGAGAACCAGGTGTATGTGAACGTTGGTTACTACTTCTGATCCAGATTGTTCGAATTCATGAAATAGCTATCGCGAGCAGGCTCGCTCCCACATTGGAATGCATTCCAGGGTAGGAGCGAGCCTGCTCGCGAAGGCGCCCGCACAAACTCCACTTGCATCAAACCCTCACCAATAGTCAGATACCCCCTACAAACAAAACCTACAAAAACAAACCGAGCCAAACGCTCGATCCGGGGTTCTGCCTCCATGCGTCAACTGCCCTCCCTCAACACCCTGCGCGTGTTCGAAGAAGTCGCGCGTCATCGCAGCTTCAGCCAGGCCGCACTCGGCCTTAACGTCACCCAGGGCGCAGTCAGTCGCCAGATCAAACAACTCGAAGACTACCTCGGCGTCGCGCTGTTCGTGCGCACCCCGCAAGGCCTCTCGCTGACCGAAGCCGGCAGCAATCTCAAACCGCATCTGGCCGAAGCCTTCGATCATATGGAGCGCGCCCTGCAAGCGGTACGCGTGCCCAATCTGCGCCAGCGCCTGCGCGTACTCGCCCCACCGACCTGGGCCACGCGCTGGCTGTCGCCACACCTGCGCGCGTTCTGCCAGCGCTACCCCGACATCAGCCTCAGCGTGACCAATCAGGCCAGTCACGACAGCCTCGCGGACATCGATTGCCACATTCGTTTTGGCCTCGCCGCGTCAACCCACTGCGCCAGTCAGCTATTGGTCATGGAACGGCATATTGCGGTGGCCAGTCCGGAGCTGTTTAACGGCGATCAAGCGCCAGACCTGCACGAGTTTCCGTTGTTGCACATTCTGCATGACGGCAAACGCCTGAAGGTCTGGGAGAACTGGCTGGCGGCGATGGGGCGAGAGGATATCGATGCGGGACAAGGCTTGGAATTCAGCACACTCGATCAGGTGATTCACACCGCACTGGCGGGTGGCGGACTGGCGGTGATTGATCGGCAGATGATCGAGAAGGAGTTGGCCAACGGCAGCCTGGTGCCGATCACTCCGATTGAAGTGATCGGCCCGTATGGGTATTGGCTGGATGTGGCGAATGACAAGCAAGGCCTGTCGAAAGTGAAGCTGTTCACCGATTGGCTGAGCCTGGTGAGCAATCCCTGAAAGAGCCCCTCACCCTAGCCCTCTCCCGGAGGGAGAGGGAACTGACCGAGGTGATTATTCGAACTACGCCGACCTGAGATACCGAGTCGAACGTAGATTTTGAATATTACATAGATCGCCCCCTTTCCCCCTCGCCCCCCTTGGGGGCGGTCCGACGTTTCGGGAGGGCTGGGGTGAGGGGGAGGTTTTAAGCCTTGCACATCAAATCGGCGTAGCGACTTTGCTCACCACAATCGAACTCCCCTCCACCGTGGTCTGCGCCTTGCACGCCTGACTCAACGTCAGCGATTTGGTCTCCGGCGCCCACGCCCACGACAGCCATGCGCCAATCGCCAGAATCGCCGCGAGAATGCCCATCGTCGGGCTCAAGCCGATCCCGGCCACACTCACCGGCAGCAGGAACGTACTGACGGCCGACCCCAAACGACTCACTGCCGTCRCCAGCCCGATACCGCTGGCGCGAACCTCGGTCGGAAAGCTCTCCGCCGGGAACACCCCGACCAGATTGCTCACCGCCGACAACACCAACGTAAACAGACCAAACACCAGCACCATCAGCCACGCCGCACTGCCCGGCAGTACCGCCAGCAGAAACAGCGCCGCCGCGAGAATGATGAACGAGTTGATGAGGAATCCACGCCGGGTGAATTTGATCGTGCACCAGATACCGATCAGCGCGCCGAGGATCAGCAGCATGTTCAACATCAACTCGGTACCAAATCCTTCGGCCAGGCCCATCTTCTGCAAAATCGACGGCAGGAACGTGTAGATCGCAAAGTACGGCATCACGATGCACACGAAGAACAGGCAGTTGAACGCGGTGCGCTTGCGGTACTCACGGCTGAACAGCACCGCATACCCGGAACGGGTTTCCGTGGAGCGGGTTTCGTCGAGTTCGACGTTATCGCCCAAGTGTTTTTTGACGATCGCCCGCGCCTCGGCGATGCGTCCCTGATTGACCAGCCAGCGTGGCGATTCCGGCGTGCCGATGCGCGCGATCAGGATCAATGCCGCCGGAATCGCCGACGATGCCAGCATCCAGCGCCAGGCATCATCGCCAAGGCTGAGCATCGCCGTGCCGACGAAGGTTGCGGCAACGTAACCGAAGGTCCAGATCACGCTGAAAGAACCGAGCAAAACGCCGCGATATTTCTTCGGCGAGAACTCGGCCAGCATCGCGTGGCCGACGCTGAAATCGCCGCCCAAGCCGATGCCGATCAGCACCCGGCAGAGAAACAGACTCATCGCTGTTTCGACATAAAACTGCATCATCGAGGCCACGGTGATCAGCACAAAACTGACCAGAAAGATTTTCTGGCGGCCGACCTTGTCGGAGATCCAGCCGAAAAACAGACTGCCGAGAAACAGCCCGATCAACGCCGACGCGCCGATCAAGCCTTGCCAGAACGCATCCAGCTGCATCTGCGGACTGAGCAAGGTGAACGCGATACCGATCAGGCCGAGAATGTAGCCGTCGGTGAAGTGCGCGCCGAAGGTCAGGCCGGCGATCTTGATGTGAAACCGGCCGATCGGCAGGTCATCGATTTTTATGGGTTGAGCGGACATGTTCGTCTCCAATTGTTGTTATTGACGGAGAAACCGATTGCTCTTGCTTTTGCTTTTTGTGGGAGCCGAGCTTGCTCGCGAAGGCGGCATGTCAGTCACATTACTTTCCACTGATAGACCGTCTTCGCGAGCAGGCTCAGCGCCCACAAAGATTGTTGTTTTCGGGGAATCAGAGACCACCCATCAACAGGTATTTGATCTCCAGATAGTCATCCAGACCGTACTTCGAACCTTCGCGGCCGAGGCCCGATTCCTTGATTCCGCCGAACGGTGCCACTTCCGTGGAGATGATCCCTTCGTTGATCCCGACCATGCCCGCCTCCAGGCCTTCAGCCATACGCCAGACCCGGCCGATGTCGCGGCTGTAGAAATACGCCGACAACCCGAAAGGCGTGTCATTGGCGCGTTCCAGCACTTCGGCCTCGTCCTTGAAGCGGAAGCACGCTGCCACCGGACCGAAGGTTTCGTCCTGGGCAATCAACATGTCGCCGTTGACCTCAGTGAGGATGGTCGGCTCGTAGAACGTGCCGCCCAAGGCGTGACGACGACCGCCACACAACAATGTCGCGCCCTTCTCCAGGGCATCGCTGACATGGCTTTCCACCTTGGCCAGCGCCGCGCTGTTGATCAGTGGACCTTGTTCGGTATCACCGTCCAGTGCACTGCCGACGCGCATCGCCGCCACCGCTTCCGCAAGCTTGCCGGTGAAGGCTTCGTAGACGCCGTCCTGAATAAAGAAGCGATTCACGCACACGCAAGTCTGCCCGGTGTTGCGGAATTTCGAGGCCATTGCGCCTTTGACTGCGGCATCCAGATCGGCATCGTCGAAGACAATGAACGGCGCATTGCCACCCAGTTCCAGCGAGACCTTTTTCAAGGTGTCGGCGGCCTGACGCATGAGCAACTTGCCGGTGCGAGTAGAGCCGGTGAAGGACAATTTGCGCACGATGCTCGATGCCTGYAGCGCGCCACCGATGGCGACGGCATCGCCGGACACAATGTTGAAGACACCAGCCGGAATCCCCGCCTGCTCGGCCAACACGGCCAAGGCAAAGGCCGACAGCGGCGTCTCTTCCGATGGTTTGAGAATCATCGTGCAACCCGCCGCCAGCGCCGGCCCGACCTTGCGAGTGACCATCGCCAACGGGAAATTCCACGGGGTGATCGCCGCGACCACACCAATGGCTTCCTTGACCACGATGATTCGCGCATCGGCCTTGTGGCTCGGGATCACATCGCCGTAGGCCCGCTTGGCTTCCTCGCCGAACCACTCAAGAAAACTCGCCGCGTAAACCACTTCACCCATGGCCTCGGCCAGCGGCTTGCCTTGTTCACGACTGAGCAGCGTGGCCAGATCCTTCTGGTTGGCGAGCATCAATTCGCTCCAGCGCTTGAGGCGTTGACTGCGTTCCTTCGCGGTCAATTTGCGCCACGCCGGCAGTGCGCGGTGGGCGGCGTCGATGGCCAGGCTGGTCGCTTCGGCGCCAGCCTTCTGCACCTCAGTGATCAGCTCGCCGTTGGCCGGGTTGCGCACCGGATAGGTCGCGCCGCCCTGCCCCCACTGGCCATCGATGAAGTTGCCGTGACGGATCAAATCGCTCATGCCACCGCTCCCTGCAGAGTGAAACGCTCAAGCCCCGGCCGCGCCGAGCGGAGGATGCGTTTTCCGGCGGTGTAATCGTTGATCACGTCGCACGGGGTGTAATTGCGTTCCAGCTCATGCAGTTCATCAGCGTCGAGCCTGGTTTCAAGTGCGGCCAATGCGCTGTCGAATTGCGCGGTGGTGTCGGCGCCGACCAGCATGCAATCAACGCCCGGATGGTTCGCCACCCAAGCCTGGGCGATCTGCGCATTCGACACACCGCGAGCACGGGCTACGCGCTGCACCGAGTGGGCGATTTCGAACGAGGCTTCGTCGCTGTACATCTGCTGAGTGAAAAAGTCGGTCTGGTTGCGGGTCGACTGCACGTCACCGGTCAACAGACCACGCGCCAAAGGACTGAACACCGATACGCCGATGCCCTGATCGCGACAGAACGGAATCATTTCGCGCTCTTCTTCGCGGTAAGCACAGTTCAGTTGCAGCTGCATGTTGATCGGTTTGACCCAACCATTGCGCTCGCAGGCCATGAGGATCTTCGCCAGCTGCCCGGTGAGCATGGTCGAAACGCCGATGTAACGGGCCTTGCCGGAGCGCACGATGTCATTCAAGGCGTCCATGGTTTCTTCGACCGGGGTGTTCACATCGAAGTAATGCAGCATGAAGACGTCGACGTAATCCATGTCCAGACGCTTCAGCGAGGCATCGATGCTGTCCATGATGTGCTTGCGCGAATGGCCGCTGGCGTTGATGCCGCTGCGGGTGCCGTAACCGACTTTGGTGGTGATCACCAGGTCTTCGCGACGGGCCAGACGCTTGACGATGCGACCCACCACCTCTTCGCCGACACCGGCGGAATAGAAGTCGGCGAGGTCAATGAAGTTCACGCCGTTGTCCAGTGCGTGCGCGACGATCGGCTCACTCTGCTTTTCATTGAAGATCCACGGTTTCCAGTCCGGCGTGCCCATGTTCATGGTGCCCAGGCACAGACGCGAAACCTGCAGGCCGGAGTTGCCCAAACGGATGTATTGCATGGCGTCGACCTCAGGCTTTTGGCGTGTAGAAAGGATTGCTGATGTGCGCAACGACGTCTTTCAGTTGCGCGGTTTCCGGCTTGCCGGTCAGTGCCGCGCGGATCGCGGTGCGGCAGGCGTTGTAGTTGTTCAGGTACACCGCATCGAGGTCGTCGCACGCAGGATTGACCCAATTGGCGGTGACGATTGCCCATTCGTCTTCGGCTTCCGGCGGCAGCGTGCCGTCGAGCAGCGCTTCGAGCACGGCTTTGGCGATCCCGGCCTGCGAGGCGCCCCACGTGGCGTTGCCGTGCAGGTCGCTGCTGATCGCGGCTTTATTCACGTACAAGGTCATCGGTTTGACCGGGATGTTCGGTTGCGCGATCACCATGAACGGGCAGTGGCCCTGGCTAGGCGATGCGAGGCTGTTGGCGAACGCCTGCCCCGCCGGACCATTGCGCGGGCCGATCAGAATATTGATGTGTGCGGCGTTGACGCCCGGGCCTTCGAAACCTTCACCGATGTACAGGTCGAGTTCTTTCATCAGTCATTACTCTTGTGCGATACGAGGGATGTTCGATAGCTCACGCGCACCTGATAGCGAGCGTGTTCAATAACGGGCGGAGGGAGAGTCGGCGGGATAAAGGGGACATGGCTGCAAACGCTCTCTGGTTGTTATTGATGAGCTGTGTTTGCGATTTTTTAACACCGGGACTGGAGCCGGCTGTAACCATTAAAAATCATGGGGCAATGAGTTTTAGTCATAGCCCTTCTCGCGGGCAAAAAAAACCCGCTCAGAGAGCGGGATGGTTGAAGGCGATGCGTCCGGATTGGCCATTGATGGCCGGTGCTCGATTCACACCGCCTGCAGGCGTCGCTACAGACAGTCACGCACCGATTGGCGCAACGACCCGGACTTGGCCCACGGCGGCCCCTGATACAACGAAACCCGGCTGCCATCCTTGTACTTGACGATGTCGAGGATCTCGTCAGCAGTGATGATGCTTGGCGCGGTGATACGGTAGCCGTTGGAAATCGACGTCTGCGAAGTCTTGGCCACATCCTTCTGCCACAACGGTAATAAACACGCAGCATAGTCCTTGGGCGACTTGGTACTGGTCTTGCTGATATTCGGCTCACCCGGCACCAGCGATGCCGGCAACGAGCAACCTACCAACATGGCAAACGCCAGACTCCCGATCCATATCCGCATGGTGTATTCCTGATCTGAAAAAAGTGAATGTAGCGTGTAAGCGGCGCTACATCCATCGTGGCACCGCGCCCTTGGCGCAATCTGCACAACTTTTCACAACCGTTCAGCGTGCTGACGAACAGGCTTTGCCCATCGACGAAAAATGCGACTACTCTTTTCTACCGAGAATGTTCTGGAGGTGATCATGCGGCTCAATGAATATGAACACGAACTTCAACGCGACCTGCAAAGCGTTGCATCGGACTTGAGATGGTCGGCGGTCGACCTCAAACGTATCGCAGAACAACTGCGCAAATCCGGCAACGAGGCAGATGCGCAAAGCGTGCTGAGATCCTGTGAGGTGCTGCAAAGCGATGAGGAACGGCTGCAACTCTATGCCAAGGAAGTGAAAGCCCGCGCCATCAGCCGGACCAAGGTCCACTGAGACCCACCCACCTACCTCAAACAAAAGCCCCGACACATGCCGGGGCTCTTTCGTTACGGCCTGCCTGTCAGTGGGTTTTGTGACTTTGCGCGCGCGCCGAGCGTTTTTTGTAGCCAGGCAACGCAGCGGCATAGGCCAGTGCTTCCTCCCTGCTGCCAAACGACGCCAGCCGATCGCCCTGAGTGCAAACCCGCCATGGGCCATTGTTCACGCTAAGCACGTCATAGCCGTTCATGTGCATCTTGATCAACATCGGCATGCTCATGGACACCTCCATTTTCGCTAACGGTCAGATCCAGCTTCACGCTTTTACCTTACACCCTGATCCGCCCGAAATGCCGACCGAATGTCGCAAGCCGCGACCATCATGGCGCGGGCACTTTACGCTGCAGCCAACGCTCCAAATCCAAATGAAACCTTTGTTGCTGGCCCCGGCTCAAATATTGCAGTTTTATTACTATTTCGTGACAAGCAATAAACAGGTAACAGATGAAAGTACGCGCAACCGTTATATGCGAACAGGATCGCCACGTTCTCCTGGTACGCAAACCCCGCTGCCGCTGGACATTGCCCGGCGGCAAGGTCGAGCCCGGGGAAACCCGAGCGCAGGCTGCCGTACGTGAACTGCAAGAAGAAACCGGCCTGGACGCCGACGATGTGTTGTATTTAATGGAATTGCAGAGCGGCAGCACACAGCATCATGTCTACGAGGTCTCCGTGCTGGACTTCGAACAGGTGCGGCCGCAGAACGAGATCATTGATTGCATCTGGCATCCGCTGGACGCAGTGCGCAATCTGCACACCAGTGAGGCGACATTGCGCATTGTTGAAGCGTTTCGACGACGTTTATGAGGCGTTAACCAGCAAAGGCCCGGCGACCGGCGCTCATTTCGGTGCGTAACTCACCGATGAAGTTGGAAATGTCACGGATCGTGACGAGGTGTTCCGGGGAAACGCCAGTGAGCAGCAATTCGACACGCCCGCTGTCCGGCTCATAAACCTTGATTTGCAGCAGTCCCTGCGCACTCGGAATGCAGTCACACTTGAACGCAGGAAAGCCGGATTCGACAATCCGGCAAATATCGTCAATGGCAAGCATGAGTGCACGCCTCGCAGGCGTTGGTCGGTCGACTCGTTGAGCATAGATGAGCCATTTGTGGCTTGCCCGATACAAAATGCCAACCCGATCACAACAATCCACCTCGCCCTCAGTGTGCGTCGTGATCCCAGATCCAGTTCCACATCCCCGGCAAATTTACCGGCTCCGAACTTTTTTCCACCGTACGGGCCAATGCGGCTTTCTCAAGTTCAGCGTGATCATCGTAGAAAGGCTTGTCAGCCAGCTTCACGCCCGTGGCGGCGGCGCTATCGAGCAGAATCTGCAGGTATTCGCGCGTGTGCCGCGCGGTATAGCGATTCAGATCATGAAACGTCACTACTACCGGAATCACCCCGTCAACGGTCGGAAATTCGCCAAGGGCAATCCGTTCACGAACTTCTGATAATTGTCGCAGCATGTTTGCCCGACGCCTCGGGCTGGCATTGAAGCCCCAGATCTTGCCATCGTTGGCACTTAAATCCGTGAGCAACACATGCAAATCATGCTGTTGATAAGCGGCAAAGGTACGTTTGTCGTAATTCCAGAACGGCGGGCGCAGCAACTTCGGCGGCGCGCCAGTGATGGCAGCGATATCAGCCGTGCCGTTGGTCAGCGATTCTTCGAGTTCTTGCGGATCGAGCAAGCGATGATTGGTGTGCCAGTGGGTGGCCGTGTGAAACGCCAGTATGTGGCCTTCCTCGTACTCACGCCGCATGATGCCGCGACCGATGTCACTGTTGCCCGCTCGCGGTGCGCGCGTCTGTACGAAGAACACCGCTTTGATATTCGGCATCAGCGAATTGTCCTTGAGGCTGTCGAGCACCGTCGCCGACGGATTCCAGAAACTGGATGCGCTGGGGCCGTCATCGAACGTCAACAGGAAGCGCACCGGTGCCTGAGTTTTCAGGCGCGTTTCGGTTTGCGCGGTCATTTCTATCGGGGCGGCGATACAACCGGCCAGCCCGAGGACGATGAGCGCTGCACAGAGAAGCTTGAATCCGGATGTCATGTTTTGCCTTGAGCACGGCGGCTGCCGTCATGTTGTCGATTGGCAAAACTCCCTCGCCCTTATCCATCCTTGCGCCCCGATCTGCGAGCGGAGGTTGGATAAGGTACACAGGGTTTGGTTCCGGCGCTCGCTCAGTGAGCCAATGCCTGTTGAAAGGACGTGTCAATAATGCCGGCAGTGGCTAACGGAGCCGGCAGCGCTTTCACTTTGAACAGGAAGTCGGCAGTACTTTGCAAATCCGTCGCCGCTTGTGTGTCAACGGGGCCGACCGTCATGTGCGCCTGACGCAACCAGTGGCGCGACACCTGCTGATCGAGATTGGCTTTCTTCGCCCACAGATCGGCGTATTCATCCGTGTGGCTGTCGACCCAGGCCCGCGCCTGCTTCAAGCGCCCGAGAAAATCCGCTATGGCTGCATGTTTGCTGTCGATGGACGGTGTCGACGCCGCGATAGCACTGAGGCCCGGCATCAGATTCTTGGCGGTCAGGATCGGCCGCGCGCCGGAAAATACGATCTGCTGGGAAATGTACGGTTCCCATACCGGGAAAGCGTCGATGCTGCCCTGTGGAAGGGCTGCGGCGGCATCGATCGGCATCAGTTTGACGAAATCGACGTAGTTTTCCGGCAGACCGCCCTGCTCCAGGGCGCGCAAGGTCAACTGCTGACTCCAGGCGCCAGGCCAATAAGCGACTTTCTTGCCTTTCAGATCAGCGATGGTTTTTACCGGCGAGTCCTTCGGCACGAGTAACGCGATGGTGTCCGGATTCTGCCGCGATACGCCAATCAGTTTCACCGGCGCCTGCTTGGCAGCCAGAAACAGAAAACCGGAATCGCCCAGAAAGCCCAGATCCAGCGAACCGGTTTGCAAGGCTTCCGCCAAAGGTGCAGCGGCCTGGAAGTGCTTCCAGTCGACGGTATAAGGCGCGTCTTTCAACACGCCGGACGCCTCCACCGAGGCACGGATGTTGTAGTAGTTCTGATCACCGACGTGCAGGACCAAGGGCTCGGCTGCGTAGGAAAGTGGCGAGGTAAATAATGCAGTGATTAACGCACTGCGGAGGAAACGAGAAAGCTTCATGGCGAGCCCTGCGAAAGTAATTGCATAGACCATAACGCTGTTGACTCAAGGTTTTGAAATTCGATAAATGCATAAGCTCCTCACGGTTGATACTTGCTGTTTGCTTGCCAACAGTAGCGAATCACACTGTTTCCCACGCAACAGCTGAAATCCTGCACCTGGCGTTAAAACCCTTGTAAACCGGCGCTCTCAAGCACATGGCACAGAGCCTGCAATATTCCATTCATGCAGGAAGCATTCGATAAAAATATCTTTTTGGACATAAGAAACCTGTGCCTTTGCCGGAGCGCTCCATGACATCGTTCTTTCCTTATTTCAAAACACTGCTGGCCGCCAGCGCCGTGATGCTGAGTCTGCAACCGTTCGCCCACGCGACTGAGACCGCGCCGGCGGAAGTGCATCTCGACTACGCCTATTACTCGCCGGTCAGTCTTGTGCTCAAGCACTTCGGCTTCCTCGAAAAGGCCTTGCCGCAAACCAAAGTCAGCTGGGTACTGAGCCAAGGCAGCAACCGTTCGCTGGAATACCTCAACAGTGGCGGCGTGGATTTCGCTTCTAGCGCCAGCCTTGCCGCCGTGCTAAGCCGGGCCAATGGCAGCCCGATCAAATCGGTCTACGTCTACAGCCGCGCCGAATGGACAGCGCTGGTGGTGCGCAAGGATTCGCCATATCAGACGGTCGCCGACCTCAAGGGCAAAAAGATCGCCGCCACAAAGGGCACCGACCCGTACCTGTTCACCCTACGCAGCCTGCAACAGGCCGGACTCAAAAAAGACGATGTCGAACTGGTTCACCTGCAACATCCGGACGGCCGCACCGCGCTGGAAAAAGGCGATGTAGACGCCTGGGCCGGACTCGATCCGCACATGGCCGCCAGTCAGGTTCAGGCCGGCTCGCGCCTGCTCTACCGCAACCCCGCGTTCAACAGCTACGGCGTGGTCAGCGTCACCGAGCAGTACGCCAAGGAACACCCGCAGACCATAGACACCGTGATCAAAGCCTACGAACAGGCCCGCGACTGGGCGCTGAAAAATCCTGATGAGTTCGCTGCCCTCCTCGCCAAGGAGTCCGGCTTGCCGCTGGACGTAGCCAAGCTGCAACTATCGCGCACCGACCTGAGCAGCCCGCAACTGACCCAACAGGACATCAGCGCCTCCAAGGCTGCGGCGCCGATTCTGGTCTCTGAGGAACTGGTGCGCCGTGGGGTGAATGTCGATCAAGTCATCGATCAATTGCTCGACAGCGGTGTGCAGCAAGCCATCGCCCGCCAGTAACCGATCAGCCTCAGGACAAATCCGCGCCCGTCGCGGATTTGTTGTGAGCGGAGCCAAAAACCATGACCACTCACTGCAAAGACTTGCCCGCGCCACTTGCCGTTCCGCGCCAGCGTCCTGCGCGTTTAAATCCGGCATGGCAGCGCCGCTGCAAGGGCCTGGCCCTGCCGCTGCTGATCATCGTTGCGCTGGAAATTATCGTACGCATCGGGTGGCTGCCGTCCTACCAGATGCCGGCACCGAGCGAGATTGCTCTGACCCTCACCGACCTCGCTGAGGGTGCGCTGTGGAAACACATCGGCGCCAGCCTGATACGCGTGCTGCTGGGTTTTACCATTGGCGCCAGTCTGGCGCTGGTGTTTGCCGCCTGGGTCGGTTTGAGCCGCGAAGCCGAGGCCTATCTGGAACCGACTTTCGCCGCCCTGCGTTCAATCCCGAGCCTGGCCTGGGTGCCACTGCTGTTGTTGTGGCTGGGCATCGACGAGACCTCGAAAATTGTCTTGATCGCCATTGGTGCGTTCTTTCCGGTATACGTCAACGTGGTCGCGGCCATTCGCAACATTGATCGCAAACTGGTGGAAGTCGGCCGCATCTATGGCTTCAGCCGCTTGCAACTGGTGCGACGAATATTGCTGCCGGCCGCCCTGCCCGGCCTGTTCACCGGGCTACGCAGTGGCATGAGCCTGGCGTGGATGTTTCTGGTGGCGGCGGAACTGATCGCGGCCACCAAAGGCTTGGGTTATTTGCTCAGTGACGGCCGGGAAACTTCGCGGCCGGACATCGTGCTGGCCGCAATCATCGTGCTCGCCTTGCTCGGTAAACTCAGCGATGGCTTGCTGGCCATGCTCGAACGCCGCTGGTTGAACTGGCGTGACACATTCACCGGCCAAGGCGCCAGCGACTAAGCTGAAATCTCCAACCGGAGATTCAGCCGATGTGCGGAAGACTCTCGCAGTACCGTGGCATTCACGACTTCGTCGCGGTGCTGAGCATTCCCGACGCGTTGATCAATCACGTCGGCGATGCACCGCTCGACCGCTACAACGCCGCGCCGACTACCGCGCTGGCCGTCCTGCACCAACAAGGGCAACAGCTGCAGGCCGACAATCTGCGCTGGGGCTGGCGCCCGCACTGGGCCAAGGATCGCCCACCACCGATCAATGCCCGGGTCGAGAAAGTCGCCCATGGCCCGTTCTTCCGGACGATCTGGCGACATCGCTTGATTGTGCCCGTGGACAACTGGTTTGAATGGGTTGATAGCGAAGACAAATCCCGACAACCGTGGCTGATTCGTCGGGCGGATCATGGGGCGGTTTTCTGCGCTGCCATCGGCCAATTTCCGACAGCCGAAACAGCGACCCGGGACGACGACGGTTTCGTGATCATCACCGCCGATGCCGCCGGCGGCATGCTCGATATCCACGATCGTCGACCGGTGGTGTTCCGCGCAGAGTTGGTGCGCGAATGGCTCGACCCCGCAACCCCTGTTGAGCGCGCCGAGCAAATGCTGTTGTTCGAAGGTGAAGGCAGTGAAGTGTTCGAATGGTACAAAGTCGGCAAAGCGGTCGGTAACGCACGCAATCAGGGGGCCAGTTTGATTATTGAGCAGACTTAAACATCTGCCGACTTCACGCGTCTATCAATGTAGGAGCTGCCGAAGGCTGCGATCTTTTGACGCAGCGTTAGAAGAATAAAACTATTGCAACCTTCAGCGACTCAGAAAGGCGAATCACTGCCGTTACAAACTCTGTTTCATCTTTGAAACGCTGCAAATAAAACACACGTTCGAATGAACAAACCGCCTGTCTGACATTTCAACCGTCATACATACATTTAGATGCACTACGGCTAGCATGCGCGCCGCCTTTCCGATTGGTATACCAGTTGACCAAAGAGTCAACAAACCAGGAATCCCCATAACGTCTACAAGCCTTGCAGAGAAATAAGTTGCGCGACGATTTTGCAATCAAACAGGTCAGCGGCCTGGAGTGTATTTATCTGTCGATGACAGAACGCTTTGAACTCGACTGTTTTATCGGCCACTACATCAAGACCCGAAACCTGCGTGCCGTTCCCGATATCGAACGCATCCTGCGCACCACCCTCGAAGGGTATCCCGGCCACGCGCCGGTGATGGTCAACGAGCTGAACGCATGGATCGACCGAACATTGGGATATCGGGCTTCACACCCCGATTTCACGCAGCTGGACGATCTCTGACCCCCAAAAAAACCCCGCATGTGCGGGGCTTTTTCGTAAAAATCTTTAAAACTTGCGGTCAGGATCTGAAAGCTCTGTGGATTCATCGCGCTTCCAGGTCTGTTCGTTGTGTTTCTCCCGCTCTATTTCTTCTTGCGTCGGTTCATCCGTGTCTTGGTCATCCGCCTCTGGCTGCTTTGGCTCAGTCGTCATGTACACCTCCCGTCATCAGTTACCCGTCATCCTTGAAGCGTAGAACAGTTTCAAACGTACAACTTACAACCACCACCGCAGCAAAAAGAAGAACGCCATGCTCAACAACATACTGAGCAAAGTACTGCGCGTGTAAATCACCAAAGCGATCGCCACCAGCGAACTAAGCAGGTACGGATTGTCCCACTGCAGATTCAGCTGTTTGTCCGGCATGAAGACAATCGGCCCGCAGATCGCGGTGAGCATCCCCGGTACTGCAAAACCGAGAAACTGCCGCGCATTGCTACTCAAGCGCACCGGCAAACGCGGTTCAAGAAACACGTAGCGATTGAGAAACACCAGAATCCCCATGCCGAAAATCACCGCCCAAACCATCATGTGCGCTCCCGATACAGCTTGTTGCAGATAAACCCTGCGGTCATTCCTGCCAACCCCGACAACACCAGGGCCGAGCCCCATTGCCAGTAACTGAACAGCACCGAACAAAACAGCGACACTGCCACGCAAACCACTGTCGGCACGTTGCGCACTACCGGCGTGATCAACTCGATAAACGTGGCGGCAATCGAGAAGTCCAGCCCCAGGTGCTCAAGCCCCGGAATGCTGCTGCCGAGGACAATGCCGGCCAGGGTGAACAGATTCCACGCGATGTAAAACGTCAGGCCGACACCCAGCGCATACCAGCGGTTGAACTGCTGGCGATCATGTTGACTGGTCAGTGCAAACAACTCGTCGGTGAGCAAAAAGCCCAGCCCGATGCGCCAGCGCCCCGGCAGTGGCGAAATCACCGAACGCATGCTCATGCCATACAGCAAGTGCTGTGAAGTCAGCAGCAGCGTGGTCAACAGAATCGAAAAAATCCCCGCGCCACCCTTGAGCATACCGATCGCGACCAATTGCGCCGCGCCGGCAAACACGATGCTCGACAAGCCCTGCCCTTGCAGCGGTGTGAGGTTGGCCTCGACCGCCATGGAGCCAGCCAGTAATCCCCAAGGCGCGGTGGCCAAAGACAACGGCATGATCGCGATAGCGCCGCGAAGGAACGCACTGCGCGGCATAAGTGAATCAGACATATCGCTCTTCAACAGTGGAAACAGCAGCAGACTCTGCCAGCAAATCCCCTTGTCCGGCTTGAACAATCTTGCGCAATTGCGCTAAATCGCGCCGACTGTGGACGGCCATCGGCGTACCATGTGAGCCATTCACAAATGCGTCAGGGAGACGACATGCTGTACCGAATCGCAGCCGACGGGCTGGTGCTGTTTCATTTGTCCTTCATTCTGTTTGTGCTGTTTGGCGGGCTGCTGGTCCTCAAATGGCCACGTTTGATGTGGCTGCATTTGCCGGCTGCGGCCTGGGGCGCGGCGGTCGAGGTGCTGCACCTGACCTGCCCGCTGACCTACTGGGAAAACCTCATGCGCCACGCGGCCGGGCAGACTGAATATGCCGGCGGCTTCATCGAGCATTACATCTGGCCAATTATCTACCCGGCAGGCCTTACCCCGCAGATTCAACTGGCGCTCGGCAGTGTGGTGCTGGCGGTCAACCTGTTGGTGTATGGCCGTTTAATCCGTTCGTGGAAACTGCGTCGAGCGGTGTAATCAACGCGAAGTCTTCAAGGCTTCCAGCCAGACCGGATCCAGGCGCGTCTGCTCGGTATCGAGTCCCAGCGCCTGCATCCGCGCCTTGTGCGTTTCAACTTCCCGCCACAGTTGCCCGTGATCACTGGAGTTGCCGTCCAGTTCGTGCATTTGCGTCAAGCCGAGATGGTAAAAGCGCAGAACCTTCATAGCCGTCGGATCATTCTGCTCCACGGCTGCAGTGACCTGATGCATGACGTTGGTGATGCTCATCAGATTGCGCTTGAGTCGCCAGCTGTACACGGCTGGCGCCATCCAGCTCTGATTCCAGAAGCGCCCGCGCAGTAACGCTGCGGTCAGCAGAAACGCCACAAACACGCCGCCGACATTGAAGCGCAGGTTATCGCCGCCAGGCTCGCCGAACAGCGCCACCGCCACGCTGGAAAACAACATCGCCAGCACCAGGAACAGCACGGCGATGATGATCGTGCTGCGGCGGGTCTGCTGGCGAAAAGTGGCGGCATCCATCGGCTGAATCTCGAACATCACAAATGACTTCCTTGAGCGACAAAAGGGCTAACTGAAAAAACCGGCCGGCGCATTATCGCCTCTACCGCGGATTTAGCTATGCTGGGGCTCCTTTTCATCTTTTCAGCGTCCAACGGGGACATGGCGGTACAGCGCAGATCGTGCCATCTTCATTCATGGATACACACTATTCGGATGCCATCGCCTAGTCTTGAGATGACATCGTTTTAAGGATCATTGCATGACCCAACGACACGTAATCAATGCCTCGGTCAGCCCGAAAGGCAGCCTGGAAACCCTTTCTCAACGTGAAGTTCAGCAACTGAGCGAAGCCGGATCCGGCAGCACCTACACCCTCTTCCGCCAGTGCGCCCTGGCCATCCTCAACACCGGCGCCCATGTCGATAACGCCAAGACCATCCTCGAAGCCTACAAGGACTTCGAAATCCGCATTCACCAACAGGATCGCGGCGTACGCCTGGAGCTGCTGAACGCTCCGGCCGACGCCTTCGTTGACGGCGAAATGATCGCCAGCACCCGCGAAATGTTGTTCAGCGCCCTGCGCGACATCGTCTACACCGAAAACGAACTCGACAGCCAACGCATCGACCTGAGCACCTCGCAAGGCATCAGTGATTACGTCTTCCACCTGCTGCGCAATGCGCGCACGTTGCGTCCGGGTGTCGAGCCGAAAATCGTCGTGTGCTGGGGCGGCCACTCGATCAACACCGAAGAATACAAATACACCAAGAAAGTCGGCCACGAACTGGGCCTGCGCAGCCTCGACATCTGCACCGGCTGCGGCCCCGGCGTGATGAAAGGCCCGATGAAAGGCGCGACCATTGCCCATGCCAAACAGCGTATTCATGGCGGTCGTTACCTGGGTTTGACCGAGCCAGGCATCATCGCTGCCGAAGCGCCGAACCCGATCGTCAACGAGCTGGTGATCCTGCCGGACATCGAGAAACGTCTGGAAGCCTTCGTGCGCGTTGGCCACGGCATCATCATCTTCCCGGGCGGCGCCGGTACGGCTGAAGAGTTCCTCTACCTGTTGGGCATCCTGATGCACCCGGACAACAAGGGGCTGCCGTTCCCGGTGATCCTCACCGGGCCGAAACATGCCGCGCCGTATCTGGAACAACTCGACGCCTTCGTCATCGCCACTCTCGGCGAAGCGGCCAAGCAGCACTACGAAATCATCATCGACGACCCCGCCGAAGTGGCGCGGCAGATGACTCAAGGCCTGAAAGCCGTGAAGCAATTCCGCCGCGAGCGTAACGATGCGTTCCACTTCAACTGGCTGCTGAAAATCGACGAAGGCTTCCAGCGCCCGTTCGATCCGACCCACGAAAACATGGCCAACCTCAAACTGCACCGCGACCAGCCACCGCACGAACTGGCGGCCAACCTGCGTCGGGCGTTCTCGGGCATTGTCGCCGGTAACGTCAAGGACAAGGGCATTCGCCTGATCGAAGAACACGGGCCGTACCAGATCCGTGGTGACGCGGCGATCATGCAACCGCTCGATGCGCTGCTCAAAGCCTTCGTCGCCCAGCACCGGATGAAACTGCCGGGCGGCGCGGCGTATGTGCCGTGTTATCGAGTGGTGGCGTAACCTTTAAGCCATCACACAATCCATGTGGGAGCTGGCTTGCCAGCGATAGCGGTCTTCCAGTCAACAGAGATGTTGAATCAGATGACCCCTTCGCGAGCAAGCTCGCTCCCACAGGTTCTGTGGCGTGGCACAAATGGTATTTGCAACCTGAATCCCCTGTGGGAGCGAGCTTGCTCGCGAAGGGGCCCGATAGAACAACCTCAACCCGCCAATCGCACAGCCAGCGCCTTGGCCTGCAACGCCACATCCGTCACCGCCGTACTCTCCCACCACATCCCGCGCAATGGCGGCCCCATGGCAAATAACCGGTCAGCGGCACATCCCTCGGCATCCAGCACCGCGCCATCCACTGCCGCTGCGATTCCCAGCGCCAATGGCCCCGGCTGCATCAAACCCCGCGCCAGCAGCTGCTGCGGCAACGGTCGTGCGACGCGGCGCCAGTCGTATTCGATGCCACTGGAATTAATCAGTACAGCGCCCTGCACTACGCAAGTTCCAGACTCACCGCGACGCCGAATACAAATGCTGACGCCACCTTGCGGACTCGGCACCAGCCCTTTGAACGAAGCCGCCTGAATCCGCAACCGCCCTTCTGCGTGCAACCGTTCAACCAGCGCCGCACTCAGCGGCGGCGAACGGTGATGGTGGCTTTCCCACCACGGCCGCACATGCCGTACGAATTGTCGACGCTGCGTGTCAGTCGCCTGGCTCCATAAGCGGGCGATGTGCACTCGAACCGTGTCCAGCGGTGCTTGCCAATCGATGCCTTGTGCGATGGCTGCCTGGCATTGCTGGCGTAATTCGCGCAACAGCTGCCGAGGCGTACGCAGGCTGTGATCGTCACCAAGAAAATCCACCCAGGCCGGAGGTTGTCGCCGCACATGGGGCAACAAACCATGGCGGGAAAATACTTCGATCGACCCGCGATGCCCGGCTTGCTCCAGCGACACCACGGCATCGACCATGGTCAGGCCGGAGCCGATGATCAGCACGGTCGATTGCGGGTCGAGCTGGCGCATGGCCGCGACATCCCACGGATCGAGCGCGGCGGCGTTGAGTCCGCTGGAGGTTGTCTGCGGGGTTCGCGCGGCCGGGAACATTCCAGTCGCCAGGACCGCGTAGCCACCGCGCAGTGCCTGACCATTGCTCAGTGTGAGCTGTACCGAATCGGCCTCGACTTGCAGGTCGACGACCTCCGCGCGAATGTGCTCAACGCTTGAGCCATTTCTCGCACCGACAAGGCGCGCTTCGGCCAAGCGCTGCTGCACATAGACCCCGAACAATCCACGCGGCGGAAACAGTTCACTGATCGGCACCTTCTGCTCGGCAGACTCTGGCCAGCCGCCAGCGGTAATGTGCTCGGTGAGCCACTGCGTCAGATCATCGGGATTATCCGGATCAACGCTCATGCGCGCGGCGTTGCCGTTGAGCGTGTGACCCAACTCGATGGCACTGTACGCTTCGCCCCGCCCCAGTTCGGCGCGTGGCTCGATGATCAGGATTTTTAGCTGGCCTGGCCGCCTCARCAATTGCACCGCGAGCATCGTACCGCTGAGGCCGCCGCCGATGATCAGGATATCCGCGTTGCTCTGATGAGTTATTGCCTGTTCGCTGAGTACTTCGCTCATACCACTCGCTCGCTACCAAAATGGCCGACCACTGCTGCCATTACATCAAATGAAAAATGCGCAACTCGGGTCAGCAAACAACCGCGTGAAGAATATCTATAGAAAAAAGTATTTTTTCTATCCCATAACGAAAAAAATGCCCGACCGATACCAGCCGGTCGAGCATTTCAACTTTTCGTGTTTTTATCAGTGAAGGATACGGTAAAGGGTTTTTTCAGAAATGATTTCGTTTATACCACCCGCAAAGTATGTGTACTGGAAAACCAAGGGTTCTGAACTCCCTGCAAAATCGATCAGCCACTCCCGCGGCAGGGTGAATTCATACACTCGATCAACAACTGGACCAAGCTCAATGTAGTCAGTCTTCATGTTTCCAACCAGAATATGAATGCCATCGCCATCATCTTCAATTGGTTGCTTGGGAATAATGGCAGTCGGGCCATTGGGAATATCCTTCATGGATATAAAGCCTTCCTTTGCCTCTTTAACTCGAAGTGCTTCAGGCAATGCAGTTGATAAGTCCCGCATATCAAAACTCCTTTTGATGATTCAAAGAAACTTGAGCCGGCAAGGAAGATATCCGTGCCGGGAGCGAATAACGTTTGCATCCGCCAAGCCATCAAATGCTGGAAGGGTCAGTTCGTCTACTGTCAGAAATTACAGGTAACCACGATTTACCGACGAACGGTCATATGACCACATTGCGCACAAACCGCACCTCAACATCGCCATCATTGCGATAGGAGTGCGGCTGGTTACTGGCAAACATAAAAAACTCACCTGTACCGATGTGCTGCGGCTGGTCGCCGAGCATCAGGGTCAGGCAACCTGCAAAGACGAAAATCTGCTCGCTCCAGCCCTCGGCATCCGCTTGCGAGGGGTAGACCTCGCCGGGTTGCAGGCACCATTCCCATTGCTCGACTTCGCGGGTCGCCGTGGCTTTGGAGAGCAGCACGGCTTTACTGCCCGGGTGGGTGCCCGCCCAGGCCACCTCGTTGATGCGGCTCGGATCACGGGCATCCGGCGCCTGGATCAGGTCGCTGAACGCGACATCGAGCGCTTCGGCGACGCGATCAAGGGTGGTCAGGCTGACATTCTTCTCGCCCGCCTCGATCGCCACCAGCATTCGCCGACTGACACCGGATTTTTCTGCCAGCGCGGTCTGACTCAGGTCGGCGGCATGCCGCAGACGCCGGACGTTCTGGCTGACGTGTTGCAGGACGGATGCCCTTTGCATTGAATCTTTGTGCACTATATTGCTCACTCGGTGAGGTTGGGCAGTATACTGCGCAACGTTGGGCGCATTGTGCGGCCTCCTTTTTATAGTGCGCAAGGTCATGACGTCGCAGAACAGCTCCCCCACTCCCCCTCGTTTCTCTCGTTTCAGCAAAGCCGAGTGCGTGCTGGTGCTGATTACCATGGTCTGGGGCGGCACGTTCCTGCTGGTGCAGCACGCGATGACGGTCAGCGGCCCGATGTTTTTTGTCGGCCTGCGTTTTGCGGCAGCGGCTTGTATCGTTGCGCTGTTCTCATGGCGTCATCTACGCGAACTGACCCTGTTCGAACTCAAGGCCGGCGCCTTTATTGGCGTGGCGATCATGCTTGGTTACGGTTTGCAGACGGTCGGGTTGCAAACCATTCCGAGTAGTCAGTCGGCGTTCATTACTGCGTTGTATGTGCCGTTCGTGCCGTTGCTGCAATGGCTAGTGCTCGGGCGTCGTCCGGGCTTGATGCCGAGCATCGGGATCATGCTGGCGTTTACCGGGTTGATGTTGTTGTCGGGGCCGTCCGGGGCTGCGCTGAATTTCAGTCCGGGCGAGATCGCCACATTGATCAGTGCGATCGCGATTGCCGCTGAAATCATTTTGATCAGTACCTACGCCGGCCAGGTGGATGTGCGTCGGGTCACTGTGGTGCAACTGGCCACGACTTCGGTGTTGTCGTTCCTGCTGGTGGTGCCGACTGGCGAATTGATTCCGGACTTTTCCTGGACCCTACTGGTGACTGCGCTGGGGTTGGGCGCGGCGAGTGCGGCTATTCAGGTGGCGATGAACTGGGCGCAGAAAAGTGTTTCGCCAACCCGGGCGACATTGATCTATGCCGGTGAGCCGGTATGGGCCGGGATTGTCGGGCGAATTGCAGGGGAACGGTTGCCGGCGATTGCGCTGGTGGGCGCCGGGTTGATTGTGGCGGCGGTGATTGTCAGTGAGTTGAAGACCAAGGGTAAGGTTGCAGAAGCCGAAGCTGAGCTGGAGCGGGAAACCCAAGGTTAATCTGCAATATCTTTAGTGCCTGGACTATAGCTATCGCGAGCAGGCTCACTCCTACACTTGAAATGCGTTCCCCCCTGTAGGAATGAGCCTGCTCGCGATGAGGCCATTCCAAGCAACATCGATCTACCTGAAACAATGCCAAACAGAAAATTCCAGACTACTTTGTAGGATTCTGAGACATCCTGGCGTTTGGTGATCGGGGAGCTGGCACGTATGATGCTTCACAAACTTCCGCAGATTAGAAGCCTATGTCCCTGATAGTTCTACTGCTTCTGCCATTCATTGGCAGCTGTCTGGCAGCGGTGCTGCCACACAATGCGCGTAATACCGAATCCCTGCTGGCAGGTCTGGTCGCTCTGATCGGCACCGTCCAGGTCGCGATGCTGTACCCGCAAATTGCCCACGGCGGCGTCATTCGCGAAGAGTTCATGTGGCTGCCCAGCCTCGGTTTGAATTTCGTTCTACGCATGGACGGTTTCGCCTGGCTGTTCTCGATGTTGGTGCTCGGCATCGGCACCCTCGTCTCTTTATATGCCCGTTATTACATGTCGCCGGACGATCCGGTGCCGCGTTTCTTCGCGTTTTTTCTGGCGTTCATGGGCGCCATGCTCGGCCTGGTCATCTCCGGCAATCTGATTCAGATCGTGTTTTTCTGGGAGCTGACCAGCCTCTTCTCGTTCCTGTTGATCGGCTACTGGCACCACCGCGCCGACGCCCGTCGCGGCGCTTATATGGCGTTGATGGTCACCGGTGCCGGCGGGTTATGCCTGCTGGCGGGGGTCATGATTCTCGGCCATGTCGTCGGCAGCTATGACCTCGACAAGGTCCTGGCCGCCGGCGACATGATTCGCGCACATTCCCTCTACCCTATCCTCCYTCCCCTTATTCTCATTGGCGCCCTCAGCAAAAGTGCGCAGTTCCCTTTCCACTTCTGGCTGCCGCACGCAATGGCGGCGCCGACACCGGTTTCGGCGTATCTGCATTCGGCCACCATGGTCAAGGCCGGGGTTTTCCTGCTTGCGCGTCTGTGGCCGTCGCTGTCCGGCAGCGAAGAATGGTTCTACATCGTCAGCGGCGCTGGTGCGTGTACGCTGTTGCTCGGCGCCTATTGCGCGATGTTCCAGAACGATCTCAAAGGTCTGCTGGCTTACTCGACCATCAGCCACCTCGGCCTGATCACGCTGTTGTTGGGTCTCAATAGTCCGTTGGCCGCTGTAGCGGCGGTATTCCACATCCTCAATCACGCGACATTCAAAGCCTCGCTGTTCATGGCCGCGGGCATCATCGACCATGAAAGCGGTACTCGCGATATCCGCAAACTCAGCGGCCTGATCAAACTGATTCCCTTCACAGCGACGCTGGCCATGGTTGCCAGCGCCTCGATGGCAGGCGTGCCGCTGCTTAACGGCTTCCTGTCGAAAGAGATGTTCTTCGCCGAAACCGTGTTCATCAATGCCACAGCGTGGGTCGAAGCGGCGTTGCCGATTGTTGCGACCATCGCCGGTACATTCAGCGTTGCCTATTCCCTGCGTTTCACCGTCGATGTGTTCTTCGGCCCACCGGCCACCGACCTGCCGCACACACCGCACGAACCGCCGCGCTGGATGCGTGCGCCGGTAGAGCTTTTGGTATTCACCTGCTTGCTGGTGGGGATTTTCCCGGCGCAGATCGTCGGCCCATTGCTCGCGGCGGCGGCATTGCCAGTGGTTGGCGGCACACTGCCGGAATACAGCCTGGCGATCTGGCACGGTCTGAACGCACCGATGATCATGAGCCTGATTGCCATGTCCGGCGGCATCATCGTCTATCTGTTGCTGCGCAATCAGCTCAAGCGCGGGCGTTTCAAATATCCGCCACTGGTGGGCCGCTTCAACGGCAAGCGCCTGTTCGAGCGCAGTCTCGTGGTGATGATGCGCCTGGCCCGACGCCTAGAGCGGCGCCTCGGCACCAAGCGTCTGCAGATGCAATTGTTCCTGATGGTATTGGCGGCGGTGCTCGCCGGTCTGATCCCGATGTTGCACAGCAGCCTGAGCTGGGGCGACCGGCCGAAAATTCCCGGCTCGATCGTCTTCGTGACCCTGTGGTTGCTGGCCATCGCCTGCGCCCTCGGCGCCGCGTGGCAAGCCAAGTATCACCGTCTCGCCGCCCTGACCATGGTCAGCGTCTGCGGGTTGATGACCTGCGTGACCTTCGTCTGGTTCTCCGCACCGGATCTGGCCCTGACGCAATTGGCAGTGGAAGTGGTCACCACCGTACTGATTCTACTCGGCCTGCGCTGGTTGCCACGCCGCATCGAAGAAGTCTCGCCACTGCCGAGCAGCCTGCGCAAAGCACGCATTCGTCGTCTGCGCGACTTGCTATTGTCGATTGCCGTCGGCGGTGGCATGGCGCTGCTGTCCTACGCGATGCTGACGCGGCAAACGCCGAACGACATCTCCTCGTTCTACCTGAGCCGCGCCATGCCCGAGGGCGGCGGCAGCAACGTGGTCAACGTGATGCTGGTGGATTTCCGTGGCTTCGACACCCTTGGCGAAATCACCGTGCTGGTTGCCGTGGCGCTGACCGTATTCGCCCTGCTGCGGCGCTTCCGCCCACCGAAAGAAAGCCTGCAATTGCCAGCCCAGCAACGCCTGCTCGCGCCGGACGTGGTCACCGATCTGGTCAACCCGCGTTCGGCCAGCGATACCGCGCTCGGCTTCATGATGGTGCCGGCAGTGCTGGTGCGTCTGCTGCTGCCGATTGCGCTGGTGGTGTCGTTCTACCTGTTCATGCGCGGGCACAACCAGCCGGGCGGCGGTTTCGTCGCCGGTCTGGTGATGTCGGTGGCGTTCATCCTGCAATACATGGTCGCCGGTACCCAGTGGGTCGAGGCGCAAATGAGCCTGCGGCCGTTGCGCTGGATGGGCACCGGATTGCTATTCGCCACCGCTACAGGTCTGGGCGCGATGCTGGTCGGTTATCCGTTCCTGACCACGCACACCTGGCATTTCAGCTTGCCAGTGCTCGGTGACATCCATGTCGCCAGTGCGCTGTTCTTCGACATTGGCGTGTACGGCGTGGTGGTCGGTTCGACGCTGTTGATCCTCACCGCCCTCGCCCACCAATCGGTGCGGGGTCACAAGACCGCATCGCTGCCCAAGTCCGTCGCCAGCAAAGGAGCCGTCTGATGGAAGAAGTCATCGCAATCGCCATCGGCGTGCTCRCCGCCTCCGGCGTCTGGCTGATCCTGCGGCCACGGACATTCCAGGTGGTCATGGGCCTGTGCCTGCTGTCGTATGGCGTCAACCTGTTCATCTTCAGCATGGGCAGCCTGTTCATCGGCAAGGAGCCAGTGATCAAGGACGGTGTCACCCAGGACTTGTTGCACTACACCGACCCGCTGCCACAGGCACTGGTACTCACCGCGATCGTCATCAGTTTCGCCATGACCGCGTTGTTCCTCGTCGTTCTGCTCGCCTCGCGCGGCCTGACCGGCACCGACCACGTCGACGGCCGGGAGCCTAAAGAATGATGGCGATGACTCACCTGATCGCCGCACCGATCCTGCTGCCGCTGCTGACTGCCGCGATCATGCTGATGCTCGGCGAGCGGCACCGACCGTTGAAGGCGAAAATCAACCTGTTCTCCAGCCTCGTCGGCCTGTTCATTTCGGTGCTGTTGCTGCACTGGACGCAAACCACCGGCGTGCCCGGCTCCATCGGGGTTTACCTGCCGGGCAACTGGCAGGCGCCGTTCGGCATTGTGCTGGTGGTTGATCGCCTGTCAGCGCTGATGCTGGTGCTGACCGGGATCATCGGCGTCAGCGCTTTGCTGTTTGCCATGGCCCGTTGGGACGGCGCCGGGTCGAGCTTCCACGCACTGTTCCAGATTCAGTTGATGGGCTTGTATGGCGCGTTCCTGACCGCTGACCTGTTCAATCTGTTCGTGTTCTTCGAAGTGTTGCTCGCCGCGTCCTATGGCCTGTTGCTGCACGGCTCGGGTCGGGCGCGGGTTTCATCGGGGCTGCATTACATTTCGATCAACCTGCTCGCCTCATCGCTGTTCCTGATTGGCGCGGCACTGATCTACGGCGTGACAGGCACGCTGAACATGGCCGATCTGGCGCTGAAGATCCCGCTGGTGCCGGAAGCCGACCGTGGCCTGCTGCACGCCGGTGCGGGGATTCTCGCCGTCGCGTTCCTGGCCAAGGCTGGCATGTGGCCGCTGAACTTCTGGCTGGTGCCAGCCTATTCCTCGGCCAGTGCGCCGGTGGCGGCGATGTTCGCGATCATGACCAAGGTTGGCGTCTACACCCTGCTGCGTCTGTGGACGCTGTTGTTCTCAGGGCAGGCCGGTGCGTCGGCATTCTTTGGGGGCGACTGGCTGATCTATGGCGGCATGGCGACCATGGCCTGCGCGGCGCTGGCGATTCTGGCCGCGCAACGGCTGGAGCGCATGGCCAGCCTGAGCATTCTGGTGTCGGCGGGGATTCTGCTGTCCGCCGTCGGTTTCGCCCAGCCAAACCTGATCGGCGCGGCGCTGTTTTATCTGGTCAGCTCGACCCTGGCGCTGAGTGCACTGTTCCTGCTGGCAGAACTGATCGAACGCTCCCGTTCGGCCAACGAGATCCCGCTGGAAGACGAAAGCGAACTGCTGCCACGTCCACAGGAATCCCTGCAACCGCCCAAAGGCATCAACCTCGATGACGAGCAGAAAGCCGTGGTCGGCCAGGTTATCCCGTGGACCATGGCGTTTCTCGGCCTGAGCTTCATCGCCTGCGCTTTGCTGATTATCGGCATGCCGCCGCTGTCCGGATTTATCGGCAAACTCAGCCTGATCGGCGCCTTGCTCAACCCGCTAGGCCTGGGCACTGGCGCGCCGATATCCAACGCGGCCTGGGCGTTGCTGGCGTTGCTGATCCTCACCGGGCTGACGTCGTTGATGGCGTTCTCGCGCCTCGGCATCCAGCGCTTCTGGACGCCCGAAGAGCGGCCGTCACCACTGCTGCGCAAACTCGAATGCGCGCCGATCTTCCTGTTGCTGGGGCTGAGCATCGTCTTGACCTTCAAGGCTGAGCCGCTGCTGCGCTACACCCAGGCCACCGCTGAGGCACTGAACAATCCGCAGCAATACGTGATGGCGGTGCTCGGCACCCGCGCCGTACCGAGCCCGGAAGCCAAATCGGCGATGCTGGAGGTGCAGCCATGAAGCGTGTGTTTCCTGCACCGCTGTTGTCGCTGGCGCTGTGCGCCCTATGGCTGACCCTGAACCTGTCGGTCAGCCCGGGCAATCTGCTGCTCGGCGCGATACTGGGTTTTGCTGCACCGTTGATGATGCGCAAACTGCGTCCGAAACAGGTACGCATTCGCCGTCCGGGAACGATTCTGCGCCTGTTCCTGCTCGTCGGTCGTGACGTGGTGATGTCCAACCTGATCGTCGCGTGGGGCGTGCTCAATGCCGGTCGCTGCCCTCCGCGCTCGGGATTTGTCAAAGTCCCGCTGGACCTGCGCGATGCTCACGGCCTCGCAACGCTGGCGATGATCTGCACGGTGGTGCCCGGCACGGTATGGTCAGAGCTGGCGCTGGATCGCAGCATTCTGTTGTTGCACGTCTGGGATCTGGATGACGAATCGCAGTTCATCGAGCACTTCAAGAGCACCTACGAGCGGCCGCTGATGGAGATTTTCGAATGAGCACATTACTGTCGAACGCGATCCTGCTGACGCTGTTCCTGTTCTCGCTGGCGATGGTGCTGACCCTGGTGCGCCTGTTCAAAGGCCCGTCGGCGCAGGATCGGGTACTGGCGCTGGACTACCTGTACATCGTCGCGATGCTGATGATGCTGACCCTGGGCATTCGGTATTCAAGTGACACTTACTTCGAAGCGGCGCTGCTGATTGCGCTGTTCGGCTTCGTCGGCTCGTTTGCCCTGGCGAAATTCCTGCTGCGTGGCGAGGTGATCGAATGAATGCTGAATTGTCGCTATGGATCGAGATTCCAGTGGCGATCCTGCTGGTGCTCAGCGGCCTGTTTGCGCTGATCGGTGCGATCGGATTATTGCGTATGAAGGATTTCTTCCAGCGCATGCATCCGCCGGCACTGGCTTCGACGCTAGGCGCATGGTGTGTGGCGCTGGCGTCGATCATCTGTTTTTCGGCGCTGAAGTCCGGGCCGGTCATACATGCCTGGCTGATTCCGGTTTTGCTGGCGATTACTGTGCCGGTGACTACTTTGTTGCTGGCGCGGGCGGCGTTGTTCCGCAAGCGCATGGCTGGGGATGATGTGCCGGCAGAGGTCAGTAGCCGGCGGACTGAAAGCGGTAGCTAGTCCAGAGCTTCGTGTCTGGACTGGCCCCTTCGCGAGCAAGCTCGCTCCCACAGTGATTGTGGGTATTCACAGATATGTGACTTCACCCAAAACCCTGTGGGAGCGAGCTTGCTCGCGAAGGGGCCAGCCAGGTCATCACAAATTTCAGATCAATTTCAAACCCAAGCCACCGCCAACAACCCCGCCCCCAATACCGCACACAACGGCGAATACACCCAGGTGTCCAGTCGCGCAAACCGCGAATCCTTCACGTCCTTGAAGAATCCGACCAGATTCGAATCACCGATCGCCCGGGCAAACATCAACAGCGCAATCGCGCTGATCACCCATTGCAGCGCTTTGTGTGTCACCGCCGGCACTCCCCAGCCAACCCGCATACACACCAACGCAGCAATCACCAACAATGCCGCCGCCACAATCAACGTGAGCCAGCCTGACGGCTTGAACGCCGGCCGTACCGTTGCGACAAATCCGCGCACCGGCACCTGCGGCACCACCACCGCTGCCGCCCACTGCCCACCCAGCGCCCAATACACGTGCATCAAGGCGATCACCGCAAACGTTGTCACCAGCCATTGAGCCAACACAAAGGTCATGGTTGAAATCCTTGGAAAGGGATTTGAACAAATCAGCCTAGTCGCATTTTTTCCAAGTGCACGACCGATCAGCGGTACGGTAAAGTGCCGCCCCATGAAATTCTCCCGTTCCGATCGCTCACTGCTGGCCTGGATGCTCTATTGCTGCGTCCTGTTCAACGTGTTCGCCTGCAGCATCGGTCACGGGCAAATGGTCGGCATGCAACTGAACGGTATCGGCGGCCAGTTCTGTACAGTCGACCCGGCCACTCAAGCGCCGCTCGCCAGCAACCCCACTGAAGAACAGCTGCCCACTCTGTCCAAGGCATTTGGCTGCCCGCTGTGCTCGGTCGGCGGAGGCATGGGCCCGGCGTTCAACTCCAGCCTGACGCTGGCGATCCTGCCCGAACAACACAGCCCACCACTGGCGCCCATCGTCAGCGCCGACCTCCCTGCCCGCTTCACCTGGCCTTCGGCCAACCCTCGCGCCCCACCGCTCGCCTGAGTGTCTCTGCCTTTTTGATTTGTCAGCCTACTGCGCCAACGCGCCGCGTTCGCCTGTGCGCTGACTCCTAGACAAGCATTCAGGATTCAATGATGAAACAACTCACTCTGCTGGCGAGCCTGTGCGGCTGCCTGTCCATTAACGTCTGGGCGCAATCCACCGTGGATCTGGCGCCAATCACCATTGATGGCGAGTCCGGCGCAGAACCGGGTCTGAGCCTCGACCAATCCAGCGGCATGGCCTCGCGACTGGGTTTGAGCGTGCGCGACACGCCGGCCTCGGTGGCCATCGCCAATCGCAATGACATCGAACGCCATGGCGCGCAGAACTTCCAGGACGCCGCCAACACCTTGCCCGGGGTCAACGCCAGCGCACCGCCGGGGTTCGGCGGCTTCGTCTCCTATCGTGGCTTCACCAGCAGCCAGATCACCCAGATGTTCAACGGCATCAACGTCTCCGGCGGACTCGCGCGACCCGTCGATTCATGGATCTATGATCGGGTGGAACTGGTCGGCGGCCCGTCGTCGCTGATCAACGGCGCAGGCTCGGTGGGGGGATCGCTGAACTACGTGACCAAACTGGCCACCCGCGATGAGCAAGCGGTTGAAGGCCGGGTCAGCTACGGCACCTACGACAGCAGCGAAACCGCTTTCGGCCTCAACCACGCCCTCACCGACCCGAGCGCCGACGTTCAGCACTACGCGCGCCTCGACGTCAGTCACAACACCAGCAACGGCTACATCGACCGCCAGGAGCGCGATGCCTGGAGCGTGGCGTTCTCGCTGCTCAGTGACCTCACCCCCGACCTGTCGCACACGTTGGCCCTGGAATATCAGGATGAACACGAAGACAGTCCGTACTGGGGCACGCCCGTGCTCAATCCCAAGGCCGGCGAGTTGAAGATCGATAAACACAATCGCTTCAATAACTACAACGTCGGGGACGGTCGTTACGAGCAGCGAACGATCTGGATTCGCTCGATCGTCGACTACCGGATCAACGACAGCACCACCCTGCGCAATACGCTGTACCACCTCGACAGCCAACGCGATTACCGCAACCTCGAAACCTACCAGTACAACGCCGACAACACCGCGGTGAATCGCTCCACTGCGTATCAGGTGCGTCATCAAGGCGAGCAGAACGGCAACCAGTTCGAGTTGCGCCATGACAACACGCTGTTCGGTCTCGATACGACGTGGTCGGGGGGCTTCGAATACAAGGTCAACCAGACCACTAACTCACCACTGAACGTCAAAGGTGCGAGCACGGTGGATCCGGACAACTACCGTCCGGGGCACTTCTACGACATTCCCGGTACCAACCCGAAATTGATCAGCGACAAAACCAACGAGGTCACCACCAAGGCATTGTTCGTGGAAAACCGTTTGGCGTTGACCGACAACCTGTCGCTGCTCACCGGTCTGCGCTATGACGACATTGACCTCGACGTGACCAACCATCGCACGGTAACCGCTACCAACCCGAAACACCTCAAGCGCAGTTGGGAACCAGTCACCGGCCGCGCTGGCCTGACGTACCAATTCATTCCGTCGGCCAACGTTTACGTGCAATACAGCACCGCCGCCGAGCAACCGAACGGCACGCAGGACTTCGACGTTTCCACCGGCAAGCAATGGGAGATTGGCAGCAAATTTGATTATCTGAACGGGCGCGGCTCGGCGACGATTGCGGCCTACACCATTGAGCGAAAGGACTTCGCCGTGACCGATCCGCTGGACCCGACCAGCAGTATTCCGGTCGGTCAGCAGACGTCGAAAGGGTTAGAGATCGCCAGCTCGTTGCGGATCACCGACAAGCTGCTGGCTGAAGGCAACTTCGCTTGGGTCGATGCGCAATACGATGATTTCACCGAAAAGAATGCCGCCGGCGCGGTGGTATCACGCAAGGGCAACACGCCGACCAACGTGCCGGATCGGGTTGGCAATCTGTGGCTGACTTATGATTTTTCGCCGCAATGGCAAGGTGGGGTGGATGCACGATATGTGGCGTCGGTGTATGCCGATACTGCGAATACCATGACCGTGCCGTCGTACACATTGTTCGGCAGCTTTCTCAGCTACAAGGTTGATTCGCATACCACCGTCACCGGGCGCGTGCGTAACCTGACCAATGAGGTGTATGCCGAGTTTGCGCATGTTTCGCCGGCGTATTACCTCGGGACACCGCGTACCTTCGAATTGGCGGTGATGACGAAATTTTAAGAGCTTCGCGAGCAAGCTCGCTCCCACAGTGTTGTGAACGACACATATCCATTGTGGGAGCGAGCTTGCTCGCGAAGAGGCCGGCCGCTAAGGCCTCTATTTAAGATCAGCCGAAACCTTCTCCGCCACATCCTTCGGCAACCACGCCTGCCACACATCCGGGTGGGCCTTCATGAAGGCCACCGCCGCATCACGCGGCGCCGTGTGCTTCTCGCTCATCTCGGCCAACGCCTTGTTCAACGGCTCGATCGGAAAGTCCACTTTGCTGAAGAATTCGGCAATCTGCGGATACTGCTTCTGGAACGGCGTCGACACACCAATCGACAGCTTCGAAGCCAGCGACCGGGTCGGTTTCGGATTGGGATTATCCGCATCGGTTAGCGTCTTCCAGGCTTCGGCATCAAATGGCGGCTCTTCCAGTTGCACCAGTTTGAACTTGCCCAGTAGCGGTGTTGGCGACCAGTAGTAAAACAGCACCGGCTTACCGCGACGAATCGAAGAACTGATCTCAGCGTCCAGTGCCGCACCGGAGCCACTGCGGAAATTGGTGTAATCGTCCTGCAGACCATAAGCCGTCAACTTCTGCTTGTTGACCACTTCCGACGTCCAGCCGATCGGACTATTGAGGAAACGCCCCTTGCTCGGGGTTTCCGGATCCTTGAACACGTCCTTGTACTTTTTCAGATCACTGACGCTGCGCAGATCCGGCGCCAGCGGCTTGATGCCTTTGGCCGGGTCGCCCTTGATCACGTACTCCGGCACCCACCAGCCCTCGGTAGCGCCTTTGACGGTATCGCCCAGGCTGACGACTTTGCCTTCGGCCTCAGCCTTGACCCACACCGGACTGCGCCCGGCCCACTCCTCGCCAATGACCTGAATGTCATTGTTGGCCAGTGCGGTTTCCAGCGTGATGGTGGTGCCAGGCAAGGTGTCGGTCGGCAAGCCGTAGCCCTTCTCAACGATGACCCGCAGAACATCGGTAATCAGGCTGCCGCTTTCCCAGTTCAGGTCGGCAAAGTGGATCGGCGCCTGGGCGGCCAGCACCGATGGCGCTGATGCCAGCAAACCAAACGTGGCCACGCTGGCAGCCAATAACCGTCGAAATCCGTTCATGCATTGCACCTCGTGCTGTTCACAGCAATGGCAGGATGGCCTGACAGAAGACCGCAAGCCTCTGAATACTCAGTCAACTGACTGTAGCCGAGGTTCCTGCTTTTTCCGGGTCATGCTGCGGACGAGGTTATGAATCAGACTTTTCCTGCAGGCTTTGCAGCTCGCGTCTGACCATGCTGGCGTATTCCGCGGGGCGCAACTGATAGATCTGCGCAGCCAGCCAATTCAGCCAGGCACCTTGCAGTTCCGCCTTGGCGGCGAACAACCGCTGGGCTTCCTCGCGTGCAGTGTCGAGGTTCTGCGCATGGAAATCCGCGCGGCTCACTCGCTGGCCTTGAACGTCACCAGTTCGCCCTTGCGCCACTTGGCGGCTTTGGCCGTAACGGCTTTCAGGGTTTTGGTCAGGCCTTCCTGCAATTGCTCATGGGCGGCGAACACGGTCACCACGCTATGGCCTTCCTTGAACAGGATGGCGTGCCCGTCAGCGGTATCGACGAAAGCGTAATCGCCCAGTCCATAGACCGTGAGTTTGATTTCGCGAAAACGCAGATCCATCTTGCCGCCTTCGCGGCTGGGCAAGACCGATGCACTGAAATGATCGCCAACCTTAAGCTTGAGCCCCGGTTTGTCATCGACCACCAAGGCACTTTCGGTGTCGATCTCGGCCACGTAAATGCCTTCGGCGTTCTGCTCGGTGATGTAAACAAAACGCGACTGGAACAGCTTGACCAGCTTTGCACGCAAATCACCCAACACGAACAAAGCATGCATATCGAGATTACTGACTGCCAAAGAAACATCCCCACATCTGAAAAAACCGCACACGGAAAACGCGCACGGCAAAAAAACGGCCAGGCCGATGTCACTGCAAACAAATCAATAAAGCCCGAATCGAGCAGAGTGCTCATTCAACGCGAGGTTGGTAAGACTACTGGATTGTCACTCGGGAAACTCATCCCGATGTCGCCAAAACCTGAAGGAAAAATCCTCAGCGTCGGCAAGAGCAGTCTGACTACGAACTTTAGGGAAAATTCTCACGAAAAAAAGCACTTCTCCGACATATCGCTGGCGAAAAATTGCTTTAGATAAGCCCTGTCGTCAACAGGTACTGGCGATTCTAGAGCAGCGATGCTCATTCCGACTACCCGAAACGGCCGGTAAATACCGGCCAACTGATGAAAAGGACTTCATATGTGCACTCGGACTCACTTTGCCATGACCGTTGACGCCCGGATCGAATCGCCGCTGATACTAAGTGCCCCCCCTATCAACGACGATTACCCGCGTTTCCAAGTGGTACCCGCCGGCAACGCTTTCTTCCATATAAAGGAAACATCGACCGGGCGCGTAAGAGGTTTCCGTGAAGATCACAACGAAGCCTGCGCCCTCGCCCGCTCACTTGAGTCAAAGATCGAACTCCTGGCGAGTGGATGCCTCAGATAAAGAGAGCGATCAACTGCGCCCTACCGGCGCCTATTGAAGGAGTACACGATGGAACTGCCAGCATACGATCTGAAAACCCTGTTCGATCAACTGGGGTTGCCTTCAGAAGGTAACGCAATCGACGATTTCATCGAGGCACATCCACTGGACGCCAACATTAAACTGATTGACGCCGATTTCTGGTCACCGCAACAGGCGCAACTGCTCAAGGAATGGCTAAGGGCCGATGGAGAGGAAGCGGTGATGGTCGATGAACTGAATGTCCGCCTGCACCGAGGCAAATAACCAGGGCTCAGTGAAGGCTGTCAACCGGCTCGGCGTGCAACTGCGCGAGCCACGCAGCCTTGCACTCCTCGGCCTCGTTGCGACTGGCAAACGCGGTACCGCGACGCTCGCCATTGAGCAAAACCACCCAGCACACGCTCTGCCCCAACGCGCGCAAACCGGCCGGCACGCCACTGCCGATCATCACAGCAACATCAACTCTGCACTGCATGCAGCCCCCGAAATCATTAGCAACCTAACTAAGCGGGCAGATTAATGGTTTCTTTCGAGCGGAAACAGCAAGCTCCGTGCACAGCTTCATTGCACCGCAAGTAACAATCCCTCAGCGCGGTTTCTCCGGCTTATAGCCCAAACGCAATCCACCCCAGTGCCGGCCCTTGATCATGATCGGCACCGACAGGTCATGCATCAGTTCACCGGTGTCGCGGGTGTAAGTCTGCAACAGCACCGGTTGCTGATGGCTGCCGCAGCGAATACCGGTGCGATCCGCGAACTTGCGTTTGGTGCGATTGTTCACCGCATCGACCTGCGCATCGCCAGTCAACGGCTGACTGAAGAGCTGATTGTGCGTCGGCACATAACCTTGCTGCGTGCAGGCAATAGCGAACACCAACCCCTCGTGACGCGGCAACAATGGCTCCTGAATTGCCGGCAGCACCTGATCGGTGTAACGGTCGAAACGGGTCTGAAACTTCGCCGGTTGGGTATTCGGGATCGGCTGATACTGGCGATCAAACAGATCCTCGAGGCTAATCTTTCCTTGTTCGACATCCGCCTCGAAACGTGCGGCAATCTGGCTCGCCCCTTCGCGGGCCAGATCGTAGATGCGCTGGTGATAGTCATCCAGACCGACTGCGGCCAGCCGCTCGCTGATGGTTTCCGCCTGCCCTTCCATTTGCACCGCCGCCTCAGCG